>JABSSA010000019.1 GCA_013214665.1 Paracoccaceae bacterium
GGGCGCACACGTTTGGCCGGGATCGCAGCGGCGCTGTTTTTGCTCAGCTTCATTCTGTTTGCCGCGCCCTTGATCGAACGTATCCCGCTGGCCGCGCTTGTCGGCGTGATGTTCATGGTCGTCATCGGCACATTCGCATGGAACAGCCTGCGCATTCTGACCAAGGTGCCGCTGACCGATGCTTTGGTGACAATCCTGGTGACCGTGGTCACAGTCGCCACCGACCTCGCGACGGCGGTGGTGGTCGGCGTAATCGTCTCTGCACTGGCCTACGCTTGGCAGAACGCAACGCGCATCCGTGCTGAGATCGAGGAAACGGAAAAGGGCAAGGTGTACCGCATTCAGGGGCCTTTGTTCTTTGGCTCGACAGACGGGTTTACCGAGATTTTCACCATCAATGAGGATCCTGAAAAGGTCGTTGTGGACTTTGCCAATTCGCGTGTCGCTGACCAATCGGCCTTGCAAGCGATTGAGGCTGTGGCCGCAAAATACGAGGCGGCGGGAAAGTCGCTGCAGCTGCGGCACTTGAGCCGGGATTGTCATAAGCTGCTGTCAAAAGCGGGCCAGTTGGTGCGAGAATCTGATGATGACCCGGACTATGGCCTTGCTGTCGACTACGGCGTGCGGACCGGAATCCTGGAAGGGGGGCACTGACCCTCTACCTTCGTGACGCGTTTCACGGTATACGTGCGACGCTGTAAGACGGAGGTTCCCATCGTGTCTTTGCGCCTGACGCTCGTTGCGCTTTTCGGCCTGCTCTTGGGCAGCTGCACTGCCATCAACTATGATGCCGCCGAAGAAGGCGAGTTCCGTGGATCCTTGTTTGTCATGTGGATTGGCGAAGGGGGTGAACGTGGCGACGGCGCTTTTGTCTTTGTGCCAAACCCGCGCGATCCTCTGACGTTCATTCGCGCAGAGAAGGGGCCGTATCAGGTGATCCAGCCCGAGATGATGTACACCGATGGCGGATCAATCCCGAAAGCCGCGCAATGGTTTAACGGGTTTTCGCCCTGGGGATATGCCCCCGCGTACATGGTGCATGACTGGCTGTTTATCGCTGCCCGCTGTAATCTGGACGGCATCGCCACAGATGAAGAAGCCAAATTCATCGGCATGGAGTTTCAGGACAGCGCACTGATCATGGCCGAAGCGATCAAAACGCTCATTGCCTCGGGTCGGGTTGGTCCGAACGATGTGGCGCCATCGGTTATCTCTTCCACGGTTGCGGGCCCTGTGTCGCGTGAATTGTGGACTCGCAAAGGCGCCTGTGAAAACGGACGGGTGCGGGAAGAAGACAGATTGGCCGCTGAGGCGGGATTGCCGCGGGGTCTTTTGCCAACGCAATCGCGTCGCAGTGCACCACCCGCTTTAGATGACGGTTTGGAACAGCCCGTTATCGTGGCTCCACCAGCGGGGCAGGTCGTGGGTGTATTCAGTTTTTAGCAGCTAAATCATAGCTTTGCGGGTTTTACCTGACCCATCAAGCGACGGTAATGCCCCGAGAACGGCACCGCCGTCACAAGGGACTTGTGTCGCAAGGTAAATCCTAAACGTTTTAGCTGCCCCAGGTGCGGACAACACCACAATCCACATGCACAAAGTTTGAGCGGGAATAGCGCCCAACTCCGCCGCCTTTGCAGGCCGAAGCCGCGCGGGCAAGCTGACGAACCGAACGAGAGGTAAGGCGCAGATCAGCGGCTTGACCTTTCATATGCAGCGAATTCTTGGCGACACCGCGCGAGCGGGACCGCAACATCGCATTGGTCTGAGGAGAGCGGTAGCCGGATAAGAGCATGAAGGGCTCATGCGCATCCACAAGGTTATGCGTGGCGGCCATGATATCCAAAGTGCGCAAATCAATCGATTTGACCTGGTTGGTGCGCCAGTCGCGCATGAAGTGGTTCACCTCGGCGACCGCGTCTTTGATGTAGTCGCCGTCGACCCAATAGATCATGTCGATCTTTTCACCGGTCCGGCCCGAATACATCTGAATGCGTCGGATATCGCCCGCGCCTCGAATGAACCCTGCCGCTTTGGAAAAGGTTGGTGCTGCAACGATAGCGGTTGCTGCAAAAGCACTTAGCAGTGCCCGACGTGTCACGCCCGTAGTCGTTTCACCCATATGCGTCGTCCCGTACGCCTGCCTGTTCGCGATGTTACACGAACATTGTTTTTGTCGTCCCCAGATGTGTACAAATGTTGTCACAATCCGATTCTCGATCCAAGGATCGATTATGTGTCATATCGCTTAACAACAGATTTCGGCAAAATTTTGCGCAATTTTGCCTATTCGCCGGGTCTGAAGGGCGCATGTGTGCCTGGGGACGCACTGGGAACCCAATTTTTACGTTGCCAAAGTCGTGAGTGGACAACTTGGAAACGAACATATCACTATGCGTACAGTTAATCTAATACCCCTAGCGCGATTCGCAAGGAGCTTTTGATGCAAGTGTTCCGGTTCTCAGTAAGCATTGCCCTTTTTGCCATGATTTTCAGCGTAGCGTGGGGGGCAACGCATTCGACCGCGCAGGCAGAAGTGACCGCCTTTAAACAAGCCATCGCCGAAACCGCAGCCCGCGATGGAGATGTGGCCGCGTTTTATCGTGACAGTGGCTACGCCAGCCTTTGGACTGGCGCGTCTAACACAGAACGCAAACGCCGTGCCGCCTTGCTGGATGCCATGCGGACAGCGTCCATGCATGGGTTGCCCGCTGATCGCTACGACGCGGATGCGCTGATGGCCAAGATGCGCAACGCCAAGACGGATCGCGCGCGCGGTATCCTGGATGTCGAAATGAGCAAGATCTTTTTGCGCCTTTCGCGAGATATGCAAACCGGCATCTTGAAACCTGCCGAGATTGATAAAGCGATGGTGCGCAAAGTCCCTTATCGGGATCGCGCCTCATACCTCGTGAACTTTGCGCGCAGCACACCCAAAGCATTCTTCAAAGCGCTACCGCCGCAGACCAACGAGTATGTTGCGCTGCAAAAGGCCAAACTGTCTCTCGAAACGCAGATTGCGCGCGGTGGCTGGGGGGCTAAGGTCAATGCCAAAGCGGTGAAGCCCGGTCAGAGCGGTAAAGCCGTGGTTGCCCTGCGGGATCGCTTGTATCGCATGGGGTATCTCAAGCGCAGCAACATCAACACATATGATGCCGCCATGGATAAAGCCGTGCGCGCATTCCAAGAAGACCATGGCATGACGGTGGATGGCACCGCAGGAGCCTCGACGCTCAAAGAAATCAACAAAAGCGCTGCGACACGTCTACAATCAGTTTTGGTTGCGATGGAACGGGAACGTTGGTTGAACCGTGATCGTGGTGAACGCCATGTCTTGGTGAACATCCCCGATTTCTCTGCCAAGATCATGGATGGGGGCAAGATCGCGTTCCAAACGCGTTCTGTTGTTGGCGCGGGGGACCCGGATCGGTACACGCCTGAATTCTCGGACGTGATGGAATTCATGGTCATTAACCCCAGCTGGTATGTGCCGCGTTCCATCGCCACCAAAGAATACCTGCCACAGCTGCGCGCCAACCCGAATGCGGTTTCACATCTTGAGATCACAGACAGCCGTGGACGCGTGGTAAACCGCGCAACCGCAGATTTCGCGTCTTACACGGCCAAGACATTCCCGTTTGCGATGCGTCAACCGCCCAGCAGCCGCAATGCGCTGGGGTTGGTGAAGTTCATGTTCCCCAACCGTCACAACATCTATTTGCACGACACACCCGCCAAGAACCTCTTTGGTCGTGAAGTGCGCGCCTATAGCCACGGATGTATTCGTCTGGCCGATCCGTTTGATTTTGCCTACGCGCTTCTGTCTGAGCAAACTTCAGATCCCAAAGGGTATTTCCAGTCCGTTCTGGCAACAAAGACAGAAACACGTGTCGATCTGAAAGATCCCTTGCCCGTGCACATCATCTATCGCACTGCGGTCGCGACGCCAAAAGGTGACATGCAGTATCGCCGCGATATCTATGGCCGGGACGCCAAGGTTTGGAAGGCACTGCAAAACGCAGGGGTGGCTCTTCCCAACGTTCAAGGGTAAGCCTCAGCCTCAACGCTGATTGCTTGGGGCTGACCACATAATGACGACCTATTCGATCGCAGACATTGCCAAAGCCGTTGGCGCAACGGCGGTGGGCGATGTCAGTCTGTGTGTTACAGGGCTGAGCGAGCCGGCGGATGCCGCGGAAAACAGCTTGGCCTTGGCCTCAACTCCGAAATACGCGGAGCACCTTGCTAAGGGTGAGGCGCAGGCCGCCTTTATGTGGGCGGATGCCGATTGGGCCAGCTTTGGGTTGAAAGCTGCGATTTTGCCGACCCGCCCTCGGTATGCAATGTCGGGCCTGACCAAAATGTTTGATCCCGGTCCGGGGTTTGAAGACGGTATTCACACCACTGCGTTGATCGATCCGACTGCGGTCATTGGCGCGGATGTGAACATCGGCCCATACGCGATCGTTGGTGCGCGTGCGCAAGTTGGTGACGGTACTGTGGTTGGTCCACATTGCTATATCGGCACGGATGCAGCGATTGGGGCGGGGTCCTTCCTGCGCGAGCATGTGAGCATTGGTGCGCGTGTGCGGATTGGCGAGAGGTTTTTTGCCCACCCCGGAGTACGTTTGGGCGGCGATGGGTTTTCTTTTGTCACACCGGAAAAAAGCGATGTTGAGGAAGCACGCGAAAGCCTTGGCGACAACGTCGAAGCGACGCAGCAGGCCTGGCATCGGATCCATTCACTCGGCGGTATCGTCATCGGTGACGACGTTGAGATCGGTGTGAATACCGCGATTGACTATGGCACCATTCGACCCACCAAGGTTGGCGACAGAACGAAAATCGACAACCTCGTGCACATCGCCCACAACGTGGTTGTCGGCAACGATTGCCTGATTTGCGGGCAGGTCGGCATTGCAGGATCGTCGGTGATTGGGGATGGCTGCGTGTTTGGCGGTCAGGTTGGCATTTCTGACAACCTCAAAATCGGTGACCGGGTAATATGTGGTGCATCCTCCAAAGTGCTGTCCAATATCCCTGCGGGCCGGGTGGTTTTAGGGTATCCAGCGGTCAAGATGGATCTGCATGTTGAGATGTACAAAGCGCTTCGACGTTTGCCCCGGCTGACACAAGATATCGCAGCCCTAAAGAAAGCTGTTTTCAAGTCCTCCACCAACGACTAAATCGACGGCATCGGTCTGACCCAAGGGGGTGCGCTACTATGTCTGAACCGTCAATCGAAACCCGTGTCATCGCGATCATCGCAGAACAGGCGGTTTTGGAGCCCTCTGATGTGACGCTCGACAGCACGTTGGAAGATCTGGGCATTGATAGCTTGGGGTTGGTCGAGAGCATTTTTGCCATCGAAGAAGAGTTCGATATCTCGGTCCCGTTCAATGCGAATGAACCCACGGCAAGCGACTTTGATATCTCGAATGTGCGCTCCATCGTGGCCGGGATCGAAAGCCTGATCCAAAGCGCGGATGGCTAGCCTAAGATGAACCGTGTGGTGATCACTGGCGCTGGTACCATCAACGCGCTTGGGCATTCTGTCGATGAAACCTTTGACGCGATGAAAAATGCGCGCTGTGGTATTGGCGCGCTTGATTTTCAGGACGTGGACCGCCTCGCTATCAAAATCGGTGGACAGGTGCGCGGCTTTGAAACCGAAGGTCGGTTCAACCGCCAACAAATGAGCCTGTATGACCGGTTCACCCAGTTTACGTTGGCCGCCGCGAAAGAGGCTGTGGCACAGTCGGGATTGTCTTTTCATGGTGATTTGGCTGCGCAATCCGGCGTGATCCTGGGCACCGCCGGGGGCGGGGTGAACACGTGGGATGCCAATTACCGTTTGGTCTATGAAGAGGGTAAAAACCGGGTGCATCCCTTTGTTGTGCCCAAACTGATGAACAATGCCGCCGCCAGCCACGTTAGCATGGAGCATAACCTCAAAGGTCCGTCCTTTACGGTCGCCACGGCCTGCGCAAGCTCCAATCACGCGATGGCGCAGGCCTTTGCGATGGTTCGATCCGGGCTGGCAACCACGATTTTGACCGGTGGATCGGAATCCATGTTGTGCTTTGGCGGCGTGAAAGCCTGGGAAGGGCTGCGGGTAATGTCCAAAGACGCGTGCCGCCCGTTTTCCGCCAACAGAAACGGGATGGTCCAGGGTGAAGGGGCGGGTGTATTCGTCTTTGAAAATATGGACCATGCAAAAGCCCGTGGCGCAGATATTCTGGCCGAAGTGATCGGGTTTGGCATGTCATCGGATGCTGCGGATATTGTGATGCCGTCAAAAGCTGGTGCGGCGCGGGCCATGCAGATGGCGCTGAAAGACGCCGGAATTGCCACCTCAGACGTAGGGTATATCAACGCCCACGGAACCGGCACCGCTGCAAATGACAAAACGGAATGCGCGGCCGTCGCGGATGTCTTTGGCGCGCACGCTGATGATCTTATGATTTCGTCCACCAAATCGATGCACGGTCACCTGATTGGCGGCACGGGCGCGGTTGAGCTGTTGGCCTGTATCATGGCGCTGCGCGAAGGTGTGATTGCGCCCACCATCGGGTACGAAGAGCCCGACCCGGAATGCGCTTTGGACGTTGTGCCAAACGAAGCGCGCGACGCCAAGGTGGACGTCGCGCTGTCAAATGCGTTTGCATTCGGAGGCATGAACGCGGTTATCGCGCTCCGCCGGGTCTAAAGCCAAGCTTACTGGTCAGCGATAGACACCTTTTCATAGGTCTTGGTGAAACCGGTCAGCGACAGCTCCAACTGTACTTGCTGATCTGGTGCCAAGGCGGGGACGATGGTGATCGTAGCACTGTTACCTGCTCGATATGCAGCTACGTCTTCTGCGGTCAGGCCGATACGTGCGTAGCATCCGACCGTGTTACAGAACGCATATGGATACCGGCGCGCGGCCTGGCCGTCGATTGCGATGCTAACCTGTTGTGGCAGGGAGGATTCCAACGGCACAACCAATGTCGCGCCAGCAACGGCACGCCCGCCTTCCGGCAGGCGGAACAGCGAAAACTCAGCGATAGGTTGGTTCTCGGTATCCGCCATCAACTGATACATCTGGCACGGATCTTCATCTGTCTCCGTCTTGATGCATTGCAATTCCCAATCCCCGATCACTTCGGCGGTGTAAGTCTGCCCGATTTGTGGGCCTTCTTCCCCAAAGCTCAGTTGATCTTCCAATTGCGTGGCTTCAGATGTGTCTTCGTCGGTTGCTTGCGTGCTTTGTGCATGCAGTGCGGTGGATCCCGTTGCGATCACCACGGCAAGTGAAAGAGCTGTGAGGCCTTTAATCATAACATATCCATCTATTTGACGTTGTGGCTAGCTAGCATGACCATTCTGAAGTGTCAGCGACAAATGCGGAATTCCGCTCGCCACATGCGAAATTACGCCAACGCAATGCGCAAGAAAAAAAGGGAGCTTTCGCCCCCTTTTTCTTATTTGTCTCCCCGTCGGACTGACCGACCTTTTTATGGAGTAACGTTACGAAAGCCGTTCGCATCGGTCAACAGTTAATCCGGGACAATTTTCCCGCATTTAGCGAGTCTTAGGTCGATTTTCTGTGGTTTTCGGCAAAGTTAGCATGATCACCGCAAAAAGGGCCGCACCATAATGGTGCGGCCAACCCAACAGGGGGATGCTTACGCCCCTGAGGACATGCGGGTGTAAGCAAAAAAGCTTATGGCAGGTGCGCGTTAATTTTGTATGGTCGACGCGTTTGCGTTGAATTGGGGGTTTTCAGACATGGACGGACACATCTTTATCGGCGGTGGTGGAGACGGCTACGGCGAACAGCAAGGGCTGAACCTGAAATACGCAAATCGGCACGGTTTGATCGCTGGGGCGACAGGGACCGGCAAGACTGTCACGTTGCAAATTCTGGCCGAAGGGTTTTCCAACGCGGGCGTTCCAGTGTTTCTGTCTGACGTCAAAGGCGATCTGTCTGGGCTCGCTAAATCCGGCACGCCAGCGTTCAAGTTGCACGCCCCCTTTATGGAACGCGCGACCAAAATCGGGTTTGAGGATTACGCCTATCATGCATGCCCCGTCACGTTTTGGGACTTGATGGGGCAGAAGGGCCACCCGGTGCGTACAACGGTTTCAGAAATGGGGCCGTTGCTGTTGTCGAGATTGATGGATCTTTCAGAGGCCCAAGAAGGTATCTTGAACATCGCCTTCCGCGTAGCTGACGAAGAAAACCTGGCTCTGCTGGATTTGAAAGACCTGCAATCCCTGCTCGTCTGGGTAGGGGAAAACGGCAAATCGCTGTCGTTGAGGTATGGCAACATTTCCACGCAATCGGTTGGTGCGATCCAGCGGCGTCTTTTGGTGTTGGAAAACCAAGGGGGTGCCAAGCTGTTCGGGGAACCCGCGCTGGAGCTGTCTGATCTGATGCGCACGGATGCGGATGGCAAAGGCATGATCAACATCCTCGCCGCAGATCAATTGATGGGATCGCCAAAACTGTATGCCACCTTCCTGCTTTGGCTGTTGTCAGAGCTTTTTGAAGAGCTGCCCGAGGTCGGCAATCCAGATAAACCAAAGCTGGTCTTCTTTTTTGACGAAGCGCATCTGCTGTTTGACGACGCGCCCAAAGCCTTGGTCGACAAGGTGGAACAGGTTGCGCGGCTGATCCGGTCCAAGGGCGTTGGCGTTTACTTCATCACGCAGAATCCTGATGACATCCCCGAAGATATTCTGGGGCAATTGGGCAATCGGTTCCAACACGCGCTGCGCGCGTTTACGGCGCGTGACAAGAAAGCGTTGCGTATGGCAGCGGAGACCTATCGCGAAAACCCACGGTTCGACACCGAAGAGGCCATTCGCGAGGTGGGGGTTGGCGAGGCGGTGACGTCTATGCTGCAGAAAAAGGGGATACCGGGCATTGTGGAGCGCACGCTGATCCGCCCTCCGTCGTCTCAACTTGGACCAATCAGCGATATGGAGCGGGCCGAGGTGATGAGCGCGTCAGCCATGTCGGGCAAATATGATAAGGTGCTGGACCGCAAATCCGCGTTTGAGATCCTGACGGCGCGTGCGGAAAAGGCAGCCGCCGAAGCTGAAGCGGCGGAAGAGGCCGCTGAAGAGCAACCACCGATGCAGCGGGAATTCAGTGCAGCGCGGCGGTATTCGGGTGGGCGGGTCTCTCGCTCCACCTCTCGGCCCAGTCGGTCGCGCCGGTCAACCGACACATTCGGCGGCGCGCTGAGCCAGGCCGTGATTAAGGAGCTGAAAGGCACCACCGGGCGCCGCATCGTGAGGGGCATCCTTGGAGGGTTGTTCAAAGGGCGATGAAGAAGCGCAGAGATCAACAGCACAAACGAAAAGAGGCCGGAACACCCGGCCTCTTTTTTGTTGCTTGTTAGCTTGATTTACCGCTCCGGTATCAGCCCTCTCGGGCTGAACCTCAGCACAAGCAGCAACACCAATCCCATGGTCAGCAAGCGCATATGCGCCGCGGAATCCAGCAGATGCTCTTTCAACGCAGATCCATCAGCCATGCCTGCGGTAATCAGCACCATCAGGTAATGACCCAAAGGTTCGACCATGACCCACAGCCACCAGATCAGGAAACCACCCAGAACGGCGCCAAGGTTATTGCCTGATCCACCAACGATGACCATCACCCAGATCAGGAAGGTCCAGCGCAAAGGCTGATAGGACTGCGGCGCCAAAAGGCCATCCAGCGTGGTCGCCATCGCCCCAGCCATGCCGCAGATCGCCGAGCCGAGGATGAAGATCTGCAAATGCCGCGCGGTGACGTCTTTGCCCATTGCCTCAGCCGCAACTTCGTTGTCGCGAATGGCGCGCATCATCCGCCCCCAAGGGGAGTTGAGCGCGCGCTGTGCGAGGATGAAGAGCAGAACCAGCACGGCTGTGAAAAGCCCCGCATAGATCAGCTTGACCCAAAGCGTTGAAGCCTGAACCGGATCAATGCCGAGGCCCGTTGCACGTTCGACAAAGCTTGGGGTGTTTTGCAGCTCAATCGGATCTGGCGTTGCACTTGGAATACCGTAGACCAGCTTCACCCCACGGGCGAGCCAGTCTTCGTTTTTCAAAACGGCAACGATGATTTCCGCAATCCCAAGTGTCGCAATCGCCAGATAGTCTGACCGCAGGCCAAGGGCGGTTTTGCCAATGACCCAAGCCGCACCCGCCGCAAACAATCCTCCGACAGGCCATGCTACGATGACAGGCAGGCCAAGACCGCCCAGGTATCCTTCAATTGCCGGATTGACCGCTTCAACGGCGCCCACTGCCGGATCGAACATCGCTCTATATAAGAAGAACCCTCCGATCAGGATGACAGTCATCGCCAATCCACGCACCCAACCTTTGGGCAGTTTGGCGAATGCATAGACGGCCAAAACAACCGTGGCCGCACCTAACAGGAGCGAGATCAAAATCCCGCCACCGCCAGCACGCCAGGCCTCTGGCACTGCGGGCATCGACACCAGAACCGTGGCGAGCCCACCAAGTGCGACAAAGCCCATGATGCCCACATTAAAGAGGCCCGCAAACCCCCACTGCAGGTTTACGCCCAAGGCCATGATCGCACTGACAAGGCCAAAGTTCAGGATGAACATCGCGTTGTCCCACGAGTACACCAGCCCCGTGCCAATGATCAGGACGGCAATGCCCGCAAAGTAAACTGTGTTGCGCATTGTATCGCTCATACCGATTTCCCCGCGAACAATCCGGTTGGCCGGAAGAGAAGCACAATCAGCAAGATCACAAAGCTGACGGCGAATTTGTAGTCAGTCGACAAAAGCTGTGCCAAGCCGTCGGGTTCCAACGATTCAGGCAGCGCGTATTTCGCCACCTTTTTCCAAGCATAGGTGATCATCACCTCGGAAAAGGCGATGGTGAACCCACCAGCGATGGCGCCCAACGGGTTGCCTAGACCACCGACAATGGCCGCCGCAAAGATCGGCAGCAAAAGCTGGAAATAGACAAACGGTTTAAAGGATTTGTCGAGGCCGTAAAGCACACCTGCCACTGTGGCCAATGCCGCCACGATCAGCCAGGTGACCATCACAACCCGTTCAGGGTTAATGCCCGACAAAAGCGCCAGATCCTCATTGTCGGAATAGGCGCGCATGCTTTTGCCCGTGCGGGTGCGGTTCAGGAAATAGAACAGCGCCGCCACAACCAGAACAGCCGTGATCACGGTGATGCCCTGTGTGGTCTTGATCGCTAGCCCTTCCTTGAGGCCGGTCAGCGCCTTGAATTCGCGCACGGAGATGATGAAGCGTTCGCCATCGGCAAAGCGCTGATCATTGGGCCCGATGATAAAGCGCACCAGGCCGTTCATGATGAACATCACACCCAGTGAGACGATCACAAAGATCACGGGTTTGGCCTTTTGTTCGCGGTAGAACCGGTAAACGAACCGATCCGTGAAGAGGATCAGCAGGACACAGACCGCAATGCCAAAGGGCAGGGCGAGCAGCGCGGTAGGCAAGGGGCCAAAGCTGACGCCCAGGCTTTGCAGCCACCAGGTGATCAGGATGGTGGCCATCGTGCCAAAGGCCATCGTGTCGCCGTGGGCAAAGTTGGAAAACCGCAGGATGCCATAGATCAGCGTCACGCCCAGCGCGCCAAGCGCCAGCTGTGAGCCATAGGCAATCGCGGGGATCAGAACGAAGTTCGACAGAACGACAAATGCATTGAGAAGATCCATGTCGTATCAGCCTCCCAAGAAACTTTTGCGTACTTCGGGATCGGCCAAAAGCTCTTTGCCGGTGCCTGTATACGCATTGCGCCCTTGCACCAGAACATAGCCTTTGTCGGCAATCTCCAGCGCTTGGCGGGCGTTTTGTTCCACCATCAAAATCGGAATGCCTGTGCGGGCCACTTCGATAATCCGGTCAAACAGTTCATCCATCACGATAGGCGATACGCCCGCCGTGGGTTCATCAAGCATCAGCACTTTGGGCTGTGTCATCAACGCGCGGCCCACGGCCACCTGTTGACGCTGACCGCCCGAAAGCTCGCCCGCGGCCTGACGGCGCTTTTCCTTGAGGATGGGGAACAGCGTATACACCTGCTCCATCGTTTCGGCGTAGTCATCCCGTCGGATGAAGGCCCCCATTTCAAGGTTTTCTTCGACCGTCATGGACGTGAAGATGTTCGCCGTCTGCGGCACAAACCCCATCCCGCGTGACACGCGGTCTTGCGGGGAAAGGCTGGTGATGTCTTGCCCGTCGAGCCGGACAGAACCCTGCCGGACGTTCAGCATCCCAAAAACGGCTTTCATTGCGGTTGATTTGCCAGCCCCGTTCGGGCCCACAATCACGGCAATTTCACCGGGGTTTACCGCAACGGTACAGTCGTGAAGAATATCCGGGCCAGCGCCATACCCGCCGGTCATTGTATCGCCGATCAGGAATGCATCCTGGTTGTTCATCGCTTCAGCCATGACACCCTCCATTCCTTTGGGTCGTAACAACCCCGGCAGGAGCGGTGCTCTTGTGTGTTTTGCACAGCATCACGTGGTTGCCACCTTGTCTTTGTTTTTCAGCCCCGTGCCCAAATAGGCTTCGATCACTGCATCATTGGCTTTGATCTCGTCCAGCGTGCCTTCGGCCAGCACACGACCCTCGGCCATACAAATGACCGGGTCACAGATCTTTCCAATGAAATCCATGTCATGCTCAATCACCACAAATGTGTAATTGCGCTCTTTGTTCAGCCGCAAAATCGCATCTCCAATGGTGTTAAGCAGCGTGCGGTTCACGCCCGCGCCAACTTCGTCCAGAAACACGATTTTGGCGTCCACCATCATGGTGCGCCCCAATTCGAGAAGTTTTTTCTGACCGCCTGAAACCTGGCCTGCCTTTTGGTCCGCCAGATGTTCAACAGTCAGGAACTCCAGCACCTCATCGGCCTTGGCCCGCAGCGCGCGCTCTTCGTCCGCGATCCGCTTGCGCCCAAACCAGGTGTTCCACAGCGTTTCACCCGACTGGGCTCCGGGCACCATCATCAGGTTTTCCCGGCACGTCATGGAATGAAATTCGTGGGCGATCTGAAATGTCCGCAACAACCCTTTGTGAAAGAGCGTATGAGGCGGCAATCCGGTGATGTCTTCCCCGTCCATAGTCACACGACCTGACGTGGGTGGCAAAACACCTGCGATCACGTTGAAGAGGGTGGTTTTTCCGGCCCCGTTGGGTCCGATCAATCCGGTGATAGAGCCTTGGTCGATTTTCAGGGTGGCGCCATCCACAGCGTGAAAGCCGCCAAAGTGTTTATGTATGTCGTCAACGACGATCATGGTTCCCCCGTGCCATGTTTGATTGAGAAACAGGGCATATGCACCTGCGCGTCTCAATGTTCATGGTCTCAGATTTGCAAAAAAGCCCGGAGTTTCCTCCGGGCTTCCTGATGAGATTATCGTATATCTTAGCGATACTTGGCTGTAGTGATCTTGCCACCGTCGACAACGATCTGGCGATAGTTGCCCGCGGATTCACCTGCGCCGATCAGCTCAACTGCAGTTGCACCAACATAGTCGATGTCGCCACCGTCTTTCAGGATCTGCAGCGCTTTTGCCAGCTGACCTGGGAAGATCTGTTCGCCTGGCGCATTGGCCACGTCCATGATCTTGCCTTTGTAGTCCGCGCTGTCTTTGGAGTTCGCAGCCTGCATGGCCAACAAGATCAACGCTGTCGCGTCATAGGCTTCTGGTGTGAACGGGGATGTCGCGTCAAACGCGTCACCAACCAGAGCTGTGAACATTGCAGCGCCTTCGCTGTCTGTACCTGGGTGCTGACCTGTGGAGCCGTCGATTTCGTCACCAAAGTTCTCTTCGAGCTTTGTACCGATCATCCCGTCGGGGAAGTGGAATGTGTCGAACGCGCCGGAATCCAGCGCTGCGCGCACGATGCCGGAACCACCCTGGTCAACGTAACCAGCAACGACCAGACGGTCACCGCCTGCAGCTGCCAATGCGCCAACTTCAGCAGAATAGTCCGCTTTGCCGTCTTCGTGTGCCGCGTTGATTGTCACTGTGCCGCCTGCCGCTTCGAAAGCCGCCTGGAAGCTGTCTGCGAGACCTTTACCATAGTCGTTGTTGGTGTAGGTCACCGCGACTTCGTTGATGCCTTCTTCCATCAGCACTTCGGTCATCACCACACCCTGACGAGCGTCAGATGGCGCTGTACGGAAAAACAGGCCGTTGTCTTCGTTATCGTTGTGGCTCAGGCCTGGCGATGTCGCGGAGGGCGAAACCATTACAACACCGTTGGCCAGCGCCACGTTGTTGAGGATCGCACCGGTCACACCAGAGCAGTCTGCGCCCATAATGCCGTCAACTTTGTCAGCTGTGATCAGACGTTCAGCCGCTGCAGTGGCAGCACCCGCATCGATACACGTGCTGTCTGCGCGTACGGAAGTAACTGTGGCCGCATCAAGCAGCATGCCGGAGTCCGTGACTTCCTTCATCGCCAGTTCAGCGCCGTCAGCCATCGAAGGCGTCAGCGATTCAATTGGGCCAGTAAAGCCGAGGATAACGCCAATTTTGACTTCTTTCGCGTGGCCACCTGCAAATGCAGCACCGGCCATCAAAGCTGTTGCAGCTGTCGCTGCCAGCAACTTTTTCATCTCATCTCTCCCTTTTATTTTTCGAGATTTTATTGTGGCCGGGACAATATGTGCCGTGAACAGAAAAGAAAAGCGATTCTGCGGCCTCGTTAGGTGATTGATACGGTCACTAAACGGAGAGTCTTGGCGCGTGCGAACCGCGTTCGCGATATGGCGTTGTGTCATAGTGCGCGCGGTAGCATTTCGAAAAGTGCGACGGCGACGCGAAACCACAGGCGAGGGCCACGTTGATCACACTCATGTCGGTTTGCATCAGCAGGTTCCGAGCTTTCTGAAGCCGTAGCGCCATGTAGTACCGCTTGGGCGATCGGTTCAGATAGCGTCGGAACAGCCGTTCAAGCTGGCGGGTCGACATGCCCACATCCTTTGCCAGCAAGGACGGGCTGATCGGTTCTTCGATATTGGCTTCCATAATCTGGATGACCTGGCTGAGCTTTGGATGCCGTACGCCGATCCGTGTTGGAACAGAAAGCCTCTGAGTATCCTGATCAGTGCGGATGGAGGAATAGATCAGCTGATCCGCCACAGCATTGGCCAAATCTTCGCCGTGATCTTGCGCAATCAGTTTCAACATCAGGTCGATAGACGATGTGCCACCCGCGGTCGTCATGCGAAGCCCGTCGATGACAAAAACGGATTTGGTAAGCTCAACCTCCTGAAATTCTTCAGAGAAACTGTCTTGGTTTTCCCAATGGATTGTCGCGCGTTTGTCATCAAGCAACCCGGCTTTGGCGAGCGAATAGCCCGCCGTGCACAGGCCCGCCATATGTACACCCTTACGTGATTCCCGGCGCAGCCAGCCCAACAGGCGTTTCGTAGTTGCGGCCTGAACATCAATGCCACCACACACCATCACAGTATCGTCCCGCAGGATGTCTTCCAGGTCGCCATCCAGTTTGAACAGTGGTCCGGCAGAACAGGCCACCATATCGCCGCCTTCTCCGATAATCCGCCATTCATATAACTCACGGCCGCCCATACGGTTGGCAATGCGCAAGCATTCCAAGGCCGCCGAAAAGCAAAGCAGCGTGAAATTGTCGAGCAGCACTAAAACAAACCTTTTGGGCTTGTCTGCAGGCTGCGGGATAGATGTGGCGGATCGTGCTGGCTGCATTGCTGGAACCGTGTGTTGGCTTCGCGCTTTGCCGCGCGATAGTATTCATGTTTCAATTTAGCCTGATCATTGGATTAATCCGGCGTCAAGAGCCGCATTTCGCGTATGGTCACCCAAATCACGCTTTTGTATAGAGAGGCGCGCGGTGTGTGCCGCGACATGATCGAGGACAAACAGATGAGTGACTGGAAAAAAAGCGACTGGCGCCAAAAACCTCGGGTGCAGATGCCCGAGTATACCGACGCCGCGGCCCTCAATGCGGTCGAGGCCCAATTGTCAAACTATCCACCGCTCGTCTTCGCGGGCGAAGCGCGAAAGCTGAAAGCACAGCTTGGTGCCGCTTCTCGTGGCGAAGCCTTTTTGCTTCAGGGCGGGGATTGCGCCGAAAGCTTTGAACAGTTCAGCGCCGACATGATCCGCGACACGTTCAAGGTGATGCTGCAGATGGCAGTGGTGTTGACCTACGCGGCAAAAGTGCCCGTGGTCAAAGTGGGTCGTATGGCCGGCCAATTCGCAAAGCCACGCAGCGCGCCGACAGAAACGGTGGATGGTGTGGAATTGCCCAGCTACCGCGGCGACATTATCAATGACCTGGATTTCACTCCGGATGCGCGCATTCCTGATCCCAAACGGATGCTGCAGGCCTACACACAGGCTTCTGCCACTCTGAACTTGCTGCGCGCCTTTTCGACGGGCGGCTATGCAGATGTAAATCAGGTGCATTCCTGGACATTGGGCTTTACCGAAGGCGATCAGGCAGAGACATACCGCGAAATGGCCGGCCGTATTTCCGATGCGTTGGATTTCATGGCCGCCGCTGGTGTCACCGCGGATGCAGCACACACCATGCAGTCGGTTGATTTCTATACCAGCCATGAATCACTGCTTCTTGAATATGAAGAAGCGTTGACGCGGTTGGATTCGACGTCTGGCAAATGGTTGGCGGGGTCCGGTCATATGATCTGGATCGGCGACCGTACGCGCCAGCCCGACGGCGCCCATGTTGAATTTGCGCGCGGTGTTCAGAACCCAATCGGTCTGAAATGCGGCCCAAGCATGGAAAGCGATGATCTCAAGCGTTTGATGGCCACTTTGAACCCGGAAAACGAAGCAGGGCGTTTGACCCTGATTTCACGGTTTGGTGCGGGCAAGGTGGGTGAGCATCTGCCGCGTTTGATCAAGACCGTGCAAGAAGAAGGCATGAACGTGGTTTGGGTGTGCGATGCAATGCATGGCAACACCATCAAATCCTCGACCGGTTACAAGACGCGGCCCTTCGACTCCGTGCTGCGTGAGGTGAAGGAATTCTTTGCCGTGCATCAGGCCGAAGGTACCGTGCCCGGCGGCGTGCATTTTGAGATGACGGGTCAAGACGTCACCGAATGCACCGGCGGTGTCCGCGCGGTCAGCGAAAACGATCTGTCGTCTCGCTACCACACGGCCTGTGATCCGCGCTTGAATGCCAGCCAATCGCTGGAATTGGCGTTCCTGGTGGCTGAAGAGCTTTCCCAGTTTCGCAACGAACGCCGCAATCTAAAGGCGGTTTGATCCAGTTCAGTGGTCGGGCCCGAGATCGTTCGGGCCCGACGCTTTCGCTTGGGCTGTGGATCACTCTTCTAAATCAACAATACGCAAGAACGGCACACGCGTCGGTTTCGACTGAAATTCTGCACGATCTTCTGCAAACCCTGAGGCGGGCTGGCGTGCGGGGGCTTTGGGGTCTGTGGTAGTCGAACCTAGATTTTGCGGCCGCGCGCGATCAACCAAGACGTCTCGAATTTCAAATCGGCACGGTGCAAGGCCAGCAGGTTCATCGCTGATCAAACAGGCCAGCAAGTGATCTTGATTGCGATCGTCAGGAGACAGCGGCAAAACCAGAAGTTCGCCGCGCAGCGTTCCCGCCCGAAGTTTAAGGCGCGTTGGCGTGTGATGCGTCCGAACGTTTTCCAATGCGTCGGACAGCAATTCACGCTCCCCAGGCCGTATCAAGGCGCTGAGTGGCATACCCCGCACCTCCATACCCATCAGGTCAGAGATGTGGCGACCCGCAAAGCGCATCCGAAAAATCCCGGTATCAATCCGTTCCAAGATGCTCACGTGTTCCAATGCGCCGTCCAGAGCGGAGGGTTTCAGATCTTTGCGCTGCGGCAAATGCCCCGCCAGCGTCAAAGCCTGCCAATAGCCTTCAACCTGCGCCATAGCGCCCTTGCCGGGAATGTGCCGGTCACTTTCCATCGCGTGGCAAACTTTTTCTTTCGCTCGTGTCTCGTCCATACTCGTTACCCCGATACTCACCAAATAACGCCGACAAGAAAAACGGTTCACGTCGGCCAACGTCGACGTCACCTATCTAATTTGCGTAACATTGTGAGAAACTTCTCAATCTTTGGTTAACCCGTCTCAACCGCAACACACCTTGCCTGTCGGCAGACCGTCCCGTAAGCGTTCAGCATGGCTTCGACTGATACTTATCCGCACATTTCCTCAATGACCGGCTTTGCCTCCAGCGCCGGATCGGCGCATGGCTACAGCTGGACGGCTGAATTGCGCAGCGTGAACGGGAAGGGATTGGACCTGCGCCTGCGCGTTCCAGATTGGATTGATGGCTTGGAACCGGCGGTGCGTGGCACGATCAGTGGCTATGTTCAAAGGGGCAATGTCACGCTGAACCTGCGTCTGACACGGGAAGAGCAGGGCGCGGCCGTTGCTGTGAACCCGGCCCAGTTGGACGCGGTGCTCAATGCACTGACCGTTATTGAGACCGCAGCACAAGACCGTAACGTGCCGCTGGCACCTATGCGCGCCACCGATATCGCCAATATGCGTGGAGTGCTGGATACGCCCATCGCAGAAGAAGACACCGGGCCGCTCAAAGCCGTTCTGACTCAGGCTTGCAACGAGATGGGTCAGGCCCTGCAAGACATGCGGCTAAGCGAAGGCGCAGCTCTCAAAGACATTCTGGAGCGTCAGCTGGCCGAAATGGTGGGTCATGTCGAAGATGCCGCCGCGATCGCAGCGCAGCGCGCAGAAGCGATGGCCGCGTCACTCAAAGCAAATCTGGCCAAAGTGATGGACAGCGCCGATGGCGCAGACCCGGACCGGGTTGCACAGGAATTGGCGCTGATCACGGTCAAGGCGGACATCACAGAGGAACTGGACAGGCTTCAGGCCCATATTGCGTCGGCTCGTGACCTGATCGCAGCGAAAGGGCCGGTGGGGCGTAAGCTGGACTTTCTGATGCAAGAGTTCAATCGCGAGGCCAACACCCTCTGTTCTAAATCGCAACATGCCGAGCTGACCAAATCCGGTCTGGCGCTCAAAGTGCTGATCGACCAGATGCGCGAACAAGTTCAAAACGTGGAGTAAGCTATGCTGTCACGGCGCGGATTGCTGATCATTTTATCCTCTCCGTCTGGGGCGGGGAAATCAACGTTGGCGCGGCGTTTGCGTGCGTGGGATCCGAACATTGTGTTTTCGGTGTCCGCCACCACACGCGCGGCACGCCCCAATGAGGTGGACGGCGCGGATTACCATTTCGTCACCGAGGACGCATTCAAGACGCTGGTCGCAGATGGCGACATGTTGGAACATGCGCATGTGTTCGGTAATTTCTATGGCTCGCCCCGCAAGCCTGTGCAGCAGGCGATTGATGCCGGGCAAGATGTGCTTTTTGACATCGATTGGCAGGGGGCTCAGCAAATCCAGAACTCGGTGCTGGGGCAGCATACGCTGTCGATCTTCCTGTTGCCGCCCTCGATCATTGAATTGCGCAATCGATTGGAAAAACGCGGGCAGGATTCGGCAGATACGATCGCGCGGCGTATGCAAAAAAGTTGGGATGAGATCAGCCATTGGGGCGGGTATGATCACGTGCTGGTCAATGATGATCTCGACGCGACCGAAGCCCAGTTGAAAACAATCATCGAAGCCACGCGGTTGCGCCGTTTGCAACAGCCCAGCCTGAACGATCACGTCCGCACGCTGCAAACTCAATTTCAGGAGTTGTCATGACCTTATTCGCACTGGGCGCAGACGCGCCACAGATCCACGAAGACACCTGGGTTGCGCATGATGCCAACCTGATCGGCAAGGTGATCTTGGAAGAGGGCGCAAGCGTTTGGTTTGGCGCCACGATCCGCGCGGATCACGAAGACATTCGGATTGGTGCGGGCACCAACATCCAGGAAAACACGATCATGCATATTGATTCAGGGTACCCGATGACCATCGGGCGGAACTGTACCATTGGTCACAAGGTGATGCTGCATGGGTGTACGATTGGTGACAACACGCTGATCGGGATGGGCGCAACCGTGCTGAATGGGGCGAAGATCGGCAAGAACTGTCTGATCGGCGCTTGCGCCTTGATCACCGAAGGCAAAGAGATCCCTGATGGCAGCCTCGTCATGGGCGCGCCGGGCAAAGTGGTGCGCAAGCTTGATGACGCCGCGATCAAAATGCTGGAAGGGTCTGCGCTGCATTATCAGCAAAACATGCGCCGCTTTCGCGATACAATGAAGGCTGTGGGATGATACGCAACACACGCGGCAGCCTGATCCGGCCCGACGCCCTGCCTGAGACCGCAAGCTCGCCTGTTGTGACACCTCTGTCGCCTTCGGTGGTCTATGCATCCGACACGCCAGATATGCTGGACGATCAGTATGAAGGCCACGTTCAGGGGTATACATACAGCCGTGAAGGGCATCCGAACGCGGATGTCGTGGCCCAGCATATCGACCGGATGGAGGGCGCGCCGCATCTTGGTATTGTCACTGCTTCTGGCATGGCAGCGGTCAGCGCGGTTTTGATGGGCTTGCTAAAGGCGGGGGACCATGTGATTGGCGGCAATCGCCTTTATGGCCGGTCCTTGCGGATGATGACCGAAGATTTGCCGCGTCTCGGCATTGAAACCACGCTGGTTGATGCCGGTGATGCCCAAGCCGTGCAAGCGGCAATCAGGCCGGAAACAAAACTGATCCTGATCGAGGTCGTTTCAAACCCAACACTGCGGGTTGCCGATGTGTCGTGTATCGCGCAACTGTCACAAAAGGCCGGTATTCTGCTTGCTGTGGACAACACTTTTACGACTCCCAAGGCCTTTCAGCCCTACGCATATGGCGCGGACATCGTGATCCATTCGATCACCAAGTTGCTTGCTGGTCATTCTGACGTTTTGCTGGGGTATGCCAGCGCGCGTGACGCAACGCTTAATGACCGCCTGCGCACCTTTGCCGTGACCGCCGGGCTGACGCCAAGCGCATTCGATTGCTGGTTGGCTGAGCGCGGCATGTTGAGTTTTGATCTCAGGTTTGAACGCGCCCAATCCAACGCAGCCGCCCTTGCGGACCATTTGGCAGGCCTGCCGGGCGTGACACGGGTGATTTACCCGGGCCGCGCAGATCACCCCGATATCGAGCGCAGCACCGATTTGTTGGGCGAGAACGCCTGTAACATGGTCAGCTTTGAAATTGCGGGCGGGCGCGACGCAGCCAACGCATTTACGCGCGCCGCACATGGCATCAGCTTTGCGCCAACCCTGGGCGATGTGGGCACAACATTGTCACATCCGGCATCTTCGTCCCACCGCGCGTTGAGCCCGGAAGACAGAGCCGCGATCGAAATCACGGAAGGCTATTTCCGCGTCTCGGTTGGCATAGAAGATATCGACGCGCTCAAATCCGCCTTCACCACGGCTGCTGCCGCTGCCGCGCAATCCGCGTGAGGTGGGTTTGCAATGCGCGTCGACTCTCTTCAAGCGGCCATCGAAGCCATACCGCTGGCCTCCTTGGCGATTGACGAAGACGAACGCATTGTTGCTGCGAATGTCGACGCAAAAACTTTGCTGGGGCAGGGAATTGTCGGGCGCAATTATGTGACCATGCTGCGCCAGCCGGTTGTGCTGGACGTTGTCGAAGCCACGCTGCGTGATGGGGTGGCGCGTCAGGCGACTTATCTGTCAAATGATGGCGTGCAAGACACGTCATTTTTGGTCAGTTGTCGTTTGATCCGGAAACTGACGCCAACAAGTATGCGGGTTGTGGTGTTGTGTTTCGAAGACAGGACACAGTTTGAAAAGGCCGGTCAAATCCGGCGGGACTTTGTCGCAAACGTCAGTCACGAATTGCGCACACCGCTGACAGCGCTCATGGGATTTATCGAAACCCTGCGCGGCCCCGCCAAGGGTGATCCTGCTGCGGCTGACAGGTTTCTGGGTATCATGCAAACCGAAGCTGGGCGTATGAACCGGCTGATTGGTGATCTTCTGTCGTTGGGGCGGGTCGAGAGTGATGAACGCGTGCGCCCGACCACGAAAACCGAGCTGGTTGGGTTGCTCATCTCGATCAGCAAGTCCGTCCATCTCCTGGCAGAGAGCAACGGTGTCGAGATAGAAACCAGCTTTTCCAAAGATCGGGTTGAAGTCGTCGGGGATGCGGATCAGTTGACCCAGGTCTTTACCAATCTCATCGAAAACGCGATCAAATATGGTGCGTCTGGTGGAAAGATCACCTTGCGCGTCACTACAAACGATCGCGAGCCCGTATTGCGCGCCCCCGGTGTACGGGTGCAAGTGATCGACTATGGTCAAGGTATCGATCCAGTGCATTTACCGCGACTGACGGAACGATTCTACCGCGCTGACAATCACCGGAGCCGGGAACTGGGTGGTACAGGGCTTGGTTTGGCGATTGTAAAACACATCATAAACCGCCATCGCGGCCGATTACGCGTAGAAAGCGAAGTTGGAAAAGGCGCGACCTTTACCGTAATTCTCCCGCTTTCAGAGTAACTTACAGAATTTTTGCGGCCTAAACTGCGACTGTCATAAATCTGTTACGCAACTGTCACAAAAGCATTGTGCAAGGGTCCTACGCAGGCCCGGAGATTCCCATGGGATGGGATCGAATACAAACCTAGCAGGAGACATTCATGTCGCTCGTTAAACTCACCACGTCCGCTCTGGCGATTGCTGCCATTTCCGCAACCACAGCCGCGGCGCGTGATCAGGTGCAGGTCGCCGGTTCTTCTACCGTTCTGCCTTACGCATCCATCGTTGCTGAACTCTTTGGCGACAACACAGACTTCCCGACACCTGTTGTCGAATCCGGTGGTTCTTCCGCTGGCCTCAAGCGTTTCTGCCAGGGCGTTGGCACTGAGCACACAGACGTTGCAAACGCGTCGCGCAAAATCCGTGACAAAGAAATCAAAGCATGTGCCGAAAACGGCGTGACCGACATCATCGAAGTCCGCATCGGTTATGATGGCATCGTGTTCGCATCCCAGAAATCTGGCCCAGCTTACACAGCATTCACTCAGTCCGACATTTTCAACGCTCTGGCCCCAAAGGTCATGGTTGACGGCAAGCTGGTTGATAACCCACACACCAAATGGTCCGACTTCAACGCTGACCTGCCTGCAGAAGACATCCTGGCCTTCATCCCAGGCACCAAGCACGGCACACGTGAAGTGTTCGAAGAAAAAGTGGTTGCAGCTGGTTGTGAAGCCACAGGCGCATTCGAAGCGATGATGGCAGTTGGCATGTCAGAGGACGACGCAGAAGACGCGTGCCTCGAAGTGATGTCTGATGGCCGCGCAGTCGACATCGACGGCGACTACACAGAAACACTGGCGTCCATCGACGCGAATGCAAACGGCATCGGCGTGTTTGGTCTGGCATTCTACGAGAACAACACAGACAAGCTGAAAGTGGCGACAATGGCGGGTGTTTCCCCATCCACCGAAACTATCTCCACCGGTGAATACCCTGTGTCCCGCCCACTGTTCTTCTACGTCAAGAAAGCGCACATCGGCGTGATCCCTGGCCTGAAGGAATACGCGTCCTTCTTCGTTGCTGACGAGCTGGCAGGCCCAGACGGCCCTCTGGCAAACTACGGCCTCGTGTCCGACCCTGAGCTGTCCGCAACTCAGGCGTCCATCGCAGCCGAAGAGACAATGAACTAATCGACCCCTTGGTCGAACCAGAGGCGGCGTGCTACGCCGCCTCTAAGGCCTACGTGGCCTATTTTAAGCTTTCTGGGGGAAGCATGCCTTTAGCCTGGCTTGTGATCATCGTTCTCGCAATCGCGACCGCAGGGTATGTGGTTGGCCGTTCTCGTGCACTTTCTGCCGCCGGAGGCAACGCACGCGGGCTGCACTCCCTTCCGGTATATTACGGCGCAAACGTCGCGCTCAAAATCATCGTGCCTGCGTTTGGCATCATGATCCTGTGGCTGCTGGCGCAGCCCTGGGTGATCGAACGCAGTGTCGCAACCATTATTCCCGACAGCGCGGTCGCCGAAGGTTCGAACCGCGGATTGGTCATGGCCGAAGTGCGCCGGACCGCGAGCGGGATCGTGAATGCCGTCGCCTCGGGCGAGATGTCGCGCGATGTGGCAGAAGAACAGCCCGGCGATCTGGAAGAGTTCACGCAGCGCCTTAAAGACGCGGGGCAGGTGGTGACGTCTACTCTCAGCGCGCCAGTCGTCGCTGCCGCCCAACGCTACAACGTGCTGTCCGCAACAGGCGCGTTGTACATGGCTGGCCTTGTTGTGTTGGCGTCGTTGGCTGGGTTGGTGTTTGGCATATCTGAATCCAGACCGGATTTCCGGGCCCGCAACGTGGTGGAACAGGGTGTTCGAGCTCTCCTTATTGGGGCTGCTTCGATCGCCATCCTGACAACGCTTGGCATTGTTTTGTCACTTGTGTTCAACACCATCGAATTTTTCCGGCTTTATCCGGCATCCCACTACTTCTTTAGCCTCGAATGGGCGCCCAGCTTTTCCGGACGCGGCGGGTCATCGGAACTGGGTGTTCTGCCGCTGCTTTGGGGTACGTTCTATATCTCGATTGTCGCGCTGATCGTTGCCGTACCGATTGGCCTGTTCGCCGCAATCTATCTTTCTGAATACGCGTCGCACCGCACGCGCGCCTTTGCCAAGCCATTGCTCGAAGTGCTCGCGGGTATCCCGACCATCGTCTACGGTCTTTTCGCGCTGCTGACTGTCGGCCCGCTGCTGGTGAGTGTGTTTGGTGACGGAGGCCTTTTGGGCGTGGATTGGCAGGGCGGTGGCCGTGCGGTGATCACGGCGGGTGGTGTCATGGGCATAATGCTGATCCCATTTGTCTCCTCTTTGTCGGACGACATCATCAACGCGGTCCCGCAAGCGATGCGCGACGGCTCTTATGGGCTGGGTGCTACAAAGTCGGAGACCATTCGCCAAGTGGTTCTGCCTGCCGCGTTGCCGGGGATTGTGGGCGCTGTCCTGCTTGCCGCGTCGCGCGCCATCGGAGAGACGATGATCGTGGTTTTGGGGGCAGGGGCCGCAGCCCGGCTAAGCCTGAACCCGTTTGAGGCCATGACCACCGTTACAGCCAAAATCGTCTCGCAGCTGACCGGCGACAGCGACTTCGCTTCGCCCGAGGCTTTGGTGGCCTTCGCCCTTGGCATGACCTTGTTTATTCTGACCCTCGGTCTGAACGTCGTCGCACTTTACATCGTGCGCACATATCGGGAGCAGTATGACTGATGACTGACACGCTTTCCCAAACGCCTGACGCGCCGCGCAAGTCAGCGTCGTTGCACACGCAGGACGCCCGCACCAAAAAGCGCAATGCGGCTGAGGCACGGTTCAAGTTCTATGGGCTGACAGCCATTGCCATCGGCTTGTTTTTCCTCGTGGTTCTGGCAGTTTCCATCGTGCGCTCCGGCCTGCCTGCCTTTACGCAGGCGGTGGTGAATGTTGAGTTCACGCTGACCAAAGAGCAATTTGATGATGCGGAAAGCCAGCTTTTCAAAACAAAGGCGTATTCCGGTTTCTTCAATGCTGCGTTGGTCGAACGGCTTGAGGCCTCAGGTATCGAGACGGAATTTGACGAAAAAGCGGTGGAACGTATCCTTGGGAAAACGGGCGGAACCATCCGCGAATATTTCCGCGAAAACCAAGGCGAGCTGGGATCGCCGGTTGCGTTTTCCTTGGCCACATCATCGCGCGTTGACGGGTATCTCAAGGGCCGGGTGACACGCGAGAACATGGAAGACAGCCGGTTCTTGCAGCGAGCCGACCTGGATCTGGTGGATGACCTGCAGGCCGCTGGTATCTTGAAGCAGGCCTTTAACTGGAACTTCATCACCGGCGCAGATTCCGGCGTGGACAATCCCGGCGGGGCAGGCATTGGGGCCTCAGTCGTGGGATCGTTTTTCATGATGCTGGTTGTGCTCTTCCTGTCGCTGCCCATTGGTGTTGCCGCGTCGATTTACCTCGAAGAGTTTGCGCCCCAGAACCGGTTTACCGATCTGATCGAAGTTAACATTTCCAACCTCGCCGCGGTGCCGTCGATTGTTTTCGGTATTCTGGGCTTGGCCGTGTTCATTCAATTCATGCACCTGCCGCAATCCGCACCGCTGGTGGGCGGGCTTGTACTGACGTTGATGACGCTACCGACCATCATCATTTCGACCCGCGCCTCGCTCAAGGCGGTTCCGCCCTCGATCCGCGATGCGGCTTTGGGACTGGGCGCGTCCAAGATGCAGGCGGTGTTCCATCACGTGCTGCCGCTGGCGATGCCTGGCATTTTGACAGGTACAATCATCGGCCTTGCGCAGGCGTTGGGTGAAACCGCACCGCTCTTGCTGATTGGGATGGTTGGCTTTGTGGCGCGTGGCTATCCGGATGGCTTTGTTGCAGGCTTTACCGAGCCGAACTCGGCCATGCCGGCCCAGATCTATACTTGGGCGGCTCGAGCTGACGTTGGGTTTTACGAAAAGGCATGGGGCGGCATCATTGTGTTGCTGTTGTTCCTGCTCACCATGAACATCATCGCAATCATTCTGCGCCGTCGATTTGAGCGTCGCTGGTAACGGTCAAGGAACAGACGACATGAACGATATGCGCCAAGTGGAGAGAACTGTGGACACAGGTCAACACAAGATCACCGCCAAAAATGTGCAGGTGCACTATGGCGACACGCACGCCATCAAAGATGTCAACGTGAACATCGAAGACAAGACTGTTACCGCGTTTATCGGTCCTTCGGGCTGCGGCAAGTCCACCTTCCTGCGGTGTATCAACCGGATGAATGACACGATTGATATCTGTCGCGTCACCGGGGACATCCTGATTGATGGCGAAGACATCTATGACAAAAAGGTCGACCCGGTACAGTTGCGGGCCAAAGTTGGCATGGTGTTCCAGAAGCCCAACCCGTTCCCAAAATCGATCTATGATAATATCGCATATGGCCCCCGCATCCACGGGCTGGCGCGCAACAAGGCGGAGCTTGACGAGATCGTCGAAAAATCGTTGCGCCGTGGGGCGATATGGGACGAAGTGAAAGACCGTTTGCACGCACCTGGAACCGGTTTGTCGGGGGGACAGCAGCAGCGTTTGTGCATTGCGCGCGCCGTGGCCACCGAGCCGGAAGTTCTGTTGATGGACGAGCCTTGTTCCGCGCTTGACCCGATCGCCACGGCTCAGGTGGAAGAGCTGATTGACGAGCTGCGCCGGAACTACTCGGTCGTGATTGTGACCCACTCAATGCAGCAGGCTGCACGGGTGAGCCAGAAAACAGCCTTTTTCCACCTCGGAAATCTGGTTGAATACGGGGAGACGGGGCAGATCTTTACCAACCCCAACGATCCCCGCACCGAAAGCTACATCACTGGCCGGATCGGCTAGGGAGAAATTTTATGAACGACCAACATATTGTCTCTGCCTTTGATCGCGATTTGGAAGCGATTCAGGCTCAAATTATGAAAATGGGCGGGCTTGTAGAATCCGCAATCCTCGAAGCCGCCATCAGCCTTGAGACGCGCGATATTGAACGCGCCGAAGCGGTGCGCATGGCCGACAAAGTCGTTGATGGCCTGGAAGAAATGATCAATTCCGAAGCGGCCCGAGTGATTGCCTTGCGCGCGCCAACGGCTGTTGATTTGCGTCTGATCCTGACGGTTATCAAGGTGTCCGGCAATCTGGAGCGTATCGGTGACTATGCCAAGAACATGGCAAAACGCACCTCAGTTCTCACGCAGATGGATCCGGTGAATGACAGCGCTGGATCGCTGCGCCGCATGGCGCGCGAAGTGGAGAATATGCTCAAGGACGCGCTGGATGCGTATATCCAGCGCGACGCCGAACTGGCCAAAGACGTGATCGACCGCGACCGCGATCTGGACCAGATGTACAACGCCTTGTTCCGGGAATTCCTGACATTCATGATGGAAGATCCGCGCAACATCACGGCCTGTATGCACCTGCATTTCATAGCAAAAAATATGGAACGCATGGGCGACCACGTGACGGCGATTGCAGAGCAGACCGTATATCTCGTGACAGGCGAAAAGCCTGAAGAGGCACGCAGCAAGGCTGATGTGACCTCGCTTCCGGCGCAGCAAGGAGACTGATCATGGCCGTCGATCAGCCGCGTGTTTTAGTGGTCGAAGACGAACCGGCACAGCGTGAGGTCTTGGCGTATAATCTCGAAGCCGAAGGCTTTGCTGTGTCG
The DNA here is from genome assembly GCA_013214665.1 of Paracoccaceae bacterium. GTDB lineage: Bacteria > Pseudomonadota > Alphaproteobacteria > Rhodobacterales > Rhodobacteraceae. Next base: position 28,247 of record JABSSA010000019.1, read on the forward strand.
CGTGCGCAGAACGGAGATGAAGCGCTTTTGCTGGTGCAAGAAGACATGCCTGACATCATCGTTTTGGACTGGATGATGCCGAACCTCAGCGGGATCGAAGTGTGTAGGCGTCTGAAAACACGCTCAGAAACGCGAAGTATCCCGGTCATCATGCTGTCTGCGCGGTCCGAAGAAGTTGACAAAGTGCGCGGGCTTGAGACCGGCGCAGATGATTATGTGGTCAAGCCGTATTCAGTGATCGAACTGATGGCACGCGTGCGTACACAATTGCGCCGGGTGCGCCCGTCGACCGTGGGGCAAGTTCTGGAGTTTGAAGACATCACGCTCGATGCGGAATCCCATCGTGTGGTGAGATCAGGCACTGAGCTGAAGCTGGGGCCAACTGAGTTTCGCCTGCTGTCGACCTTCATGGAAAAGCCAGGCCGTGTCTGGAGCCGGGAGCAATTGCTGGACCGGGTCTGGGGCCGCGACATCTATGTCGATACGCGGACTGTCGATGTGCATATCGGACGGTTGCGCAAGGCGCTGAGCCAGCATGGCGGTGGCGATCCGGTACGGACGGTGCGCGGCGCGGGATACGCGCTGGGATAACGGCCGCAGCCTCGATGTCTTGTGATAACGTGGGGCAGGGTAGCCAACAATATTGGTCGAAAGTCGGATACACGGGCTGTGCACTGAGTGTGCACAGGCAGTACATCGAACCGTTGTACAATCTTTGCTTGAGGGCCAAAGCGGCCCCCAAGATATTCAGCTGGATTTACGCGGCCTGAAAGCGCCCAAGACGACCGTTTATGATCTCTTCTGCTTCCGCCATCGTACGGTCGATCAATTCTTTGCAGGTCGGGATATCGTTGATCAGACCAGCGACCATGCCGCAGGACCACGCGCCCTTGTCCATGTCGCCGTCCATCATGATGGACGGATAGACGCCTGCGACCTGTTCGATGATATCTTCGAACTTGAGGCTTGTGCCGAGTTCTTTTTCCTTTTCCAAAAGACGCTCTACCGCCGCGTTGTTGAGCACGCGTTCTGTGTTACGCAATGGGCGCATAACAAGGCGCGTG
>JABSSA010000190.1 GCA_013214665.1 Paracoccaceae bacterium
TCGGGTGATCGCAGGACCGCCCTTGCGCGGGATCTCTTCGCCCGCTGCCACGTCAATCACATAGAGCGTCAGATCGGCCAATTCGGGGCTGAACGTGGCCGACAGGTTATCGCCACCACTTTCGATCAGGACGATATCCACATCCGGGTGCCGCTCTTGCATCTGCGCGACAGCGGCCAGATTGATCGAGGCGTCTTCGCGGATTGCGGTGTGCGGGCAGCCGCCGGTTTCCACGCCGATGATCCGGTCAGAAGGCAGAACCTGCATCCGGGTCAGCGCTTCGGCGTCTTCCTGCGTGTAGATGTCATTCGTGATCACGCCGACGGAATAATCGTGCTTCAGCACTTCGGCGAGGCGGGCGGTGAGGGTGGTTTTTCCGGCGCCGACAGGGCCGCCGATGCCCACGCGCAGGGGGCCGTTGATCTGGGTCATGATTGAAAGAGCCTTGGTTGAAGCGTTTCGTGGTGCATCGCGGCGATATCGGAGAGGAAGGCGGTTGCCCAGATATCTTCGGGAGTCGCACCTTTGGTTTCGGTGGCGACCTGGGTGCAATCATCGTGCAAACGCGCAACGATGGCTTGCGCCTGAGTCTGGCCCAGCGGCATCAGCCGTTGGGCTGCGGCGACAAGGTTGCTGACGAACCCGGACAGAAACAGAGGCAGGGCCGTTTCCAGATCCATCTGCGCGCGACGGGTGGCCGCGCCAACGGCGAGGGACAACAACAGATCGGGCAGATCAATCTGCCAAACCTCGCGCACCAACCGCGTAAAGGCCGCGCCCTGACCGGCCCCTTCGCGCAGACGCGTCGCCGCCGGGGCAAAGGCGCGGGCTTCTGCATCCAGCGTGACAAGCGCCTCAGCGGTGTCTGCTGCGAAAGCCGCACGCAGCCAGATGGCATCGCACCGCCCGGAGCCATGGTGCAAAAGATCACGCAGCCACGTTTCCAACGTTGCCCCATCTTTCACCCAACCTGCTGCAATGGCGGCCTCCAACCCATGTGAATAGGTGAAGCTCGCCAGCGGGAAATTGGGCGAAAGCCACTGCACCAGGGTGAGCAGCTTGGGGTCAGTGTGCATGGGCGGTGGCCCCATGTTCGTGGCTGTGGGTGCGGCCATGCCCATAGGCGCCGCCTTCGGGTGTGAACGGGGCATCCACCTCGGCCACATTGGCGCCCAAATGCTCCAGCATATGCCGGATCACTGGGTCACGTAGGATGAGCACATGATCGGTGCCGATCTGGCAGGGCGTATGACGGTTGCCGATATGCCAGGCCAGCTGCGCCAGGTTTTCGCCTGAGACTTTGAGCAATGGCTCGTCCGCGGCCTTCACCTCGACCAAAGTACCGTCGTCAAGTTCCAGCGCATCCCCGTCATTGAGCGAGGTTGTTTGCGCAAGGTTCACAACAAATGCGGTGCCGTCAGCGGTGTGCAGGCGTTTGCGGCGTAAAAAACGCTCCTCATATGACAGCAGGCAAACCGGGGCCGCACCCGACCAAGAACCGTGCGTGTGATGCGTTGTGGCGTGGGGCAGATCGGTCATTAGCGGGTATTCCTTAGTAAATCGTGCATTTGGTGCTCAGGCGTGGATTGTGCAGACAAAGGTCGCGTGGTTGTATCTGTTTCAAAACAGAAAATACCGTTGGGCCATCGGCAGGCTTTCCGCCGGTTCGCAGGTCAAAAGCTCTCCATCTGCGCGCACTTCGTAGGTTTCGGGGTTCACCTCCACTTGCGGTGTAGCGTCGTTTAGCTTGAGGTCGGCCTTGCCGATGTTGCGGGTGTTTTGCACAGCCAAGGTGGACTTCGCGAGGCCCAGCCGTTTGCCGATGTCATCGGCTTGGGCGGCCTCTGAGACGAAGGTCACGGCAGAATGTTCCACGCTACGCCCGTAGGCGCCGAACATGGGCCGGGAATAGACGGGCTGTGGCGTGGGGATGGACGCGTTTGGATCACCCATCTGGGCGCAAGCGATTGTTCCACCAAGCAAAACCATATCAGGTTTCACGCCGAAAAACGCGGGCGACCACAAGCATAGATCGGCGCGCTTGCCCTCTTCGATGCTGCCGATATGGCCTGAAATGCCGTGGGCAATCGCTGGGTTGATCGTGTATTTCGCCACGTAGCGGCGCACGCGCATGTTGTCGTTGTCGCCGGTTTCCTCAGCCAGTCTGCCGCGTTGTTTCTTCATCTTATCAGCGGTTTGCCAGGTGCGGATAATCACTTCACCGACACGGCCCATGGCCTGGCTGTCAGAGGCGATGATCGAAAAGGCACCCATGTCGTGCAGGATATCTTCAGCGGCGATGGTTTCGCGGCGAATACGGCTTTCGGCAAAGGCGATATCTTCGGGAATGGATTTGTCGAGGTGGTGACACACCATAAGCATATCAAGATGTTCTTCGATGGTGTTCACGGTGAACGGGCGGGTCGGATTGGTCGAAGAGGGCAGAACATGATCCTCACCGCAGATCTTGATGATGTCGGGGGCGTGGCCGCCGCCTGCGCCTTCGGTGTGGAAGGCATGGATCGTGCGGCCTTTCAAGGCGGCGACAGTATGCTCCACAAACCCGCTTTCGTTCAGTGTGTCGGTGTGGATCATCACCTGCACATCCATGGCGTCCGCGACCGACAAACAGCAATCAATCGCGGCAGGTGTGGTGCCCCAGTCTTCGTGCAGCTTTAGCGCGCAAGCTCCTGCTTTTATTTGCTCTTCCAGCGCTGCGGGGAGCGACGCATTGCCCTTGCCTGCAAAGGCGAGGTTCATCGGAAAGGCATCCGCCGCTTGCATCATCCGCCCGATATGCCAGGGGCCGGGGGTGCAAGTGGTGGCAAGCGTGCCATGCGCAGGCCCGGTGCCGCCGCCCAGCATCGTGGTCAGGCCGGAATGTAGAGCGTCTTCAATCTGTTGCGGGCAAATGAAGTGAATGTGGCTGTCAAACCCACCGGCGGTCAGAATGCGCCCTTCACCCGCTATCGCTTCGGTGCCGGGGCCGACGATGATATCGACGCCGGGCTGTGTGTCGGGGTTGCCGGCCTTGCCAATTTTAGCAATTTGCCCGTCTTTCAGGCCCACATCAGCCTTATATATCCCCGTCCAATCGACAATAAGTGCGTTCGTGATCACCGTATCCACAGCGCCTTCGGCCCGTGTGGATTGGGATTGGCCCATGCCATCCCGGATGACTTTGCCGCCACCAAACTTGACCTCTTCGCCGTAGGTAAGCGCGTTTTCCCCAGATCCGCCCGATTGCGCCGCCCCGGCGCGTTCAGCGATCAGGTCGCGCTCCACTTCGATGATCAGATCGGTGTCAGCAAGCCGCACCTTGTCGCCCACGGTGGGGCCGTACATGGCGGCGTAGTCGGATTTTTTGATTGTGGCGGGCATAGTTATGTCCTCACTTGAACGTAAAAATGACGGGGCTGCCGTCCAGAGTGGCGTCGGTTTTTTGCGGGTGTGGCGATGCCGGGACGTGCAAGACTTGCGTTGGTTTTCCCGGGCAATAGATCTGCGCGCCAAAGAGGGTTTCGCGTTCGATACCCGGCGTATGGCCGCGGCATCGCTCTTGTTGTGCGGTCTTGATACGCAGATCGCAGCCAACAAAGCACGTCGATTGCGCGCCGGAGAAAAGCAACGCCCCATCGCTGGTCGATACCTCAAAGGGGTGGCGGGCGCAGGCGGACAAGCACAGGCCTGCACACATGACAAACGCGGTTGAGCGGCCAATCCGCACCACTTTGGATATGTCTGACAGAGGGCTCATCGCGCGTCAAAGCGCTCCCATAATCTGCTGCTGAAAGCCGTACACAACCTGTGCACCGCTAATGCACACAAGATGCACTTCGCGGCGCTGTCCGGGTTCAAACCGCACGGCGGTGCCTGCGGCGATGTCGAGCCGTTTGCCGCGTGCGGCGTCGCGGTCGAACTCCAACGCAGGGTTGGTTTCGGCAAAGTGATAATGCGAGCCCACCTGAATGGGGCGGTCGCCGGTGTTGGCCACGACGAGCGTGATGGCCTCGGAATTGGGGTTCAGCGTCAGCGTGCCATCGGCAACAAACATCTCTCCGGGGATCATCGGGGCCTCCTTTAGCGAATGGGGTTGTGGACGGTGACAAGCTTGGTGCCATCGGGGAAGGTGGCCTCCACCTGCACCTCGTGGATCATCTCGGGCACGCCATCCATGCATTGATCGCGGGTGATCACTTCGGCTCCGGCCTGCATCATCTCGGAGACGGACCGCCCGTCGCGCGCGCCCTCGACCACCGCATCGGTGATCAGCGCAATCGCTTCGGGGTGGTTCAACTTGACCCCACGGGCCAGACGTTTGCGCGCAACTTCGGCGGCCATGGCGACCAGCAGTTTGTCTTTTTCCCTTGGTGTCAGGTTCATTCAAAGTCTCCACGAAGCAGGAAGGGTAGTGTGGGTGAGCCGATCGAGGATCGGCAAAAGAGCGGTGCGCAGGGCCATTGAGTCCTCCGCCAGAAGCCGCAGGGCCATCACGTCGGGCTGCAAAAGGGTCGCGCCGCCAGTGGCGGGCAGGTGTTGGCGGATATCGGCGCACATCGCCTCGGCGTCCGGGGCGACATAGATCAGACTGGCCATCGCCCCGGCGCCAGCGCCGACGGCGGTTTGGCTGAGGTGGCGGTGCACATCCCCGTCAAACCGGATCGCATCGCGATAAAGCGGCGCGCCGGCGCGGTTGATGTCGATACGGTCGTGAAAGGCGGCGTTGGTCAGGGTTTCGCCCATCAGGGCACGGCCAAAGATCACCGGCTCAACAATCAGCGCGCGGGCCGTCGGAGCCAGATCGCAGCGCAGTTTGCGTTTGAGCGCGGCGCCCTGAAACAAGATCAGCTCCTGTGGCACCCAGAAAAGCGTGCTGTCCTCCCCCACGGAAAGTTGGGTTGAGACATTGGCCCAACCGTCTTTGGCGCGATAGGCGCGTTCAGCGGCTTGGGTTGTGGCGGAAACGCAGGTGCCATCGCCTGTATCCAGCGTGAGGTCGATCTTGTCGCCACCTGTCAGGCCACCAGAAGTGTTGATCAGGATAGCATCCAAACGGGAGGGATTGCGCCCGAACAGCACCTTGAGACAGCCCGAAGTCTGAAAGCTGTTTAGCCCCGTTGTGGCCCCGACACGCTTTGCCACCAGCGCGCCATGACCGATGGCGCGCGGAATCCGTTGCGATTTTGCATCGGTTGCTTGTGTGGGGCTGTCGAAAATCTGGGCTCTCCTTCACGCGTGTGGCGCGCATTTTTTGGGGTTACGCCCTGATTTGCCAGCGAAAAGGCGCGCGTTTAGGCGAATGACATTGGGGGTGCTCAAAAAAGCAGCAGAGTTCAGCGTTTCTTAGATTTTGCGAGATAGCTTCGACAAAAAGTTTTCAAACTGCCCGCTTGTCAGGCGGAAAAATCGATGGAAAGCTCGCTTTATGTGCGGAATGAAAAAAATGAGCATCGCACTTCTGGCAGTGAGCATGCTCGCAACCCCATCGCAGGCGGATCAGCCGTTTTACCAGACGATTGCCCAATGCACCGGGCGGCTTTCGGCAGAGATGGAACATGCCTGGCTGATGAACGATCCGGCGGCAGATGCGTTCGAAGGGCAGCGCCGCGAATTTGTGTCGATCCTTGGCGCGGTGATTCCGATCGGGTCAGGCCCCGAAGTTTTGCAGACACGGATCGAGGCAAAATTCGCGCATGAGCGTTTATTGAACCTCGCCGCCTTCGGCACAGACCCAGAGCGGGCTGTGTGGGCGCGCAAACGCTCAAAATACTATCGCGAGCGCTGCAAAAATTTGCTGTTGCGTGGCTGAGGCCCTCACATCATCCTGAAAATGCGCAATTTTTAACCAAATGCCGAGCGTTTGGCTAAATTTTCATCGCTGCCTTCGAGCGAGTTGCCGGAACCCGCAAATGCGACTCGACCCAGCACCCTTCCTTTGAGCTTAACAGCAGGCGTGGCCGCTATGGCTGCATCAAACCGTGCGATGGTACAGGCCTAGGAAACCGATTTTACCACCGCACGCCGCAATATTTTGCGTGGGCGCAATCATGCTGGTTTTCCGCTTGATCCTCAATGTCTCCACGCGACCTTTGAAAGGAAAAAAGCGATGAAAACGACTCTTCTTGGTACCTCTGCCGCGCTGCTGATGGCGGGTGCTTTGCCCGCTCTGGCCGATTGCCCCATCAAAGTGGGCGTTCTGCACTCCTTGTCCGGGACAATGGCGATCTCGGAAACCACATTGAAAGACACGATGGAAATGCTGGTCGAGCAGCAGAATGCTGCGGGCGGCGTTCTGGGCTGTGAGCTGGAAGCGGTTGTGGTTGACCCTGCCTCTGACTGGCCGCTGTTTGCAGAAAAAGCGCGCGAGCTTTTGACCGTGCATAATGTTGACGTGATCTTTGGCAACTGGACCTCCGTGTCGCGCAAATCCGTCCTGCCTGTGATCGAAGAGCTGAACGGCCTCCTGTTCTATCCTGTGCAGTATGAAGGCGAAGAAAGCTCCAAGAACGTGTTCTACACCGGTGCGGCCCCCAACCAGCAGGCGATCCCGGCCACCGATTACTTCCTCGAAGAGCTGGAAGTTGAGAAATTCGCGCTTCTGGGCACCGACTATGTCTATCCGCGGACAACCAACAACATTCTGGAAAGCTATCTGGAGCAAAAAGGCATCGCGAGCGACGATATCTTTGTGAACTACACGCCGTTTGGCCATTCTGACTGGTCCAAGATCGTGGCGGATGTGGTTGCGCTGGGCGCGGACGGCAAGAAAGTTGGTGTGATCTCCACTATCAACGGTGACGCGAATGTGGGCTTCTACAAAGAACTCGCGGCTGCGGGCGTGTCTGCGGACGATATCCCGGTTGTGGCATTCTCCGTTGGTGAAGAAGAGCTGGCCGGCCTCGACACAACAAACCTCGTGGGGCACCTGGCGGCGTGGAACTATTTCCAGTCAGCTGAATCGGATGCCAACGAAGCCTGGGTGGAAGCCTGGAAGGCCCGCATGGGTGAAGAGCGTGTGACCAACGACCCGATGGAAGCGCATTACATCGGCTTTAACATGTGGGTGAACGCAGCTACAGCGGCAGGTTCCACAGATGTGGATGCGGTCCGCACAGCGATGTACGGCCAGGAATTCCCGAACCTGACAGGTGGCACAGCGGTCATGCTGCCAAACCACCACTTGGCCAAGCCGGTTCTGATCGGTGAGATCCAGGAAGACGGTCAGTTCGACATCATCAGCCAGACAGCCGAAGTACCGGGCGACGCCTGGACAGACTTCCTGCCTGAATCGGCTGTTCAGAAGTCCGATTGGAAAGAGCTGGGCTGCGGCATGTACAACACCGCCACAAGCACCTGCGTGCAGATCAAGTCCAACTACTGATCCGCATTTGAAAGACCGGGGTGGGCAGCTTGCCCACCCTTACCACGTTTCTGCGGCGGCAGATCCGCCGACCGCCATCCCCGGAAAGATCCCCCATGCTGCGCCTTTTCACCTTGTGCCTCGCGCTTTGTTTCGCGTGGCCTGCCATCGCACAGCAGGCTGACGCGCCGATCCAGCAGATCTTGCAAAGTCACGCTAAGATCGTTGCCAAAGCCTCTCGCAAGACCATCAGCCCGGCGATTGACGCGCTCACCCAAAGCGGTCTGCCCGAAGCGCAGGTGGTGTTTGAAAAGTGGCAGGCCAAGGAGATGTGGCAATCCAAGGAGACGGGGCTTTTCGTCTATGCCGAAGAAATCGACAAAAAGACGCTGCGCATCTTTGATTTCGCTGGTGGCGTGGATCTGGGCGAGGTGCCGGACAAAGAGTGGAAACAGCTCAAGCCCAACAGCGGTGTGCGCGGCCTGATCGGTGCGGCCTTGGTGACGTTTCAGCTCAAGGCGCCGGATGCAGAGGTGCGCGCCGGGGCGCTCGATGCCATTGGCCGGGATCCAAA
>JABSSA010000191.1 GCA_013214665.1 Paracoccaceae bacterium
CGAGACAGATGACCTTGCAGCCTGCCGACCAAAGGGACACCCGCGATGTCCAGGCATGGTGCGCATTGGCTTTGCGTGAGTGGCCACAGCCTTTGCCCGGTTCCTGCGCCGAGTATCACTGCACTGGTTGTCGTGAGTGCAGATTGCCTGAATGCGTCGCTTTGCAACGTGGCTGCGAGGGTTTTGAAAATCGGTAAAACAGTTGTTAGCCCGTGATTGTTGAGGCGGGTTATGAGGTGGCGAGGCAAGTCGTAGGCTGATACGGCCACTGGATGGTCTGCGACCAGGAAATCGAGGAAGCCCGCAATTCCGGAGGCAGAAACGCGTTGCACGCCGGCGCATGACACCGCCAAAGCGCTGGCTCTTTTTTGTCGAAGGCGCGCGAGAATATTCTGGAGCGGGTGCAACGTGTCGGCATGGCGCAAGTCACCCGAAAGTTTGACGATATATACCGGTGCGCGATCTTCGATGATGTCAAACAACATGCTTTTTGCTTTCCTTCGGAAGGGGGGATCGGGGGAACAGTTTGGGCAGAGGCCCCAAACCGATTGTCCAGGCGAGTGGAGCGAGACGGTTGAGCAGCAGCACAAAAAGGGCTGTTGCCGGAACAACCGTGCCGATTTTGATCAGAACCTGATAGGTCGGCAAAAGGGCGGTTTCACGCAGCGCGATCTCGGCCAGATCCAGAAAAATGGGATGGCACAGATAGATGCCAAATGAATACGCGGCCAGCTTGGTCAGGATTTGCGGCCAAGTTTTGTGTCCGAGGCACAGACACAGAAAAAAGAGAACAACCGGCATCAGGAAATCGGCCCAATACCCCGGTTGGTATGTAAACGGATAGGTGCCTGAGATAATGGTCTTGTAGCTGGAAATCGCCTTGAGCAACATCAGGAGTGCGCCTGCGAAAACAACGACCGGAACTAGGTTTTGCACCGTGCTCGATCCATGCCGTTTCCAAATTCCATAGGCCGCACCCGCAAAGAGCCCATAGCCGACATAAGACAGAATTTTGGCGCCGCGGATGAGGAAGGGCAGGGTGTCTTCGCCCCAGAAAGTCGGATAGAGGAACCCCTCGATCTGCAACTTGAAAACCAGCCCGACCGCAGCGCCCAATCCAAGCCATGGATGGTCAACCGCCGCGCGATAAAGTGGGAAAAACACAATCACCCCGAAGAGCGTTGGAATGAAGTGCATGTGATATTTCACGTCACCTAACAGGGCAAAGCCGATCCAATCCGTGACATGTGACATCTGTGAGATCCACAAATCTTGGTACCCGAAAGCTGAGGCCTTGATCATGTTGTAGGCCGCATAAAACACAGTCCAGAAGGCGAATGGGATCAACAGGCGGCGGCATTGCTCTTTGAAAACGTCGCCATAAGAGCGCGGGCGCCGATCTAGGGCGAGCACCAGTAAAAACACCGAAATGATGATGAAAAGTTCCGTGCGAGCCACATAGAGAAACGCGCGAATGACCACCGGGCCGATACGATCGACAACGTCATAATCCGGCCAGGGTTGCCCCATCGGGTCGGACGTTGCGTGCAGGCCGACCATGGATAGACCAGCCAGCAGTCTTAGGCTGTCGATCCAGGTAAGTCGTGTGCTTGATGTCATGAGCCTGCTTCACGGGTTGTGCCTTTCGGTGGCGTGAACATCCGTGCCAAGCTGTAAAATTTCGTAAATGTGAAACAGATTTTTTGAAGTTTGCGCGACGACTTGGCAATGTCGCGAAACGCTCATGCAACAAGAGTTGGGTAGGGATTACCTCACTTTTCGAAAATTCCCTTTATGCGATAATCTAAGGTGAGATTGCAGCAAACTTGGTGATGCCCGATGCCGCCGTTCCCGCAACCACCCTTTCCGTTTCAATACTCACTGGCGACAGAGATTTCAGCGCTGCGGCGTTGGCGCGATACAGAGCCGGGCCGCGCAATTCCCGCGCGCGAGGATGGTAAGCTGTTGTTAGGAAGCTGGAATATCGCAAACCTTGGGGATGTTCAGCAGCAGCGCTCTGACCAAGATATCGCGTTGATTGCAGAAATGTTAACTTGGTTCGACCTGACAGCCGTTCAGGAAGTGAAAGAAAACCTTGAGGATTTGCAACGGGTGCAGGCCGCTTTGCCACAGGGCTTCGAGGCTGTGATGTCGGATCAGGCCGGCAATGATGAGCGTATGGTCTTTGTCTATAATACGGCCCGCGTCACACGTTTGGAATTGGCCGGTGAGATTGCCATTCCTCCGGCGTCACATCGGCATATCAAGCTGCCGACCACAGAACAAAAATTCAAAGGCTTCGACCGAAATCCCTTTGCGGTCGCATTTCGTTGTGCGGATCGGGAATTTACGGTCGTCAACGCGCATCTCTATTTCGGCAAAGACACTGCGCATTCGCGAAATCGCCGCGCTTTGGAAAGCTATGCGCTAGGGCGCTGGGCCGATTTGCGTGACGCGCGAGGGCGGGCGTATTCAGACAATGTTGTCGTGATCGGAGACCTCAATATGCCTGCGGCAGAGCCGGGGGATCCGGTATTTGACGCACTGACCAAGCGGGGGTTGCGCATACCAGAGCACCAATCTCGGATCGGAACAACGATCACAGACGGAAAACACTATGATCAATTGGCTTTCTTGCCCGGAGACGCGGGAAAGGCTTTTCTACGGGATGGTGTGTTTGATTTTGATGGCGCGCTTTTTGCCGATCTTTGGAACGACCCTGCGCATGATGAAAAGGATTTCGATGCGTTCATCCGTTTCCACATTTCTGACCATCGGCCAATTTGGGCACAGTTTGAGGCGAGCTGATGACGCCAGCGAGCGGAAGATCCATCCGGTATAAATGAAAACCGCGGCAGGGGCGTCTGCCGCGGTTTGAAAAGCTGACACTATGGCCCGAGGTTTTACCCCTGCAGAGCCTTCACACCAATTCCGCCTTCCGCTTGCGCTTTGATAGCCTGCACGGCGGCCTGAGCGGCCGCGGCGGTGGTGAAGTACGGGATCTTGTCAAACAGAGCGATGGAGCGGATGCTCTTGCTGTCTTCGACCGCTTGCGCGCCTTCCGTGGTGTTGATCACCAACTGCACGCCGCCGTCTTTCATCGTGTCGGTCACATCCGGGCGGCCTTCGTAGACTTTGTTGACGGTTCCGCAAGCAACGCCTGCCTCTTTGAGCCATGAAGCCGTACCGCGCGTCGCGATCATCTCAAACCCAAGAGATACCAGCAGTTCGGCGGTCTCGCGCATCTGCGGTGTTTTGTCGAGGTCGCGGATCGACAGGAAAACGCAGCCCTCAGACGGCAGAACCATACCTGCACCGAGCTGAGATTTGAGGAAGGCGCGTGGGAAATCTCTGTCCCATCCCATAACTTCACCGGTTGAACGCATCTCTGGGCCCAATAGCGTATCGACACCCGGGAACCGCGCAAATGGCAGGACGGCCTCTTTGACCGAGAACCATGGCATGTTCGGATCTGCGAGCGTCAGCGGATCGGCCAATGGCAAAACGGTTTCATATGAGGCGCTTTCGTCATAGGCCGGTCGCATCGGGAATGTTGAAAGGGGTTCGCCGGCCATCACGCGTGCAGCGATAGAGGCGATGGCGCTGTCGGTTGACTTGGCCACAAACGGCACCGTCCGCGAGGCGCGCGGGTTCACTTCGATGAGGTAAATCTCACCATCTTGCACCGCGAATTGCACGTTCATCAGGCCGATGACGTTCAAGCCCTTGGCCAGAGCGCGTGTCTGGCGTTCGATTTCCGCCAAAATGTCGTCCGACAAGGAGTAGGGCGGCAGAGAACAGGCGCTGTCACCCGAATGCACACCGGCTTCTTCGATGTGCTGCATGACGCCAGCCACATGCACATCCTTGCCGTCACAGATCGCATCCACGTCCAGTTCGATGGCGCCGGACAAATAGCTGTCGAGCAGGACGGGGCTGTCGCCCGACACAACGACGGCTTCGGTCATGTAACGTTCGAGCCCGGCCTGATCGCGCACGATTTCCATAGCGCGGCCACCCAACACGTAAGATGGGCGGATCACCAAAGGAAAACCGATATCCGCAGCGATCCCAAAGGCTTCGTCTTCGGAATGGGCGATTCCGTTGCGCGGCTGTTTGAGGTTCAGATCGTTGACCAGCTGCTGGAACCGCTCGCGGTCTTCGGCCAGATCGATGGCATCTGGCGTTGTGCCAAGGATAGGAATACCGGAATCGTTGAGCGCATTGGCAAGTTTGAGAGGTGTTTGACCGCCAAACTGAACAATGACGCCATGCAGCGTTCCGTTTTCTTTTTCCTTTTCAAGGATTTCCATCACATGTTCGAAGGTA
>JABSSA010000192.1 GCA_013214665.1 Paracoccaceae bacterium
GGCAAAGACGTATTCGTGCATATCTCTGCTGTAGAGCGGTCTGGCTTGACCGGTCTGGCAGACAATCAAAAGGTCAGCTTTGAATTGATCGAAGGTCGTGATGGACGCCAGATGGCTGGTGATCTGAAAGCGGTCTAATACTGCATCACGTTCCGGCGCCTGGTTGCGCGCCGGACGTTGATAATTCCGCTCCGCCATGAAGGCCGCTCTGGAAGCAACCTGTTTTCAGTGAACGTGTTCTTTTTTGCCTACACTTGTGCGGACAGCGCCGCGTAGCCGCGGAACCGCACACGCCCACCGTTTTGGCGGCGCGTGATCTGGTAGTCGGGAAACCGCCCCAAAAACCGCTTTAGCGCGATCCGCCCTTCCATCCGGGCCAGCGTCAACCCAACGCACACATGTGGCCCACCGGCAAAGGCAAGGTGCCGGTTTGGTTTGCGCGCAATATCAAAACGCTCTGGATCGACAAACACCGCAGGATCGCGGTTTGCAGCGGCAATACACAAATGCAGGTTCGTTCCCGCCGCGATAGCGTGCCCGCCGATCTCCGTATCCTCTGCAACCTCACGATTGCCAAACTGGTTCGGCGACGCCATGCGCAGCACTTCTTCCACACATGTGTCGATCAACGCAGGCTCCGCCAATAGATGGGCCTTTTGCTCTGGATGATCGTGCAGCAACGCCAATCCGTTGCCGATCAGGTTGGTGGTCGTCTCGTGCCCAGCATTCAGAATGAAGATGCAATTCTGGATCAGCTCGATTTCGCTGAGCGCGCCCTCGCCGTCCCCGGCGATCAACCGGGTCAGAACATCCGTCTCCGGATCCCCCGGCTTGGCCCGCCGTCGCGCGATCAGGTCTTGCAGATACGCCTTGAAATCCCGCACGGCTGCGTGTCCGCGTTCAAGCTGCACCTCCGTCAGTACAGGTTCCAACGCGCCCAGGATCGCCAGCGACCAATCCCGCAGAGGCCCGCGTTCCTCCATCGGCACGTCGAGCAGATTGCCGATGATCTGGATCGGAATGATGCTGGCGTAATCTTCAATCAGATCCGGCGCGGCAGGCATTTGCGCGAGCAGATGATCCACCGTATCGATCAGCCCTGCTTCCATCCGCTGGATCGCACGCGGCGCGAGGGCCGCTGTCATGATCCGGCGCACGCGCGTGTGCAACGGCGGGTCGTTAAACACGAGGCTGGTGGTGTGATGCTCGTAAAGCGGCGTGTCCGCGCCGAACTTGGGCTTGAAGACCTCCTTCTTGCCTGAGCGATAGAGCGTCGTGTCTTTGTAGATCCGCTCCAGATCCGCATGGCGTGACAGCAGGATTGACCCGTCGGGCTGCGGGCAGATCGGCGCGTGGGTCAGCAGCTGGTCATAATGCGGAAACGGATCGTCGTGAAAGCCGTCAGGCAGGTTGGCAAGGTTTAGCATGGGGGCAGTTTGGCGGAGGCGGCGAGAACTGAAAACCCCTTCCTTGTGGGGACCGAAAGCAATTTGGCTTGTTTTCAGAGAGTTGGGTTTTGGATTTTGATGGTTTGTTAGGAAATACCCGTCCCGGGCCTGACCCGGGACCTCGTTGATTAGGCTGTGCGCCTAGGGTGGTAAGGCCCCGGATCAAGTCCGGGGCGGGGATGAAATGGTTTGTCGTTCACACGATGGAACGCACCAACGTCGAACCCGCTTGGTCAATTCAAAAACACACTCAAGACAGCACGCCCACAATCAACTTTTGTCTCGCTTAGTGCCGCTACCTGTATCGGGTCTACCGCCGGGCTTGTCCATTCCAGGCGTTGTATTGCTTGGAGTTTTTATCAATTTGCCGCCAGGTCGACTAGGATTTCCAGTTGAAGGCTTCGGTTTACTTCTTGGCACTTCCGGCTTTTTGTTACTCATTGTATCCCTTTAGAAATTAATTCAGCCCATGGTATTATTTGCATCCAACCGCACACGACAGAAAACCATAGATATGTCTGGATCCCAGAAATGAGTCCTTCATTGTCTGAAAAATACCATTCCCCGTCTTTTACATAGTTTGATAAAAAGTCTTCATTGGTGCGGTCTCGGCCTTCAAGCATTTTTTTTGCATCAAAGGAAAAATGAAACTCTTGAAACGACGTCAGGACAAGTCCTGAAAACAATATTGACCCACCGAACAAAAAGAACACAAATGTTGCACAAAGCCAATTTTCACCAAAGAAAACTGAACGTTGCCCAACATCAACTATGGAGAACAGCACGTTTACCATAACAGTACCGATCAACCCAGTAACCGCGCCAGATATCGCAGCTTGATTCCGCAGGTTGGCCAGTGAAATTTCTTGCGCGCGCAACTTTTCGAGAATGTGATCGAAGGCAAGTTCGCTAATTGTACGCACTCACCCAACAACCCCCATAAATTCCCGCCATTCGCGCTTGCTCATGCCAGAACTCTCTTCCGTCACCTCTTCGCCCTTCAGCATCCGGCGTAGGCACTCAACCATTTGGGCGCTCATCGAAACCGAACCAAGGCGATAATCCTCAAACGCCTTATAGGCGAACGGAACCCAATCCCCACAACCTGGCACATCGCCTCTGCATAGACCCGGATTTCATATTGCGCATGGGCATCGGCGCGCAGGCGGAGGAAGTGGAAGAGGTTGTGCAAATCCACCTTCCAATACCATTGGGTATAAATGTTCGCCGGCAGGTTCATCCGCGCCAATTCACGGGCCAGCCCGGCCTGCCCATCGTCTGAGATCATCTCTTCATAATGGTCATAGGCGCGGGTGCTGTCGGCCTTTAGGATGTCGAGCACGCGGGCGGCCTCTTCGCCTTCCAACACGTCGCCACGGCCCTGATTGTTGACCACGGATTGCGCGTTCAGATGTTCGGGCGCGGGGATATAAAACTCCCGATCGAGGATCGAATAACGGGCGGAATATTCGTTAACGTTGGCGGTGCGGTGGCGGATCCACTGGCGGGCGACGAAAACCGGCAGTTTGACGTGCAGCTTAACCTCG
The DNA here is from genome assembly GCA_013214665.1 of Paracoccaceae bacterium. GTDB lineage: Bacteria > Pseudomonadota > Alphaproteobacteria > Rhodobacterales > Rhodobacteraceae. The sequence continues at coordinate 2,996 of JABSSA010000192.1, forward strand.
CACATCTCAAACGGGGTCGAATGCCAATGGCGCATCAAATAGCGGATCAATCCTTCGTCGTTCTGAACCGATTTGGTGCCCTTGCCATAGCTGACCCGCGCGGCTTGGGTGATCGCGGCATCATCACCCATATAGTCGATCACACGGATAAACCCATGATCCAGAACGGGAATTGCGGTGTAAAGGTGCTGTTCCATCCCCGGCGAAACCACCCGCCGCGTGGGCGCCGTTTGCGCGCGTTGCTCTTCGATATCCTTGGCCTGTTCTGGTGACAGCGGCATGGCGCCCTTCTCCCCGCAATATGAGTCGAGCTCTACTATATCTGGCAGGAGCCCACGTTGGAACCGCTATATCCGGTATGGCATTTTTGCAAAATAGGTTTAATTTGCCCCGGTAGCGGGCTGAAAGTAATTGACTTTTTCCCGCCGGACTGGCCCTTATAGAGCAAAATTAAAACTGAGCCAGAGGCAGGCCAATGAAACCGATGTATGCGATGCTCGCGCTGAGCGCGACGCTTGCCGCGTGTAGTGGCAATCCTTTTGAGGAAGAAGTTGTCGAAGACCCGGATACAGGCGCGCAGATCACCAGTGATCGCACCGTCCCCCCCGGCACGGCTTCGCCGCAGCCAGATGCGAGCCTCTTCCGGTCAGAACCAACCACCGCCGATTCCGGAAACGCTCAGAGTGGCGATGGCACGGTTTCAGCCGTGTCTTACGATTCAGCCAACGATGAATTCACCGTGGACGGTTTGGCCTTTGACGGCGACAACGTCTATAGCCGCGGCAGCGCGGTGGGCAGCCTGAACCAATATGCAGTTTATGAAGCGGACGTTCAGTTTTCTGACCCGCTCAATCAAGTGCCCGTCAACCAGCTAACGCACCGCGCCATCTATGGCGTGTCGAACACCGGTAACACCGAATTCGCCATCGTACGGACAGGCGGATATGTGGGCTATGGCTTTGGCGGGTTCATTTATCAGCGCACCGGCGGCGTAAACCTGCCAACAACGGGTCAGGCGGTTTATCTGGGCCAAGCCGGTGGCCTGCGTGATTTTGATGGACGCGGCGGATTGCAATACACAACCGCAGATGTCCGCGTTGACATCGACTTTGATGATTTCAACGACAGCACAAATGTCTTGGGTGATGGGGTCAAAGGATCGTTTTCAAATCGGACAATTTTTGATCTGAGCGGGAACGATATCACCGATGCCTTCTTGCAAGATTTCAATGACAAGAACACATCAAGCATCAGCTCAATTCCAGATTTGCGCTTTGTTATTGGCCCTGACCGCCTGGACGCAAACGGCGAAATTGTGGGCGAGCTGTTCAGCACCTTTGTTGACAACACGGGGACCGCGCAAGACTTCGAAACGGGCAACTACTATGCCATCTTGTCCGGGGACTCCGCCCAGGAAATGGTCGGCATTTACGTTGTCACCGGCGAAGACGTTGTGGGCGATGGTCAGGCCCGGGAAACCGGCGGCTTCATCATCTATCGCTAAAGCTTGGGGCGGATCATGCGGGTGCGGGGCCTGATTGCAGCGGCAAGTCTTGCGCTTGCGCTCGCCGTCCCTGCGGCTTCTGAACCACTGAAACTGTCGCCGGCCGAGATGCGCAAAGCGGCGGTTTTGTCACTCAAGGTTGGGCGCGCGCGTCAAGCCACCACTTTGGCCGAAGCATTGCTGGAGCGTGATCCAACGGATGTCAAAATGCGTTTGGTCGCGTCACGGGCCGCGCGCGACCTGGGTGATTTCCAATCCGCCAAGCGGCACGCACAGCTTGGCTGGGCACAGGCCGATGTGCCCGAAGACAGCTTTACCGCAGCCATGCTAATGGCACAGGCCCTGTCGTCGGATGGCAAACGCACACGGGCGCAGCTTTGGTTGCGGCGCGCCAAACACGTGGCCCCGACCCCCGAACATGCCTCTCGGGCCGTGCGTGACTTTCGCTATGTTCGCGTGCGCAACCCATGGCAGACTCATCTATCTTTCTCGGTTCAACCAAATTCAAATATCAACAACGGATCTTCCGAGCGGTTCTCGACCCTGAATTATGCCTTGTCCAAAGCACTGTTTGGGCAGGCGTTGGAGTATGAACTGGGCGGCACCGCTGTTGCTCTGTCTGGTACGGAATACCGATTTGGCCTGAATTCTCGTTACCGTTTGCATGAAACGGCGACGCGGGCACATGATCTGTTTTTCGAAATCGACTTGCGCGAATTCACCCTCTCAAGCGAGGCCAAGACGCTTGCGCCAGATGCGCGCGCCTCGGATTTCGCGTTTTCATCGCTGTCTGCAGGCTATGGGGTGCGTGGGATCAACCGCGAAGGGCGCGGCGAAGCGCGCGGGCGGTTTGAACTGGGGCACAGCTGGTACGGCGGCGATCCGCTTGCACAATTTGCGCAGATCACCGGCGCGCAATCCTTTTTCTTGGAACAAGGCAAGCGGTTGGATTTCAGCCTGACGGCCAAGCGCCAATTTGGCGAAGCCTTGCCTGATGTGGACAGCGTGACTTCGGATGTGACTTTTCGGCGCAAAGTTGGCCGAGGTCATGATTTGATGGTGAACCTGTCGTTTGGCGCGGCACATAGCCCAAACAGCGACTACAGTTATGATAGCGTTGGCGCGGCAGTGCAATTTGCATTGGCAGAGCCGGTGATGTCCGCCGATCTGGTCTTTGGCCTTTCGCTGTCGCGCAGGGATTTTGACAGCTCACGCCACAGCGCCGATGGGCGTAAAGACGATAAGGTTTCGGTCGACATGACCATGATCTTTCGCGAAGTCGACTATTATGGCTTCAACCCCTCAGTCACGTTCAGCGCATCGACCACAGACAGCACCGTGGGTCTGTACTCGGCCGATCGCCTGGGCGTCAGTCTCGGCATACGCTCGGCTTTTTGATCAGACCGGCGCGCGTCGTGGGTCGACAGCCCGGATTCACACGTTACCTTACCGGCATGACAAACAACGAGGGATCCCATGGGTCTAAAATACCTGCACACGATGGTGCGTGTGAAAGATCTGGACGCGTCTATCGCGTTCTTCAAGCTGCTCGGCATGGAAGAAACCCGCCGCTTTGACAGCGAAGGTGGGCGCTTTACGCTTGTTTTCATGTCTCCGCCCGACAACCCGGATTGCCCGGTTGAGCTGACCTACAACTGGGATGGTGACGAAGGCCTGCCATCCGACAGCCGCCATTTTGGGCATCTCGCCTATGCGGTTGATGACATTTATGCCACCTGCCAGCACCTGATGGACAATGGCATCACGATCAATCGTCCGCCACGCGATGGGCACATGGCCTTTGTCCGCTCGCCCGACAACATTTCGATCGAGTTGTTACAGGCAGGTGAGTCTTTGGCCCCAGCTGAACCTTGGTCCAGCATGGAAAACACAGGCCATTGGTAAAACTTGGCGCAGCTTTTGCGGCTGCGCTTGTGATGGCGCACCCGGCGCAGGCGGCTCAGTGCCGCCTCGCCTTGTTGTTGGCGCTGGATATTTCATCGTCGGTAGACGCAACCGAAGATGCTCTGCAACGGGGTGGGCTAGCAGCGGCGCTGATCTCTCCCCAGGTTCAGAACGCCTTTTTTGGCACCGCCGATCACATCGCGCTTGCCGCGTATGAATGGAGCGGGCGGTACAACCAGAACATCCTTTTGGACTGGACGATCATCGATCATCCAAATGCGTTGGTGGGCGCTGCCGAACAAATCGGCCGCTCAGTGCGCAGCCACAATGCCTTTCCCACCGCGATGGGGTTTGCCCTTGGGTTCGGTGCGGAAATGATGGAACGCGCGCCCAGCTGCCTGAACCGCACAATTGATATGGCGGGCGACGGGCAAAACAACGAAGGGTTCGGGCCTCTGTTGGCCTATCGAGAATTTCCGTTCGACGGGATTGTGGTCAACGGTTTGGTGGTCAGTGGCACGGATTTTGAAGCGGATTCCAACCTGATCGCCTTTTACCAACGCGAGGTCTTGCGCGGACCAGGCGCGTTTTTGGAGGTGGCCGACGGTTTTGAAGACTATGAGCGCGCCATGCGCCGCAAGCTGGAGCGTGAAGTCGGCCCGCCCGTCTTTGGCGCATTGCAGCCAGTGCCGGGCGGTGAATGATGGTGCGCGTCTTCTTATTGGTCTTTGGTGTTCTTGCGCTTACGGCCCAAGCGCTTTTTGCCCAGTGCAGACAAGCCTTGGTGCTGGGTCTGGATGTGTCAGGCTCAGTCGACGCGCGTGAATACCGGCTGCAAATCGATGGCTTGGTGCAGGCGCTTGGCAGTGGGCCGGTGCGCGGCGCTTTGATGACATTTCCCGATCAGCCGGTGTCCTTGTTGGTCTATGAATGGAGCGGGCCAGAAGATCAGGTGGTTGTGCTGCCGTGGACTGACATCACATCGGAACCGGTGCTCGACACAGCGTTGGCGCAGCTGCAAAGCACCACCCGGCGCGATGCAAGCCCCGGCACAGCTTTGGGTGTGGCGATGCAGGTCGGCGCGGATTTTCTGGCGCAAAGGCCCGATTGCGCCACCCACACGCTCGACATTTCAGGCGACGGCAAATCGAATATCGGCCGCAGCCCCGATTTCGCACGCAGCGCTTTGGCGCGCCGGGGCATCACGATCAATGGGCTTGTGATTGGGGCCGACGCCCCTGCCCTGGGCGACTTGCGGCAAGCCGAGATCAATGAGCTGTCGTCGTATTATCGATCCAACGTCATTCTTGGCAAAGACGCCTTTGTGGAAACCGCCATAGGGTTTGATGACTTTGCTGCCGCAATGCAGCGCAAGCTGGAACGGGAACTACGGGTTTTGGTGTTTTCAGACCTCAAGTAAGAGACCCGGCCGATCTTTGCCACCTTTGATCAATAGATGTACCTGATCTGATCCGTCCAATATCGCTCAACCCGCTTTAACGCTGTCGAAATGTCGGCAATTTCTTCAAGGCTGAGCACGTTCTTATCCTGCAGCCCCCCGGCGTGGGTTTCAAACAAACGGTGCACAATTTCATGGATGGCGCGCCCTTGCGCCGTGAGCCGCACGCGCACAGAACGGCGATCAACCTCGCAACGTTGATGATGCATATAGCCCATCTCGACCAATTTCTTGAGGTTATAGCTGACGTTGGACCCTTGATAATATCCGCGCGATTTCAACTCCCCGGCCGTCACCTCATTGTCGCCAATGTTGAACAACAACAGCGCCTGCACCGAGTTGATTTCCAGGATATTTAATCGCTCGAACTCATCTTTGATCACATCCAGCAAAAGCCGATGCAGCCGTTCCACCAACGACAGGGATTCCAGATAACTCGCCATGAACCCGATCTGCGAAGAGGGATTTTCCCGTCCGATACGTTCTTGAATCGTCATGCCTGTCTCCGCCTAAAAGCAACAGGGCGCACCCTGCACTTCAATCGGAAACATTCAGTTAAACTTGGCCGTGCCCAACGTGATTGTCGTAAATATCCGCAATCATTTGTCTAAATTGCTCAGGAGCCTGATCCTGACCCGAGACCCAGACATAGAGATCCTGATCGTTTTCCGCCAAAAGCGCTTCGTATAGATCAAGCTCTTCATCCGAAAGCGTAGCCAAACGCATTTCAGAGAACTTGGTTAGGATCAGGTCCATCTCTTTGATCCCGCGCCGGATTGACCGCATATGCAGGCGCTTGAGGCGGTGTTCGCGTAGTTCAGCCAAGGTCGTTCTGCCTCGTCAAACCGCGCAGCCGCTTTTCCAGACGCGCCACCGTTTCTGCTTTCTGTACCAGATCTGCACGCAAGGTACGCAGCTCAGCCATCACGTCATTCATACTGTCGCTCGCCATTTCCGGCTCTCCCAGCCCTTCACCTTCTCCGTTGATGAGCCACATCATGGAGACATTCAACACTCCGGCCAACATCGACAACCGATTGGCGCGCGGCTCGTTTCGATCTTCTTCCCATGCCTTCAAGGTGGCCAGCCGCACCCCCAAACGCTTTGCCAGAGATTTCTGCGTCATGCCCGCATTTTCACGGGCCGCAGCCACACGATCCCCAAATGTCGATGCCTCTTCGCTGTACCAATCCTGCGCTTCGTCCATCTCATACTCCTTGCGCCCAGAGCGGCGCCTGCCTATTGGGGATACGTTTTTTATTACTCTCAGGGGTCTCTTATGGCATTTCTTTCCGAGACACTCGACCGTGTCAAACCGTCACCCACCATCGCTGTGACAAATAAGGCAGCCGAGATGAAAGCCGCAGGCAAAGATGTCATCGGCCTCGGCGCGGGCGAGCCGGATTTCGACACGCCCCAGCACATCAAAGACGCCGCGGTTGCGGCGATTGCGGCGGGCAAAACGAAATACACGGGCGTCGACGGAATCGTTGAGCTGAAAGAAGCGATCTGCGCCAAATTCAAGCGCGACAATGATCTGGAGTATACGACCGCCCAAGTGTCTGTGGGCACGGGCGGCAAGCAAGTTTTGTATAATGCGCTGATGGCCACCATAAATCCGGGCGACGACGTGATTGTGCCTGCCCCTTATTGGGTGAGTTATCCAGACATGGTGCTTTTGGCTGGCGGCACACCTGTGCCCATCACCTGTGGTATCGACACCGCCTTCAAAATGACCCCCGAGGCGTTGGAAGCGGCCATTACGGAAAAGACCAAATGGCTGATCTTCAACTCCCCTTCAAATCCAACAGGCGCCGGCTACAGCTGGGACGAACTCAAAGCGCTCACCGATGTGCTGATGCGCCATCCCCATGTGTGGGTGATGTCAGACGACATGTACGAACATCTGAGTTATGACGACTTTGTCTTTTGCACTCCGGCCCAAGTCGAACCGGGCCTGAAAGACCGCACATTGACGACAAATGGGGTATCAAAAGCCTACGCCATGACAGGTTGGCGTATTGGCTATGCCGCTGGCCCCGAGCATTTGATCAAAGCCATGCGCAAGGTTCAGTCGCAATCCACGTCGAACCCTTGTTCCGTGTCGCAATACGCCGCCGTCGAAGCCTTGAACGGCTCCCATGATTTCATTGCCGAAAACAACGCCGCCTTCAAACGCCGCCGCGATCTGGTGGTATCGATGCTCAACGAGATTGACGGCATAACCTGCCCGGTGCCCAATGGGGCGTTTTATGTCTATCCCTCGATTGCAAAGCTCATCGGCAAAACGTCAAAAGCGGGCACAGTGATCGACAGCGATGAAACTTTTGCGACCGCGCTTCTGGAAGAAACCGGCGTCGCCGTGGTCTTTGGCGCTGCGTTCGGTGTGTCACCGCATTTCCGCGTGAGCTACGCCACATCGGACGAAGCCTTGACAGAAGCCTGCACGCGCATTCAGAATTTCTGCAAAGACCTCAGCTAAGTAGGCCCATGGCAGCAGATCTTCCTGACTACTATTTTCGCGTCCGTGAAAACGGGGCTGCGGTCTTTCGCGTGGATACCGAAAACCGCCAGCGTCGGATCGAGATGGACCAGATTGCAGTGGTCAATATCCGCAACGGAGAGATCAAGCCCCATGGCGACCGGCTGTTGTCAGAGACCGATCTGGCAGAGATCAAAGCCTGGATGCAGGCGCGATCAGAAACACTGGCACAGCGGGATGTGGACGACATCCTGCGCGCCGTCGATCATCTGAACCTGACCACGCAATGGGCGCAAAGCCGGGCCACCGAAGATCAGTTGGAGCGCATCACCGATACACTGCTGTTGGCGATGCATGATCTGCGCTCTGTTCTGGTGCGCAAAAAGGCAGATCGGTTGTTGAAAGGGGCTGAGGGCAAAAACACCCACAGTTAACAGCACAGAGCCTGTTCCGTGCCGGGCCGACCTGCGCTATGCTCCTTGTCCAACGGCAAAGAAAAAGACAGGCGCATGACTGACCTTCTGACAGGCACAGACGATACCGACTATGACGCAACCTCCATTGAGGTGCTCGAAGGGCTGGAACCGGTGCGCAAGCGTCCGGGCATGTATATTGGTGGCACCGATGAACGCGCCCTGCACCATATGGTGGCCGAGATCCTCGACAACTCGATGGACGAAGCGGTGGCGGGCCATGCCACCCGGATCGAGATTGAGCTGCACGAGGATTACGCGGTGTCGGTGCGCGACAACGGACGCGGCATCCCGATTGACCCGCACCCGAAATTCCCCGACAAATCCGCGCTTGAGGTGATCTTGTGCACCTTGCACGCGGGCGGCAAGTTTTCCGGCAAGGCTTATCAGACCTCCGGCGGCCTGCACGGGGTTGGCGCATCGGTGGTGAATGCGCTGAGCGACACGATGGTTGTGCAGGTGGCGCGCAACAAAGAGCTTTACGAACAACGGTTTTCGCGGGGCTTACCGCTTGGCGGCGTGGAAAAGGTCGGCGCGGCCCCTAACCGGCGCGGCACGATGGTCACGTTCCACGCGGATGCGGATATTTTCGGCTCCCACCGGTTCAAACCGGCGCGGCTGATGAAAATGGTCCGCTCCAAGGCCTATCTGTTTTCCGGGGTGGAGATCCGCTGGAAATCCGCCATTGATGACGGGGAAACCCCCACAGAGGCCACATTCCACTTTCCCGGCGGGCTGGCCGATTACCTGCGCGAAACCCTGGGCGCGGCCGCCACCTATGCCGAGACACCTTTTGCGGGCACCGTGGATTTCCAGGAACGCTTCAACACGCCCGGCAAGGTGGAATGGGCGATCAACTGGACGCCTGCGCGCGATGGCTTCATCGGCTCTTACTGTAACACCGTGCCCACGCCCGAAGGCGGCACGCACGAGGCTGGCTTCTGGGCCGCGATCCTGAAAGGCATCCGCGCCTATGGGGAACTGGCCAACAACCGCAAGGCGGCCCAGATCACCCGCGAAGATCTGATCACCGGCGGCTGCGCGTTGGTGTCCTGCTTTATCCGCGAGCCGGAGTTTGTAGGCCAGACCAAAGACAGGCTGGCCACCACCGAAGCCCAGCGTCTGGTCGAAAACGCAGTGCGCGATCACTTCGATAACTGGCTCGCGGCTGACACGAAATCGGCTGGCGCGATCCTCGATTTTCTGGTGCTGCGCGCCGAAGAGCGGCTACGCAGAAGGGCCGAGAAGGAAACACAACGCAAATCCGCCACAAAGAAACTGCGCCTCCCCGGAAAGTTGGTGGACTGCACGTCTCAAACACGCGACGGCACGGAAATATTCATCGTTGAGGGCGACAGCGCGGGCGGATCCGCCAAAATGGCCCGCGACCGCAAAACCCAGGCGCTGCTGCCTCTGCGTGGCAAAATTCTCAACGTGCTTGGCGCGGCGTCGTCCAAGCTGGGCTCCAACGCCGAAATCTCAGACTTGTCGCAGGCCCTGGGTGTCAGCCTTGGCACGCGCTTCAACATTGATGATCTGCGCTATGACAAGGTGATCATCATGACGGATGCGGATGTGGACGGCGCACATATCGCCGCACTCTTGATGACGTTCTTTTACACCCAGATGCGCCCGCTGATCGACGCCGGCCACCTCTACCTCGCCTGCCCGCCCCTCTTCCGCCTGACCCAAGGCGCAAAGCGCGTCTATTGCATCGACGAAGCCGAACGCGACAGCTGGATGGACAAGGGCCTGGGCGGCAAAGGCAAAATCGACGTCTCCCGCTTCAAAGGTCTGGGCGAGATGGACGCCAAAGACCTGAAAGACACCACGATGAACCCCGAAACTCGTAAGCTTATCCGCGTCAGCATCGACGAAGATGAGCCCGGCGAAACAGGCGATCTGGTCGAGCGCCTCATGGGTAAAAAGCCGGAAATGCGGTTCCAGTACATCCAGGAAAACGCCCGCTTCGTCGAAGAACTAGACGTTTAAGCGCCACTCAACGCACACAAGCGCACCCACACCTCTTCTTTTGGACCCAAATA
>JABSSA010000193.1 GCA_013214665.1 Paracoccaceae bacterium
ACAACGTGTCGTTCGGTGTTGAGCTGATCGCGCCAATCGCGATGGAGCAGGGCCTGCGCTTCGCGATCCGCGAAGGTGGCCGCACCGTGGGTGCGGGCGTGGTCTCCAAGATCTCCGAGTAATTCAAGCCGTCGGGCGGGGACCTCCCTGCCTGCGCGCAAATTAACGCAATGGAAGGCGGTCCGGGCCCGGGCCGCCTTCTTTTTTGGCGGATATGTAAAGCCATCACCCCATCTTGTTGATTGGGTAACGCAACTTGGGCTAGGCTTGTCGCAACGATAAGAGCAGTCTGAGATCGCACAGCCATGACGCATCCCTATGCGGATCTGGGGCCAGAAGCCTATTGGAAGACCGCCGTGGCGGACAAAGGGGCCTTTGGCCTGTCCGGTCTTTGGACACCCAAATTCCGCATCCGCCCCAACGATAAGATCGTCACCTTTGGTTCATGCTTTGCCCAACACTTTGGCAAGGCCTTGGCCGCGCGCGGCTACAGCTGGCACAATTGCGAACCACCGCCGCCCTATATCTCCGACGAAGTCGCCCGCGATTTTGGCTATGGCGTCTTCAGCGTGCGCACCGGCAATATCTATACCCCCGCCATGCTGCTGCAATGGTTGCAGCGCGCTTATGGCGAGGTTGAGGAACGCGATGAGCTTTGGGAACAGGATGGCCGCTGGTACGATCCGCTACGCCCCGCGATTGAGCCCAACGGGTTTGCCTCCGAACAAGAGGTGTGGGATGCGCGCGACCGCAGCTATGCCGCCCTGCGCAACGCTGTGTCGGACGCGTCTGTTTTTGTCTTCACGCTCGGCCTGACCGAATGCTGGCGCAACCGCACAACCGGCTTGGAATATGCCATCTGCCCCGGCACGGCCGCGGGGCAGTTTGACGAAGAACAGCACACATTCATGAACACAAGCCAGCGCATGACCCTGCGGTATTTGGAAAACGCCATTCGTCTGTTGCGGCGCCATAACCGCCGCCTGCGCATCTTGTTGACCGTTTCACCGGTCCCGCTCACCGCAACGGCTTCGGGGCAGCATGTTTTGGTGGCCACGCAATATTCCAAATCTGTTCTGCGCGCCTCGGCGGGCATCGTCGCCGCAGAGAATGAGGCAGTGGATTATTTCCCCTCATTCGAAATCATCACCCACCCGATTTTCCGGGGTATGTTCTTTGCCCCCAACATGCGCTCTGTCGAGCCGCAAGGCGTGCAAACCGTCATGTCTCATTTCTTTGCTGATCAGGCCCGTGTCTTTGGCGCAGAAAAGGCCAAACCGGCGCAGGCTGCAGCGCCCGAAACCGTGCCAGTGGCCGAAGAGGATCTGCGCTGTGAAGAGGAGTTGCTGAATGCCTTCGCACGGTAAACCGCCGCGTATTTGCGTCATCGGGGACAGCCAGATGGGCAGCCTAAGACAGGCCGACGACAGCGGTCTGGTTGCCTGGCCTGCGGGCAGCGAGGTGGAATATTGGGGGGCGACCGGCCCCAAGTTTCGCAACATCCGATGGCAAGGGGGTGCCTTGCGCGCGTCTGGTACCGCTTTGGCGGATGTGCACAAGATCAACGTGGCCAAGCGCGAAGTGATTGCACCGGGCGATTTTGACATTCTGGTCTTTTACGGCAGCCGTTTGCGAGTGGCCGAATTTATGCTGCGCATGGCCGATTGGCGCTATCGTACCGGCAGCTGGCCCAGTCAGGCGGTTTTGGATGCCGCGGCTGAGAAATTCACAAGCAGTGTGCGCACCTTCCACACTTGTGCCCATTTTGCACAGGCGGGCACGTCTGTCTATTTCGTGCCCTCACCGCTTTACACCGACGGCATCGTTAACATGTTGGCGCGCGGTGCCCCGTTGCATCAATTCCCAAAGGCGGTTGAGGCGCAAAAAGAGGATCGGGATATATTGTGGTCCACGATCCAAACCCTTGCGCGCAGCCGTGGGTTCGACGTGTTGCGCCAACCCGAAGACACGGTGACAGGTGGCGTGTTCACGAAAACGGAATTTGCCTGCGAAGGTGCCAAGGACTCGGGAGATTTTGGGCACAAAAGCCCTGCATTTGCCGCCCGCTGGATGAAAGAGCTGTTGCCGTTGCTCCCTGCACAACCGCGTGCTGCGTAACCTTTGGTGATCAAGCGCAAGAAGGCCCTTGATTCCCTGTCGCAGGCGGCGTAACTCCATCCCCGCGTAGGGGTATAGCTCAGCTGGTAGAGCGACGGTCTCCAAAACCGTAGGTCGCGGGTTCGAACCCTGCTGCCCCTGCCAACCTCCAAACACAAAAGATCGCTGGTGCGTCACGTATGGCTCTGCGCGCGCGACTTTCATCTCTACAGCACGACTGCCCCTGCAATCTTAGTGATCGCCTCGGCTCAGCTGACCCGCTGGCGATCCAAAGATCACAGTCATAACAGCGTGGCCATTCGGCACATGTCATCAAAATGTCCCTGTGCGCGACTATTCCGCTGGAAATGCAACGGCTTTCCGGTGCCAATGTCGACATGTGTTTAGGGTTTCTTCGGGCGCAGGAGCTGGCGGGGAATGAACTTCCAATTTCAGATTTTGACCGGATACGCCTACGGGGCGCTTCAGCCGGGAGTCATCTTGAAAGCGCGACACGTGCCTGATGCCGCGAACCAGCTTTCCGAAAACCTTGCCGTGTTTTTGGAAAACCTGCCGCCGCCAGAGCAAGATGTTGTGTCCGTTCACACTGATGCGGGGCTTGACGATGATCATCTTCTGGTGCGGCTGGTGGAGGCTGTGCACCTTGTGGGATTGGAGTGCGGCGACCTTAGATTGACGCCAATTTTGTGGACGCGTGTTGACGATGCCGTCCAAGTATACGTGCCGACCTTGTCCCCCAAATTGATAATTTGGGCTTTCAAAACCATTGTCGAAAATCTTGAAGCCCGAAGCGATCCGATGACGGCTAACATCCAGGCCGAATTCATGGATCAAATCATGCAAAAGTCGTTGCGCCTTTTGCCATCAGGGACCAACGCGCGCAGCCTGATCGATTCCGCCGCTGCCCGAAGGATGCCGTTTTACATATTCGACCGAAAACATATCGTTTTTGGGTACGGCGCTGGCAGCCATGTAATGAGCAGCTCAATCACGGACAGGGAAAGCGGCATTGGCGTAACGCTGGCGAAAAGCAAAGCGGCCACCAATCGCTATCTCAGGTTGTCAGAGTTCCCGGTGACCAAGCAGGCCATGGTGCGCAGTTTCGAAGATGTGAAGCTGTTCGCTGAAACCAATGGGTTCCCAATCGTGTTGAAACCAACCGCCGAAGAGCAGGGGCGCGGGGGCACC
>JABSSA010000194.1 GCA_013214665.1 Paracoccaceae bacterium
CATACCGGGCAAGGCGGTCACAAACCCTTCGACCACCCGGCGCAAACGGGGCGCGACCGAAATAACGCGCAACACGCGCAAAATGCGCAACGCGCGCAGCACCGACAATCCGCCCGCCGTTGGCATCAACGCGATGACCACGATCAAGAGATCAAAGATATTCCAGCCGTTTGTGAAAAAACGGCGCCCATAGGCCACAAACTTCAGCGCAATCTCAAGCGTGAAAATCGCAAGGCACAGCCGATCCAGAAACACGAGCAACCCGCCGATGCTGGCCATCAGGGTTTCCGAAGTTTCCAGACCTAGAATGATCGCATTGGCAACGATGACCCCAACGATCACGTTGTTCACCCAAGCCTTTTCAAGCCACTGCGCAAGCCGCTGTTGTACGCCCATGTTGCCTCCTACGGGATTCGTCCGTCTTATTTTGTGAAGACGGCGAAGAGTTCAATATGCGGAGACCATCGAAATTGATCTATCGGCTGAACCGGGCCAAGCTGATAGCCCGCCCCCAGCAAAATCTTGGCGTCACGCGCGAAGGTCTGCGGGTTGCACGACACATGCGCAATTGTGGGGATGTCTGATTTCGCCAATTCCGCAATCTGCGCAGTGGCCCCGGCTCGCGGTGGATCAATCACCGCAGCGTCAAACCGCAACTCATCCGGCAATAACGGCCTGCGGAAAAGATCGCGCACTTCATGAGTGACACGCTTGAGCCCAACCGCGTTGCGCCAGCCCTTATCTAACGCGGCAATCGCGTCGGCGTTGTCTTCGACCGCGTGCACCATCGCATGTTTCGCCAAAGGCAGCGCAAAGGTGCCGCAACCGGCAAACAGATCCACAACATGTGCCGCCCCGGCCACGGCATCAGAAATCAGCTGTTGCAGCGTGTGTTGCGCGTGTGCGGTGGCTTGCAGAAATCCCGCCGGGGGCAGTTCGACCCCGATGCCATCAAAGGCCACGCGCGGCGGCATCCTCTGTAAAACAATCTCACCATTCCACGCGAGCCGCGCCAGATCACGCGCGTCAGACAAGCGGGCCAGTTCCTGATGCAGCGCGGTGTCCATCTCTTTGCCACCAGTCGCCGCTACATCCAAACCGAACTCCGTCACCGTCATGGCAACATCCATCGTGGTTTTTCGGCTGCAGCCGATTTCGGCCAGTTCCGAAGCCACGCTCAGCCCAGCGCGCAGCGCCGGATCAATCAAAACGCAGTTTGGAATGTCGACAATCGTATCCGACGCGCGCCCATGAAACCCGGCCATCGCGGCCTTTTTGGTCCGACGCGCCGCAAAGGTGGCACGTCTGCGCGATTGCGCGGGTGACGTGATCACGGGCAAAACTTCTGCGTCGATATCCTGTGCCGCCAATGCCCGGCGCACAACGCCCGCTTTCCACTCTTCCACCAACGTATCCGAGGCATGTTGCAACCCACACCCGCCGCACGATTTGTAATGCGCGCAGGGCGGTTTCACCCGGTCCTCACTGGGCACTGCAATCTTGACGCCGCGCAGCGCGTCACCGTCCAATTCCCCGGTGACCGTTTCACCGGGCAACGCGCCGGGCACATAAATCGGCCCATCCGCGACACCATCGCCCCGATGGCCAAGGCTTTTGATCTTAAGCTGTGTTTCGGTCACGTCTGCCTGTCACTCTGCCGCTTCGGTGCGCAGGAAGCCACCGGATTGCCGCTGCCAATATTGCGCGTAAAGGCCATTCTTGGCCAACAGCGCATGGTGCGTGCCTTCCTCTACAATGCGGCCTTTGTCCATGACAATGATGCGATCCATCTCGGTCAATGTTGAAAGCCGGTGCGCAATCGCCAGCACGGTTTTACCGTCCATGACCCGCGTAAGCGCCGCTTGAATCGAAGCTTCCACCTCTGAATCGAGCGCGCTTGTCGCCTCATCCAGCACCAGAATTGGCGCATCTTTCAAAATGGCGCGCGCCAATGCGATCCGTTGCCGTTGACCGCCCGACAATTTGACACCGCGTTCGCCGAGATGCGCATCGTATCCTGTGCGCCCTTTGTGATCCTGCAGCTCAAGAATGAACTCATGCGCTTCGGCCCGCGTAGCGGCGGCGATCACGTCATCCAATGTGCATCCGGGTTTGCCATAGGCGATATTGTCAAAGGCCGACCGGTTAAACATCGCTGTTTCTTGCGTCACCATGCCGATGCTGCGGCGCAGGCTTTCTTGCGTCACATCTTTGATATCCGCACCGTCAATTTTGATTGTGCCGCCTTCCGGCTCATAAAGCCGCAAGAGCGTCGACACCAAGGTCGACTTCCCGGCACCCGACGCGCCAACCACGCCCAGCTTTTCCCCCGGCGCGATAGACAGCGAAATTCGGTCCAGCCCGCCGTGCCCCATTCCGTAGGTGAAATGCAGGTTGTCCACCTCAATCCGGCCAGCAGGAACAGTCAGTTCCGCAGCGCCCTCTGCGTCTTCCAGCCGGATACGAGGCGTCAGCGTGCGAATGCCGTCTTCGACCTCACCAATGTTGGAATAAATCGCCATCAGCGTAAAACTGACCCAACCGGTCATCTGCGCGATACGGATGGCCACAGCACCCGCCGCCACGATGTCACCTTCACTGGCCAAGCCGCGCTGCCACAAAAGCAAGGTGCCGCCCAGCAAAACGACGGGCAAAGCGCCCGCGAGGCTCATCAGGCAGAACCGGAACGCCGCAGAGAGATACCCGAATTTCAGCGCGGCCTGCCGATAGCTTTCCATCGCGCCCAGCGCGGCTTTGTCTTCGTGATCGGAATGCGCAAAAAGCTTGACGGTTTTGATATTGGTGATCGTATCCACCACCTGCCCCGTCACATTCGCCCGCGCCCCAGCCCGTTTCGCAGACCGTTTGCGCACACGCGGCAAAAACCAGCGGATCATTGCGAAATAGCCGATCAACCAGACCCCAAAGCCCAGCGCCACGCGCCAATCAATCGCCAACAGCAGCACAACAGACCCGGCCAGAGATGCCAGCGCAAAGGCAATCACGTTGATGAATTCGCTGACAACATCCGTCACCGCTCGCGCGGCCTGCATCTGCTTTTGAGCGATACGCCCGGCGAAATCATTGTCAAAAAACCCAACGCTTTGCCCCAAGGTCCAGCGATGC
>JABSSA010000195.1 GCA_013214665.1 Paracoccaceae bacterium
CCGCCGATCACGGCGGCGATGATCACCATCGACAGGGCCGCCATCAGGCATTGGTTCACGCCGACCATGATCTGGGTGATGGCCGAGGGCAGTTCGACCAAAAAGAGCTGTTGCAAACGGTTGCCGCCGCTCATGATCGCAGCTTCGCGGATGTCATCATCGACCCGTTCAAGCCCCAGCAGCACGTTGCGCGCCATCGGCGGGGCCGCGTAAATCGCAGAGGCGATCAGGCCCACCACCGGGCCGAACCCGAAGAGCAGCAAAAGCGGTGTGAGATAGGCAAAGGTGGGCACCGTTTGCATCACATCCAGCAGTGTCAGCACGGCATTGCGCACGCGGGGAAATTCAAAGGCCAGAATGCCCGTGACCCCACCAAGCAGCAGCGCCAGCGGTACCGACACGGCAACAAGTGCGAGGGTGTTCATGCTTTCCACCCAATAACCCGACGCCAAAACCAGCGAGAGGCCGATCAACCCCAGAAGGGCCAGCCGCAAACCGCCGATATACCAGCCGAGCGCAGTCACGATCCCGATTGTGATGGGCCATGGCGTTAGGACAAAGAGCGCATTGGACCAGCGCATGGGATAACCCAGCAGGTCGGAAAAGACGCGCATCACCGGCTTGATGCCTTCCAGAACCCAGGTCAGCCCCGCCCCGATCAGATCGCTTGCCGGCACTTGCAGCGCTACCGGCCACTTGATCAGCCATGGGGCCGCAGGTTCCAGCAGAATGCAGAGCAGCCCAACACAAGCTGTCAGAAAAGCCAGACAAGCTCCGGTATGGCGGGTCCAGATCGCGCGCAGCATCTCTGAGCTCACTCCGCGTCGACTTGCAGGGAGGCTTTGGCCAGATCGCTGGGATAGACCGCCCCGACAACGGCGCCCCCTGGGTCGCGCACCGGCACCGCCTCGTAAAGCGACATGCAAGAGGCCAGCGCCTCTTCCAGCGTCATGTCTGTGCGCAAGCCTGGATCGTCGGCCATGTCGCCGGGCACCTCTGCGCCGGTTTTCATGACCGAGCCGACCTTGGCATGGCGGCCTGTGGCGACGTCTTTGGAGAATTCGGCAACATAGTCGTTCACCGGGTTCAACACGATCTCAGCTGGGGTGCCGATCTGGACGATCACGCCGTCCTTCATAATGGCAATGCGGTCGGCGAGTTTGAGCGCTTCGGTGATGTCGTGGGTGATAAAGACGATGGATTTGCGCAGCGTCGCCTGAATTTTCAGGAACTCATCCTGCAATTGGCGACGGATCAGCGGATCGAGTGCAGAAAAGGGTTCGTCCAAAAACCAGATGTCTGGGTTAACGGCCAAGGAGCGGGCAATGCCGACACGCTGCCTTTGTCCGCCGCTCAATTCGCGCGGATACGCATCTTCGCGGCCACTGAGGCCGACAAGTTCGATGACCTCAAGCGCGCGGCCGCGGCGTTCGGCGCGGCCTTGGCCTTGCATCTTGAGGGGGAAGCCGATGTTTTCGGCCACGGTCATATGCGGGAAGAGGCCAAAGTGCTGGAACACCATGCCCAGCTTGCGGCGGCGCAGCTCAATCATGCGCTTTTTGCTGGCGTTCAGGATGTTTTCGCCAGCGATCAATACTTCGCCTGCTGACCCTTCCAGCAATCGTGAGATACAGCGCACAAGGGTCGATTTGCCCGAGCCGGACAGCCCCATGATCACAAAGAGCTCGCCTTCGGCCACGTCAAAAGTGGCGGCTTGAACTGCCGGGATCAAACCATTGTCGCGCAGGGTTTTGGCGGCACCATCGGGGGCGCCGCCAGAGTGTTCCAGCGCCTTGGCCAATTGCTGTTCGGCGTTTTCACCAAACACCTGCCAAACGCCCCTGCATGAAATGGCTGCAGGGGCTGCGGAACTGTCTTTCATCTTGGAAACCTGATTACTGTGTTGCCGCGTCGACAACAGGTTTCCATGTGGCTTCGTTGGCATCCATCCAGGCGGCAACTACCTCTTCGACAGATCCGCCATCCACGTCGATTGCACCCATCATGGGCTGCTGGTCAGCGACGTCCAATGTGTAGTTGGACAGGATTTCATAAGCGGCAGGCCACTTTTCTTCCATGCCAGCCCAGCCCGCCTTGAAGATACGGGACACTGCGAAATCGCAGTCATGCGTTGCATTCGGGTTGGAGCCCCATGCCGGATCGTTAAAGCAGGCGTCGTTGCCAACCGGCAGGTCAACAAATTGCACGTCATAGGCCGACATCGCCCAATGCGGTTGCCAGAACACGATCAGCAGTGGCGATTTCTTTTCTGTCGACGCGCGCAATTCGGTGATCAACGCCCCTTCGGAACCGGCAGGCACCGCTTTGAATGGCAAGCCAAAGCCGGTCATGCGGTCAGCACCCGGAGTGCCCCAATCCGCTGGGTAATCCACCAGACGACCTTGCGGGATGGTTTCGGCTGTCGCGAAGTTCACAGCACAGTCTTTCAATGCTTCCCAAGCAGGCAGACCCGGGCACAGCTCAGCCACGTGGGCCGGGTATGCGATGCCTTCTTTTGCGGCCAGCTCAAGATCGCCAAGCTCAACAACGCCGCCATCCGAGACCTTTTTCGCGTAATCTTCGGATACGTTCGAAGACCAGATTTCAAGGGCTGCGTGAATCTCGCCATCGGCCATGGCCTGGTACATGTTCATGTAACCGGCGGTGGTGTATTCCACCGTGTAGCCCGCTTTTTCCAGCATGGCGCCCGCGATATGCGTCGTCACATGCTGGCCCGTCCATTCGTTGATGGCCAGCTTGATCGGCTCGTTGACGGCGCCAAGATCTGCGGCGAAAGCGGTGCTGGCCAAAAGGCTCGCCGCGACGGCGGTGGTGAAGGTTCTCATGATTTGCTCCCTGATTTATGGATCTTTTGGAACAACAGAACACAATACTTCCATGAACCCCAGCAAAAATGTTGCCCGCTTTGCAAGAGCATAGCAGACAAGCGCAGCCATTCATGTGGATCAACTCATCTCCCGGCCAACAATTGGACAACCTGGCAGAAGGCTGTTTTGGTTTTGCGAAGCGACCTCCTTGCTACCATGCACCATCCAGCAATCGCCTGGATAATTTTACCTAGTGTTGAGACTTTTGTTCTCAAAAACGAGTTTCTGGCGTAGAAGGTTAACACGTAACAAAATCAAGCACATGATAAGTCAGCAATCCTTACCCACTACTCCGGTGCCGTTCACATCTGCGAAGGATCGTAAACGCAAGGAAAAGAAGCGTGAAATCGCCATCAGCGCGTTAGAGACGTTGAATGGAAAAGGATATGCACAGACCAGATTGCGCGACATCGCGGCCCGCGCCGACATGTCGCTGGGCATGGTCCATTACTACTTCGACAGCAAAGAAGATCTGATGATCTATTGTGTCAGGCGCTACAAAAGCAGCTTTTTTGATGCGATGGACACGATCTTGCAAAGCGCGAATACGCCGGAAGATCTGCGAAGCGGGATTTGCGAAGCGCTTTTGCACACCGTCGAAACCGAAGCTGCGGGGCATCGCCTATGGTATGACATCCGCAGTCAGGCGATGTTTGATCCAACATTCCAGCCCGTGGTTGTCGAGATGGAAACCATGATGATGAACATGATTGCCCCTTTCTCGGGCAATCCATCTGACAGGCGCGTTGTTGCTGGCCTTTATGCCCGGATTGACGGGGTGTTTCGTCTGGTTCTTCAAGATCATCTGGAAGGCAATCACTTCAACCGGGAAGAACGGCTGCGGTTGTTTGAAGACGCCTTGCCCAGCGAGTGGTGAGAGCATTTCAGACCTTAGAAGAGCCGCCTTAGCGTTTTGACAATGGAATTACGCGCGGGTCTTTGCCGTCAAGTATTTGGGTGCCGCGTCTTCCGAGACATTAAGCGCTCAAAATAAATGACCTGCCATATGTTCCGCCCATCGACGTGTGACCAGCGGAACGTATGAATATCCGAACGAGGTCACCCGATTCACCTTCAAGACCGGGGCAGTTTGATCGCCACGTGCAGCTTTTTTTGCCAGTCAACGCTCGACAAACGAGAGATCAATGCATGATGGCATTCTTGTCAGTAATTTCACGCATTTTTTGCGAAAAATTCACGCCTTACGCGTATTTGATGACGTTAAATTAACGCTTCGATAACGGACGATGCGCATGGTGAGCTCAGATGTCAGCGTCCGAGGTAACCGAGGCTTGCGAAACCATCATCTGGGGGAAAATGCGACAAGCACCCCAACGTGACGGGATTGTCAGTGCTGAGGTGCCTTTGATCGGTTTCATCAAAGATACTTAATGACCTGAACTTTTGAATAACCTTTTTTCCCACCTTTCCGAGGTCTCGCTCTCCCAAGTTTGATCTCATTCGTTGAAAGGTCTTCCGTCTGCCGCGGCTTTCGTCGTCCCAGACGCAACCAATGGGTTTTCGCGAGCGCCTAGCGTTGGTCGAAAAGCCACTTGGTTGTGCCGCGGCAGACAATTTTCTTTTCCCAAATCCATGCCTTTGTCATCACGCGCCAACACGACGTGCCGCATTGCGTGTTTATGACCACAATTCATTGACAGCCGATTAAAGCGTTGAGGCACGTTTCCACAGCGGAACGTCCGGCGCATCTATCCGTTATGAGCGGTAGAAAAACAAAAACCGGCCAGAGGCCGGTTTGTTTGGAGCGGGCGATGAGATTCGAACTCACGACCCTTACCTTGGCAAGGTAATGCTCTACCCCTGAGCTACGCCCGCATCCATTGGGTGAGGCGTCAGATATAAAGATCGCTGGCGACCCGCAAGGGGAAAAACCACAATCTCACATTTTTTTATCGCGCGAGGGACGGAATTCGCCGGGCGACGCGTATCACCCGCATCACGCGCCCACCTCAAGGGGAGACGCCAAAACCCTGACGCGTCCACGACGAACAGGATTCGCCGTATTTACCTCGCGCTCGAGACAACGGTGGAACGCTGCAGAAGACAGGAGATAACCGGATGATGTCCCTCGACACACTCAAGACAGGCGCGCTGTGCCTCAGCATCGCATTGGGCTGCGCCTTGTCAGCCGATGCACAAGGTCGCCCACCGATGCGCGTGCACACGGCCACGCAGAGCCAACCCTTGGCTTTGGTCCCGGCCAATCGCGAGGTCCGCGGCGGGCGTGTCGAGGTGCGCGAAACCGCCCGGAAAATTGAGATAGAAGCGAACGGCGTGCCCAATCACACTGTTGGCGTATTTCCAAACGCTGGCAACCCGCACAGCATCTCAGCGCAATCTATTGACTTTACCGTGCCCAAGACGCCGAGGGTGACAGGGAAAACAACGGACCTTGGGCTAAATCTGTACTTCGGTGTTGCCCTAAACGGAGTGCCATTTGATCCTGGTGCTGCAGAATTCTGGCAGGGCAACCCCAGGTCCGGATGGAATTATGACGCGCTCGGCGGCGCGGTATCACTGGGCCTTGACGCCAATTATGCGCACGTTCAGCCGAACGGCAGCTACCACTATCACGGTTTGCCCACAGGCTTTTTTAAAGCTCTAGGCTGGAGCGATACCACCCCATCACCGTTGATCGGCTATGCCGCTGATGGCTTCCCCATCTACCTGCGCACCGCCCTTGTGGATGGCAAGGTGCGTGACATGCAATCCAGCTATCAACTCAAATCCGGTTCCCGCCCCGGCGGAAATGACCCCGGAGGCCGCTACGACGGCACTTTTGTCGAAGACTATGTGTTCGTCGAAGGCTCAGGTGATCTTGACGCCTGCAATGGCGCGGTGATCACCAATTCTGCGTATGCAGACGGCACATATGCCTACTTCCTGACAGAAGCCTTTCCGACTATTCCCCGTTGCCTAAACGGCAAGCCAGACAAGAGTTTTTACAAACGTCGGTAAGCTGTTGAGCGTTGGTTTCCCAAAAGAAGTTGAGCATCTGTTTGATGGCGCACTTGTTCGCACGAAGGCGCGCACCCTGCTTACCGCAGCTGAACGGGCGCCCCATGCGGCGTCGTAAGGTAAGCCTCTTCCCACGCTTGTTTCAGCGCGGTCAAAGTCTGTGTTGATGCCGTACCTTGTTCCACCAAGAGAGCTTCCAACGTGTCCAGCCAGGCGTGAAAATAATCATCCCCACCGTTCAGTTCAGCGCTGGCGCCATGCGCCTTGAGCGTTCTTGAAAACCGCTCCACCCAATCCGGCCACGCAAAAAGCCCCGTTTCATTCAAATGAACGGTCAAGGCAAAAAGCTGCGCGTGCCACGGGGCCTCAAACGCGGGCTCGGGTCGGTCTGTCATGCAACCGGCTCCAGATAGCTTTGCCACAGATCCAGCACCACCTCATCGTTGGGATGTTCCGGGTGCAACCAAAGCTCTTTGGCGGCGATGGCCACCGCATAAAGCGGCTCTGCCGCATCGCCTTGCCGATGCGCGCTGCTGTCGGGCAGAATATGCGTGCCGTGATACCGCACCACCCGCCCTTCAGCGGTTTGGGCATAGCCGGGCAGGCGCGTATGGCCACCCGGGATCACCAGATTGCCCGCCTGCCGCGTACGCACCCGATCGCCAACTTGAAACGTAGGGGCGATGTCGCTGGGCCGGTCCGCCGGCCCGCCGGCCGCCAAAACCTCGGCCACCTTGTCGGCGCGCAATTTGCGCCCCTCCAACGGGCTGCTGCCCTGTGCAGCCCCCGAAGCCAATTCTTCGCGTGTCAGAACGCCAGCGTCGACAAGCAAATTCGCCAAGCCAGCCGCCCAGATTTCATAGTAGGAAAACCGCGTGTAATCGACCGGGTCCAAGCATTCTCGCATGTGCCGCGAAACATCGATATTCCACTGCCCCAGCGATCCACAAGCCAGCGTCACAGCCAGCGCGCGCTTGTGCCACTCTTCGTGAAACACCTCGTCTTCGGGCTCCGGGATCACAGGCCCGTCGCCAAAGCGCCCGCCCATATCATGAACCCGACTCATGGCTGACGCGCCAAAGCTGTGCCGATCATCGCATCCCGGCTGACAAGGGCCATCAACGCCTCTTCATCCATCCCCTCGGTCCCGGCAGGGCGTTGCGGAATCACCAAATAGCGCACCTCCGCCGTCGAATCCCAAACGCGCACAGCCGTTTCATTTGGCAAAGTCACCCCGAAGTCGGCCAAAACCTTACGCGGCTCGCGCACAGCCCGCGCGCGATAGGCGTCTGATTTATACCAGCCGGGCGGAATGCCCAAAAGCGGCCACGGATAGCAAGAGCACAGCGTGCAAACGACCATGTTGTGCACATCTGCGGTGTTCTCAACTGCCACCATATGCTCACCCTGACGACCATAATATCCCAGATCCGCAACGACGGGGGTTGCATCCTCCAGCAGAGCCGCTCTGAAACCGTCATCCAGCCAGGCTTTCGCCACCACCCGCGCACCGTTGCGCGGGCCGATGCGGTTTTCATAGGTGTCGATGATGTCTTCCAGCGCGGCGGGGTCAATAAGGCCCTTTTCCGTCAGGATGGTTTCCAAAGCTTTGACTCGCAGCGCCGGATCAGACGGCAACAAGGCATGCGGTTGTTCGTGATCAGAATGGTCGTGTGGCATGGCGCTACGATGCCCCTCGCCCCTGCAATTGTCCACCCATGCGCGTCACAGCCAATCTGAAACACCTTCCCCCTTCTTTTGGATATAAAATACTCAAAACCACCCCGGTCACCACCAAGCCGGACATCACCAATGTTGCACTTCGGGCGCCATTTAACCGCTTAGGTCGAGATTACAGCGGCGCACCCGCCATTCGCGCGCAAACACATGCAGGAAAGCTCCCCGGTAACTCTTGCCCCGCGGCCCGGATTTGCATAGATACCGCGCATTCAGATGCTGTCGCGCGAGAGAAAGACCTGCCGCCTATGGAAAATGTCGTCCTGATCATTCACCTGCTTTTGGCCCTTGGCCTTGTGGCCGTCGTGCTGTTGCAGCGCTCTGAAGGCGGCGGATTGGGCATCGGCGGCGGCGGTGGCGCTATGACTGCGGGCCGCTCGCAGGCCACGGCGCTGACCAAGGTGACATGGATGCTGGCGGTTGCCTTCATCATCACATCCCTGACCCTGACGATCATTGCAGCGCGCAACGCATCCGGGACTTCGGTGGTGGATCAGTTGGGTGTCGCGCCGCCCGCGTTGGAAGGCAGCGATTCTGACAGTGATCCGATTTTGCCTCCGGCAGGCAGCTTGCTGCCGCCCGCTGAGGATGAAACCGGCCCATTGGTGCCTTTGGCGGACTAAGGCCACCACAGCCCCAAGACTTTGACAGATTCCACGGAACGCCAACATCATGTTGCGATCCGTGCCCGAATCCGGTTACAATAAAGTCCCGTGGGTATTTCAATAATAATGCCGGTTTTGGGTATGTTATCCGGCCAGACTTTCACGGGGTAGCCAGCATGGCGCGATATGTCTTCATCACAGGTGGTGTTGTTTCTTCCTTGGGCAAAGGGTTGGCTTCGGCCGCGCTTGGGGCTTTGCTGCAAGCGCGCGGCTTTTCCGTCAGGCTGCGCAAACTCGACCCCTATTTGAATGTAGATCCCGGCACGATGTCGCCGTTTGAACATGGCGAAGTGTTCGTCACTGATGACGGCGCCGAAACCGATCTGGACCTTGGGCATTACGAACGCTTCACCGGCGTAGCTGCGCGGCAAACAGATTCGGTCTCTTCGGGGCGGATCTATTCCACCGTGCTCGAAAAAGAACGGCGCGGCGATTATCTGGGCAAGACCATCCAGGTCATTCCTCACGTGACAAACGAGATCAAAGAATTCCTGTCGATCGGAGAGGACGAAGTTGATTTCATGCTGTGCGAGATTGGCGGCACGGTTGGCGATATCGAAGGCCTGCCGTTCTTCGAAGCCATTCGCCAGTTTTCGCAGGATCGGCCGCGTGGGCAGTCCATCTTTATGCATCTGACGCTGTTGCCCTATATCGCCGCCAGTGGCGAGTTGAAGACAAAACCAACCCAACACTCGGTCAAAGAACTGCGCTCCATCGGGATCGCGCCAGATATCCTCGTGTGCCGCTCAGAAGGGCCAATCCCGCAGAAAGAGCGCGACAAGCTTGCCCTGTTCTGCAACGTGCGCCCCGACAGCGTGATTGCGGCACAGGATTTGCGTACGATCTATGATGCGCCGCTGGCCTATCACCGTGAGGGTCTGGATCAGGCTGTGCTGGATGCGTTCCAGATTTCGCCTGCGCCCAAACCGGATCTGCGGATCTGGGAAGATGTCTCGGACCGGATCAACAATGCCGAAGGCGAGGTGAAGGTCGCAATTGTTGGCAAGTACACCCAATTGGAAGACGCCTATAAATCCATCGCCGAGGCGCTGACCCATGGGGGCATGGCCAACCGTGTTCGGGTGAAAGTCGAGTGGGTGGATGCGGAGCTTTTCGATACCGAAGACCCGGCTCCACACCTCGAAGGGTTCCACGCCATTCTGGTGCCTGGCGGCTTTGGCGAGCGCGGCACCGAAGGCAAGATCAAAGCCGCTGAATTCGCGCGTACCCGCAAAGTGCCTTATCTGGGAATTTGTCTGGGGATGCAGATGGCCGTTATCGAGGCCGCGCGCCATTGTGCAGGTTTGGAAACCGCAGGGTCAGAGGAATTCGACCACGAGGCTGGCAAGAAACGGTTTGAGCCGGTTGTCTATCACCTCAAAGAATGGGTGCAGGGCAACGCGAAGGTCTCGCGCAAGGTCGATGACAACAAAGGCGGCACCATGCGCCTGGGCGCGTATGATGCGGTTTTGACCGATGGGTCGCGTGTGGCCGATGTCTATGGCACCACCGCCATCGATGAGCGTCACCGGCACCGCTATGAAGTGGACATCAAATACCGCGACAAGCTTGAGAAAGCCGGTTTGCGCTTTTCCGGTATGTCGCCAGATGGACGGTTGCCAGAGATCGTCGAATGGACGGATCACCCGTGGTTCATCGGCGTGCAGTTCCACCCGGAACTCAAGTCCAAGCCCTTTGAGCCGCACCCCTTGTTCAGGGATTTCGTGCGGGCGGCCAAGGATATGTCACGGCTCGTCTAAGGCAATTCTCACCCAAGATGACGCTCAAGCACCTTGTTGCGCTTCGCGCTGGCAGGGCGCTCTAGG
>JABSSA010000196.1 GCA_013214665.1 Paracoccaceae bacterium
GGCGATCCATCTGCCCGCGGATGTGACCGACGCCGCCGCGATGGAGGCGGCATTTGCCAAATTTGTCGCCGCAGCCGGGCGGCTGGACGTGGTCTTTAACAACGCCGGTGTCTTTGGTCCGCCGGCACCGATTGACGAGATCGCGGTGGCGGATTGGGAGCAGGTGATGCTGACCAATCTGCACGGCATGTTCCTGACAGCGCGGCTGGCTTTTGGCCAAATGCGCCACCAAGCGCCGCAAGGTGGGCGGATCATCAACAATGGCTCCATCTCGGCCCATACGCCGCGGCCGCATTCCGTCTGTTACACCACCACCAAACACGCCATCACCGGCCTGACAAAATCGCTGGCTCTGGATGGGCGGCCCTTTGATGTGGCCTGTGGTCAGATCGACATCGGCAACGCGGAAAGCGAGATGGTGGCCGCGCTCAAAACCCGCGAGCCGGAGACGCAGACGATGGATGTGGCCCATGCGGCGTCATCGGTGCTGCATATGGCGGAGCTGCCGTTGAGTGCGAATGTGCCGTTTATGACCGTGATGGCGACCAAGATGCCCTATATCGGGCGGGGCTGAACAGCAAAGCTGTGCGAAGGCTGCGCCTTCGCGTGAGTATTTGAGATCCAGAAGAAGACAGGGTCAGGGGCGGAAGATGCTGAAGGCGGCAGACGCCCCCCAACCCGCCGCGATGGCGATGGCCAGAGACATCAGACCATACAGCAGGGCGTTTTCGCGGGACATGGTGTAAAGCCAACGTTCCAGCCCCACCTTTTTCACATCAATCACCGTTTCATAGCTGGAGATCACCTCTCCTTCGCGGGTGAGGTAGATGCGGGTTGGGTAATCGCCTTCGGTCAGGGCGGCCGGCAAGGTTACGCGGGTGCGGAAGAGCGTTTGTTCATCGACCGCAACCTGATTTTCCAGCAGCTGAAACTGCGACTGGGTTTCGCGGATGCGGATCAGCGCATCGGTAAAGCTGGGCGCGTCAGAGATCGACATCGGTGCGCCGACAGAGCGGATGGCGCGCGGGATGGAGATGTGGTGGCGCAGATCTTCGACGTCTTTGAGCACGTCTGTGAGCGGGGCGGAGGTGGCCACCGCGTAAAAGCTGGGGGCTGCATCGATTTCAACGGCGTCGGTGTTCACCCAGATGCCAAAGCGCTTTTCCTTGCGGCGCACCACGATGGGTTTCAACGGGCCAGCGACGGTCACAATCACTTCGACCGGAGGGCCATCTGGGATGGGGCCATCGCGTTTGATCGCCCCGAAGATCAGGATTTCCGAGCCGTCAAAACTGGCCGTGATCGCCACCTCATCCTGGCTGAGGCCCAGCACGATATCTTCGGCCTGCGCCGGAGCGACAGCGCTCCAAAGCGCAAGACAGATCGCGAGACACCACCGCATCAGTGCCCCCCCGCCGCGCCAAGCGAATAAAGCTCGGACGGCATCAACAGAAGATCAAGGGCCAGCTTGCCACAGACGGCCATCACCATCATCGCAAGCAGGATGCGCAGCTGTTCAGCTTTCATGTGCACGCCGATACGGGTGCCCACCTGGGCGCCAATCACGCCGCCCACCAGCAGCAGGACCGCCAGCACCACATCAACCGTGTAGTTGGTGGTGGCGTGCATCAACGTGGAAAAGGCGGTGACAAAGATGATCTGATAAAGCGAGGTGCCCACAACCACCTTGGTGGGCATACCGAGCAGGTAAATCATGGCAGGCACCAGAACAAAGCCGCCACCTACACCCATGATTGCCGCGAGGACGCCCACGAAAAACCCGACCAGAAGCGGCGGGATCACCGAGATATAAAGCCCGGAGACACGGAAGCGCATCTTGAACGGCAGTTTGTGGATCATGCCATGCTTGCGCCGGGTCGACGGCGGTGTGCCCGCCTTGCTTTTGCGGATCGCATTGAGGCTTTCGACAAACATCAGGCTGCCGATGATGCCAAGGAACACGACATAGCACAGGCGCACCAGTAGATCGACTTGGCCCAGCGACTTCAGGTGGTTGAAGATCATCACACCGAGCGCAGAGCCCAAAAGCCCGCCCACCA
>JABSSA010000197.1 GCA_013214665.1 Paracoccaceae bacterium
GTATTGAGTATTTCCGCGCGCGGCTTTGACCCAAGATGTCTTCGACAGAAACCCCGGCCAGCTCCGAAACCGTTTCGGCAATTTCCGTCATACCGGCTGTGTCGTCCATGTGGTTTGCATAGACATGCTCTAGTTCAGCCTTCCACGCTTCGCGCATGGCCACGTTTTCCTTGGCAGCTAGCTCTGCGGGCGTCATTTCGCGGCCCTCTTGTTTTGCTCGCGGAGAACCTTGCGGAATGCGCAGTTCAGGGCGTGGTCAACTGATTGCTTGGTTGCGGTGCTTGCGTGTGTGAATTTCATGCTGTTTCCTCTCATTCCGCCGCGTGGGCTGTTAGCTCTAGGGGTAGTTCTGTTGGGCTGACTTCGGCCCGCTCTCGCGCCTCGGCCTCTGCGTATGTGACGTTGTTCAGCCGGGCCATGATCGTGCAGTGGCACCGCCATTCCTCCATGCACGAGCGCTGTTTTATCGCCTCTCGCTGCTGTTCAGTGGTCAGGTCAAATCCCTTCCACCGCGCATAACGAAGCGTTGGCAGCATCCCCTGATCCACCATCTGATTTGTGATTTGGGGGCTGTTCAAAACAGGATGCGGCTTCCCATGCGAATTGAACCACTCAATCGCGATGTTCAGCACGTTGCTTTCCGCTAACTCGTCTGAGATGTCTGACCGGCCTGAGCGGATATCGCTGCATGACTGCTTGACCTCTCGCAGCGTGGGCCATGCCCGCGTTTGCAGCGAAGACAGAAGCGCTTCCTCGAACTTCAACCACCATTCATCGCTTTCCCTGCTGGGCATTGCGCTGTTGATGGCCTTGGCCAGCAATTTCATTTCCTCGGCTTGCGCTCTGGCGTCCTTCGCAATGGCACGCGGCGGTGATAATCTGCTGAGAAGGTTGGTTAGCTTTTGGTTGATGAAATCACCGCGCAATTTTCAGTCCCTCCGTTGCTTCCCGCATCGCCGCTTCGATCCGCGCCTTGTAGGCCGGTGTCCCCGGCTCAAATTCATCATCGGCCTTGCTTAGAATTTTCGTGATGTAGGGGATTGGATCACCGGTCTTTGCTTTGAAAGCTTCCTTGAACGCATCACGCACTTCATCGGGTGACGCTTGGGAAAGCCATTTGCCAATCATCGACCTAGCCTGCTTCTCAGCCACTTTCTGAGAGACCAACCAATTCAAACATTTTGACCAAATGATTTCCGTCGCATCGACGGCTTGTCCGTCGCTTACGTTAGTAAGCGTATATTCCCTTTCCCCTTCCCTTTCCGCTTGTGCAGGATCGTATCGCGTGCTTGACGCGTCATCGACGCGTGGCTGACGCGTCGTTTCCTCATTATTTTCAATAACTTCATCGGGAGATGGGATTTCTGACGGTTTCTCTCTGTTGTTAATGACCTGATGTGCCGAAAATGACGGGACCACACCATAATCACGCCCCTCGTGCGTGTACCTGACGACAAATCCACGCGTGGTTAACGCGTGAAGCACGCGTGAAAAGTCAACATCATCGTACGGCAAAACGTCCGTTTTTAGCTTACGAGGACGCCACTCAAAACGCCCCTCGCGGTCGCAAACCGTCCACAGGCCAGCGAAAGCAATTCGCAATGGCAGGCCCTCTTCAACCTCGGCATCATACAGCCCTTCATGTTTAAAAAAGTCCGGCTTGATTGTACGTATGCGGCCCATCAGGATACTTGCCCCCGTAGCTCAATCCCCAGGACGGCAAGCGCCTCCCGCACGTTGCTCACTACGGCTGCGTGGCCGTTCCATGTTACGTGCCATTCCTGCTGGTCTTTGGTCAGCTTGCGGGCGCTAGGCGGCTTACTGCCGTCCTTAACTTCGATCAGGTAATTGATGCCCCGGTAGCCCACAGTGAGGTCTGGGAAGCCAGCGCCAGCC
The DNA here is from genome assembly GCA_013214665.1 of Paracoccaceae bacterium. GTDB lineage: Bacteria > Pseudomonadota > Alphaproteobacteria > Rhodobacterales > Rhodobacteraceae. Next base: position 1,897 of record JABSSA010000197.1, read on the forward strand.
GTGTGTGTCGGTGTGACGGTCGCACCAGCCTTGCGTAGCGCTTGGACTATCTCCGGCTGGTTGTCGTCTACTCTTGCTGCCCTACGCGCCATGTGCAGCCATCCTGTAGCGCGCCACGTGCGTGCCCTTTGGGGTTTGCACCATGTCCTTTTCGATGCTGTGCCCGTCTTTGCGTAGGTCGTAAATCCGCGCGCCCAAACGGAAGCAGCCGTACTCATTCAGCGCCTCAATGGGGGTGATGGACTTGCCTGATTGCAGGTGATCCAGAATTTGCTGAGTTTGCGTTTCGATCATATCAGCCCCCAACAAACACAAGCACAAGGCCGAAAAGGCTGAAAACGATGAAGGCCGCAAATGCGACGAGGCACAGGATTTCTGCGGTGCTCAGTCTCATACCCGCCACTCCGCAACGAAGGGAATTTCGTCGTCGATGTCTTGGCTTGGCCGTGCCCCTGCCGCGTAACCGTCGCCCTGGCGCTGCTGGCGTGGCTCACTGCCGCCCATAAACGTCAGATCATCTACAGAGATACCCAAATA
>JABSSA010000198.1 GCA_013214665.1 Paracoccaceae bacterium
CCAGTGCACCGTAAAGTACACCAGACCCCACATCAGACCGGATCAGCAGGCCTTTTGCATTCTGAAAGGTCTCGGCCACTTCCGAAGAAATAAGGCCAAGTCCGATATTTAAGAGATGCAGAAAGACGTAGGCAAAAAGAACAAGGCCAGACACGATCCGTGCGCGTGTTGCCCAGTCTCCTTGCCATACCATGGCGCGGGTCTACTCCGCCGCTGGCGCTGCAACCTCTAGCGCAGCGTCCTCACCCTGTTCTGCCAAAAAGCGCTCCGCTTCGAGGGCGGCCATGCAGCCCATACCTGCACTGGTCACTGCCTGCCGGTATTTGTGATCGGTCAGATCTCCGGCTGCGAACACGCCGGGGATGGAGGTTTCGGTGCTGTCCGGCTTGGTCACGACATAGCCGCCCATATGCGTTTCAAGCACATCCTTGACCAATTCATTCGCGGGCGCGTGGCCGATGGCGACAAAAACCCCTTTGACCGGGATTTCGCGTTCCTCGCCCGTGTCCACATGCTTGACCCGCATCGCTTCCACGCCCAGCGGGCTGTCGGTGCCAATGACCTCTTCCAGCGTGTGATGCCACAGCGGTTCGATCTTGGGGTTCTTGAGCAAGCGGTCTTGCAGAATCTTTTCCGCGCGCAGCTCATCGCGGCGGTGCACCAACGTCACCTTGGAGGCAAAGTTGGTCAGGAACAGCGCCTCTTCCACCGCCGTGTTGCCGCCGCCGATCACCGCGATCTCTTGGCCCCGGTAAAAGAAGCCATCGCAAGTGGCGCAGGCCGATACGCCAAAGCCTTTGAATTTCTCTTCCGATGGCAGGCCGAGCCACTTGGCCCGTGCGCCTGTCGCCAGGATCAGCGCATCAGCCACATAGGTGGTGCCGCTGTCAGACTGCGCAACGAAGGGGCGTTTGGAGAAATCGACAGAGGTGATGATGTCCTGCACCACTTCACAGCCCATCGCCTTTGCATGGGCTTCCATCCGCACCATCAGGTCGGGCCCTTGCACCTCGGTGTCGCCGGGCCAGTTTTCCACCTCGGTTGTCGTGGTCAATTGCCCGCCGGGCTCGATGCCCTGCACCAAAAGTGGCTCCAGCATCGCCCGCGCGGCGTAGACGCCTGCGGTATAGCCAGCCGGGCCAGACCCGATGATCAGAACTTTGGTGGTGCGGGTGGCAGCCATACGACTCTCCGTGGTGTTGAAATGCAGCTTGAGCAGATATAGCCGCCCCGGCACGTGCATGAAAGACCCGGTGGGTGTGCTGCCACGCAGAGATGATCTGCGGTGAAGATCGGGGATGCGTGGGCGCGCTTGTGCAACGCGGGACAGTGCGCCAAAGGCGGAATATTTGCGCTTTCGGAAAATGGTGCCGAAAGAAAATTACCCTTTTGCGAAACATTATTGCGCGTGGCGGGGGCTCTGGTATAACAACCGCAACTTTTTGGAGGACCAATGGCAAGCACGCGACTGGACCCGATCGACCGCAAAATTCTAGCCGAATTGCAGGACGACGGGCGCATGACCAACGTAGAACTGGCAAAGCGTGTAGGCATATCGGCCCCACCTTGCTTGCGCCGTGTGCGCACGCTGGAGGAAAGCGGATACATCAAAGGCTATCACGCCGATGTCGATATTCACGAACTAGGGTTCGAAGTGCAGGTCTTTGCGATGGTTGGCCTTGCCAGCCAGGCAGAGGTGGACCTGAGTGCTTTTGAGGATCAATGCCGTACGTGGCCGTTGGTTCGGGAATGCCACATGCTGAACGGTGAGGTTGATTTCATCCTGAAATGCGTGGCCCCCGATCTGTCGACGTTCCAGAGCTTTCTGACCGGCGAGCTTTTGACCACCCCGAATGTGGCCAGCGTGAAAACATCGCTGGTTATTCGCAACGCCAAAGACGCGCCGGGCGTGCCCTTTGACGTTCTCGAAGATCGGCTGAGCCGCGAGGCTTAGGACTTGCCCTAAAAGTCCGCCCCACCGGCGTGAAAGCCGATGGGGGGGGAGTGTTTGGTACCGTGAATTTCTGAACAGTGATCAGGCGGCTGTGCGCGCGTTGTCTTCTTCAGGTGCGCGGGGATGTGCGAGCGGGCCAAAATCCGTGTGATGCGTGATGTGCGGGAACATCGACAGGAATTGGTCCCGTTGTGTATGGCTAACATTCCGGAAGGCGTGCATGCCAGGGTGGAAGGTTTCCACCCCAAGACCGCCAATATCGACAGCCGCATGCCGCGCCAGGCAAATGTGGAACAGGCGCACCGGGGTAGGTGGGCGCACGTGAATGACGTTTACGCTGTCGATAAACTGATTGATGGGCGTCAGCAGCTCTTGGCCCGCGCTGAGCGCTTTGAGATGCGGAGGCGTTTGGAGCACGCGAGCGTTTGGGCCAAGCGTCAGGTATGCTTCGGGGCGATTCATGCCAAAGCTGTCGGCCGTGACCCGGATCAGCGAAGGGCGCGTGCCCATATCTGCGGGTACAAAAGTGGTGGAGCCAATCCAAACCACCGGAGATGGGTCGCCAGAGACGGTTTTCACCATATCGCCCGGAACCAGATCTTCGATAGCGGTCAATCCTTCGGCAGTTGGAACCAGCATGCCGCGCCCAAAGGCCGAAAACGCGCTGTCAAACAACGGCAACGCTGGCGCGCGTGCCTGCCAAATCCATCGCGTCCCATCCGGGCGCAACGCAGCAATTTCGTATGTGCGGTGTATAGTTGTTGCGGGCTCAGGCGCAGAAGTGCGCTGACCCTGAATAAACGGGGGTGTCATCGTTACCAAACCTCATGTCCTTGCGGACCACACTCAGACTGCGTCGGCCCCCACCGACGACGGCAGTTGGATGCAATCCAATTACCTTAACACAAGGCAACAATGGATGAGATTGGGTCGGACCGTCAATTCGGACCAAACATTGCGGGCCGCGTAGACAACAGTCGACGCAGCCTCGTCATATTGTTCACAAAATTGCGGCGAATTTCGCCACAATTTGATTCGTATCAGGAGTTTTTAGGCGACGTCTCGTTTCACCAAAGGGGCGCGACGGCGAGAAATAAACTCAGCTCGGTGCGTGCCACGGGTCCAGGGCATCTGGGTTTCTGACTCCGCATAGGACGCTGCGGTGACGATTGCTGTGATAAAACGTTGTTTGGACATTGTTACTCTTCCTGCTCTGATATCGTTGAGCATGTAGAGACAATCAGGCGGAGTTGCGGGGGACTTTAGACAAATTCGCAGAAAAATTGTGACAATTTCACGGCAGGCGGGATGTCTTACAAGCGGATCGCAGACAGGAGCCGCCCAAAGTCTGGGTCTTTATTGTGAACTGACCGGCGGTAGG
>JABSSA010000199.1 GCA_013214665.1 Paracoccaceae bacterium
ACTTCGCCGCTGGCCGTGATCGTCACAGTCAGCGGCTCTTCGGCCTCGCTGGGCAAGGCGGTAGCGGCGGTTTTGGGCAATTCGACGGGCACCCCAACAGTCAGCAAAGGGGCCGCGACCATAAATATGATCAGCAGCACCAACATCACATCCACAAAGGGTGTCACGTTGATCTCAGCCATCGGCTGGCTACGCCGCCGCCGTCTGCGGCCCCGATTGCCCCCGCCCTGAGGCTGGATCACCCCCGCGCCCATCAGCTGTCCAACTGTCGGCTGAGGATGGTGGCGAATTCATCGGCAAAGGCCTCATAGCCGCCCACGATCCTGTCGCTATCCGCGCTAAGCTTGTTGTAAAAGATCACCGCAGGGATCGCCGCCAAAAGGCCAAGCCCCGTGGCAAGCAACGCCTCGGCAATGCCCGGTGCCACAACGGCCAGGTTGGTGTTTTGCTGTTCAGCGATTTCCACAAAGGCGTTCATGATGCCCCAGACGGTCCCAAAAAGGCCAATGAACGGCGCGGTGGAGCCCACGGTGGCCAGCACCGGCAGCCCTTTTTGCAGCGCTTCGGCCTCTTTGGCGATGGCCACATCCATGCTGCGATCAATGCGCGAAGTGGCACCGGGGATCATCGCCCCGTCATCGCGGTGCGAGCGCCGCCATTCAACCATGCCTGCGGCAAAAACCTTTTCCGCAGCCCCTTTCGGGTCAGGGCCGATCTGATCAAACAGCCCATCAAGGGGCTCACCAGACCAGAAGGCCCGGTCAAACTTGGCCGCATTTGCGCGCGCCCTGCGATACCAGATGAGTTTTTGAAAGATGATCGACCACGCCCAGAACGAAGCGATGATCAACATGACCATCACAAGTTTCACCGTCAGCGTGGCTCGGGCGAACAGCCCAAGAATTGAGAAATCGATCTCTTGCGCGAGCGCCAGCGTGTCTGCTTCCATAAATCTGCTCTTTGCCTGCCGGGCGTTTCTCACCCTTATTTGCAGAGCAGCTTAACGAATCCGTAACAAAAACGCCAACAATTCGCGCGTGCGTTATTGCTGACGCGGCACCGATGCGCGGATCTTTGCAGGCAAGCGCACCGGTTTGCCATCCGTGGTCATCGTCGCGGCGGTGACTTTGGCGCGGAAAATCACCTCATCACCCCGGCACACCTCCTGGTCAAAAACCCAGCGCACGGGGCCCGCGGCATAATTGGTCGAGCGGACCACCAGCCGGTCCCCCAGGCGCGCCGACCCCAGATAATCCGCCTCAACCCGTGTGACGACAAAGACCAACCCTTCGGCCCGCATCGCGACCTGATCCACGCCCAGCTCTTCGACAACGGTTGACCGGGCGCGTTCGATATAGCGCAGGTAATTGGCGTAATAGACGATGCCCGCCATGTCGGTGTCTTCGTAATAGACGATGATCGGAAATTCATGGGTCATGGCGCGCTCCGGGTGTTCGGCAATGAGGCATATACCACCCGACGCGCAGCAAATGGCAAGGGGCGAGTGGCTTATTGCGGCCGCCCGATCCGCGCGGCAAGGCGCAGGGCGTGGCTTTTGTCTTGCGCGGCGGCAGGCAGCACCGGGTCATAGGCCACGCGGATGACATCCGAGATATCCGGCCGCAGCAACAGCTTGCCTTCGGCCTGCGCCAGAATGGCTTGCTGGCGGAACGCCAGATCGGACCAGAGCAGCATGGATTGCGCCACCTGCCCCAAGGCCAAACCTTCGGCGGGCATCGCGCTCAGCGCCTCATCCATACGCAGGAAAACGAAACAGGCCTGAATGGCGCCGCTCTCATCAAAGCGGAAGATGCGGTATTGATTGGCCTCCGCCGCCTCAAGCCGGGTCAACAGGTTGGCCAGATCAGGCACCAACCGGTCTAGATCAGGCACGCCGCGCAGGTCATTCCAGTCGCGCACGAAAAACCACATGAAATTGCTGCCCAGCTCTGGGTCCGTCTCGGCCATCTCGTGTCCAGCCAGATGGCACACCGCCTCAACGGCGCCTTTGATCAAGGTCAGCGTCTCTTCTTCGACGCCAAAAACAACCGGGGCCAATGGGCGGCCCCAGCGGGCGAAAACATAATCGCCGCTGTCGCGGGTAAAGAGAGCTTCGATGGCGTCAGGTGTCATAGGTGAGGTCTTTCTTGGCTGCGCGCAGGACATAGCCGGTTGATGCAGGGATGCAAGGCCGCAGCGCCCCGCGCGCCTCTCCTCCATTTTCACACAATCACTGGTCCGTGGGTCAGCAACGCAACAACAGTTCAGCGCATTTTATGCCGATTTGCGCAGACACAGACCATTCGAAGCGCGCGAACACCCAATCGCTGGCCCCGCTGGCACGGCGCGCCTTAACCAAACAAATCGCTCTGCCCCTTCGGCGGAGCAATCCCCAGATGCCGCCACGCACCCTGGGCCAACATGCGGCCCCGTGGCGTGCGCTGGATCAACCCTTGCTGCAAAAGATAAGGCTCAATCACCTCTTCTAGCGCATCGCGGCTCTCGCTAAGTGCCGCTGACAGCGTTTCAATGCCAACCGGGCCACCGCCGTAGTGCTCTGCGATCAAACGCAGGTACCGCCGGTCCGCGCCATCAAGACCAAGGTTATCCACACCGAGCCGTGTGAGCGCCCCATCGGCCAAATCTCGCGTCACACGGCCATCCCCTTCGACCACCGCGAAATCCACAACCCGGCGCAGCAAACGCCCCGCAATCCGTGGCGTGCCACGCGCGCGTTTGGCGATCTCGCGCGCGCCACCCTCATCTGCGGGCGCACCCAGCTTGCGGGCATTGCGGCTGACAATATCAAACAGCTCGTCGACGGTGTAAAACTGCAACCGCGTGGGGATGCCAAAGCGATCCCGCAGGGGCGTCGTCAACAGCCCCATCCGCGTCGTGGCCCCCACCAACGTAAAGGGCTGCAACTCAATGCGTACGGTGCGCGCGGCTGGCCCTTCACCGATGACAAGGTCCAGCTCAAAATCCTCCATCGCGGGATACAGAACCTCTTCGACCGCCGGATTCAAACGGTGGATCTCGTCAATAAAGAGCACATCGCGCGCTTCGAGGTTTGTCAGGATCGCCGCCAGATCCCCGGCCTTGGCCAGAACCGGTCCAGAGGTCATGCGGAAATTCACGCCTAGTTCGCGCGCCACGATCTGCGCCAGGGTGGTTTTGCCCAAGCCCGGAGGACCATGAAACAGCGTGTGATCCATCGCTTCACCACGCTGGCGCGCGGATTGAATAAAGACGCGCAGGTTGGCACGGGCCTCGGCTTGTCCTACGAAATCATCCAAGACCTGCGGGCGCAATGCGCGATCATTGTCTTCGGGCAGCGGATCGGGCCGCAGGGTCGGATCGCTTTCCATCGCTTACCCTTTCGGCGCCAAAAGCTTGAGCGCGGCGCGGATTACGTCAGAGGTCTCGGCCTCCGGCATCTCGCCCATCACCTGCGCCACAGCGGAGGCCGCCTCGGACGGGGCATAGCCCAGATTGCCCAGGGCGCTCAGCGCATCCGCTTGCGCGGAACTCGCTTGTGGTTTGGGCGCAGGCGCAGGCGTGGCCGAAGGTGTCACGCTCTCCACCACAGGCACGTCGCCAGTGGCCTCGGCCATCGTGCCGCCCATCGCCATAACGGTTGGCGCTTTGTCTTTCAACTCCGTCACCACACGCTGTGCGATTTTCGGGCCAATCCCTTTGGCCGCTTTGATCGAGGCTGCATCCCCCAAGGCAATCGCGCGGCCAACGCCATCCGGCCCCAGCGCGCCCAGAATGGCCAGCGATGCTTTGGCCCCCACGCCCTGCACGCTCATCAACAGCCGGTGCCATTCCTTTTCTACCAAGGTGGTAAAGCCAAAAAGCTGCAAAATATCTTCGCGCACCAGAAGGTCTGTATAAAGCGCTGCAACTTCGCCTTTGCCCGGCAACGCGGCGAGGGTGCGGTCAGAGCAATACACAACGTAGCCAACGCCGCTGACATCCAGCAAAACGTGATCCGCTGCGCGATAATCCACCCGGCCGGTTAGCTTTCCAATCATGCCCGCGCCAAAACCTCATCCAATGATCGTCCGGCCCCATGATGCGCGTGACAGATCGCAATGGCCAGCGCATCTGCGGCATCCGCCCCTGCGATCTTGGCTCCAGGCAGTTGCAGCTTCACCATATGCTCCACCTGCTTCTTGTCTGCGTGGCCCACACCGACAACCGTTTTCTTGACTTTGTTCGGTGCGTATTCGCCGACGGACAGCCCAGCCTGCGCCGGCACCAACATCGCAACGCCCCGCGCTTGCCCCAGTTTGAGCGTCCCTGCCCCATCCCGGTTCACAAACGTCTGCTCAACTGCGGCCGCATCGGGCGCATACCGGGCCACAACTTCGGTCAGCGCGGTGTGCAACGCCAGCAGCCGTTCGGCCATGGTGTTGCCGATGCCATTACAAATACCATTGTCCACGTGATGCAGCCGCGGGCCATCCACGTCGATCACCCCCCATCCAAGGGCACGAAGGCCAGGGTCGATTCCAAGTATACGCATCACACACTGCTCTTTTCCGGCCCCTGATCTGCGTTTCAGAAGCGTTTTTTCGAGATTAGCACGAAACGCGAACATCCCCAAGCGGGAATGCACATCACGTCGGTTTCCGACATCAGCATGACGAATTTGGATCAAATGCGAAAAAGTGGTACGAAATCGTCACGGAATATAACAATTGCGACGCATTCACACACGAGATTTTTCCAAATATTTCAGAGGCATAAGGCGAAAATGAGACATGCAAAAACTGCATATCAACCATGCAATTTTCGCGTCTTGTCGGTGCTGAATTCCACGCCTAAATGCCCCTCACAGCGCCACAATAAGTGGCACAATGGAAACACTTGAATAAGGACTGCTGCAATGGCTGCTTTCGACACGACCCGCACTTCATATGGCTCTGCACCTGTTGCAGGCCTCATCGCGCGTACATTTTACGTACTGGTTTCCGGCATCATCGCCTGGAACGACGCGCGAGTGACCCGCAACGCACTTCATTCCCTCACGGACCGTGAGCTGGAAGACATCGGTCTGGTGCGTGGCGACATCGAAGATATTTCGAAGACTCACTAATTTTCGACCGACCATAGGTGGTGGATCGCCCTCTCCCCTGCGATCCCCACCGAACAGGAAAAGCCGCGTGGTGAGAGATATCCACGCGGCTTTTCTTTTGGAGGGAGATGTGCTGCACGCAAAAGACGCGCAGCACGAAAAAAATTATTTTGGCAGATATTCGATCAGAAAATCGACGCCGGCGCGTGTCACGGGATCAATCTGGGTCAACCAGGCGCCCGCTTGTTCGATCTGTGTGCCTTCAGCCAGCTTGTTGACCCGGTCCTGATAGGTGGGTTCGCCCACCGAGTAGAGCACAAAGATCTTAAAGATCATCGCGCCGGCCAGAAAGAGAATGATCTTGTTCCACACCGAACCGCGCCTTGGAGGGCGATATCCACGTTTCGGAGTGACGATGAGCAAGCCATCTGCGCGCATCCGCGTTTCCATGCCCGCTGTCATAGCGTCATGTTTGGAGCGCAAACCTGAGAGGCGCTTGTAAAAATCAACGTGACCTTCAGTCATACCATTTACCACTTAACACAAGCCCCCGCCCGTGATGGTGGCAACATGAAGGTCAATTGTGGCCAAATCTGGGCAAACCCTTAAAATAAGGGGGAAATTGGGCAATTACGTGCTTAGCTTGCGTAGAACCAGTGTCGTCCAATCACCAATATCATCTCGACTGTGCAAATCGTTTCCACAGTCGAGATAATGCGCCAAAGTTTGATCTGCCTGCTCTGTCAGGATGCCAGAAAGAATCGCAAAACCTCCGGGCGAAAGACGCGCAGAAATCTCAGGAGCGAGCGCAATCAGCGGCCCTTTGAGGATATTTGCAAAGATCAAATCAAACGGCCCTTCCAGCGCCGCGTGATCAAAACCGGCGGCCTCCACCACCTCGACACGGCCCTCAAGATCATTGGCCGCCACATTGGCCCGCGCCACATCGACAGCTTGCGGATCAATGTCGCTGGCAATGACCAGCTCAGGCCAGACACGGGCCGCCGCCATGCCCAAAACAGCTGTGCCACAGCCAATATCGGCCACGCGCGACGCGGTCACACCTTGCTCTAGCAAGCTGTCGAGCGCTTTCAGACAGCCCAGCGTGGTGCCATGGTGCCCAGTGCCAAAGGCCATCGCTGCTTCGATCAACAACGCTTCGCGGCCCTCGGGCACTTTGTCGGCGTCATGGCTGCCGTAGACAAAGAAGCGCCCCGCCTCAACCGGGGCAAGCTCTCGGCGCACATGTGCCACCCAATCGGTTTCGGGCAATTCGGAAACGGTGAAATCCTTGGCTCCAACCATCGCGGCCAACACGGCCAATCCGGCCTGATCTGGCGGCTCGATGAAATATCCACCTACTTCCCACAGACCGGAATCGTCTTCGACTTCGAACACGCCCACACCGGTGGGTTCGGGGTTGAGCCGTTCCATCGCCGCGCCAAGTTGTTCGGCGGCGGGTTTTCCGGTCACGGTGGTCAATGCGGTCCAGGTTGGCATGGGTTTACCTTATGCGGTGGCGATCCGGGTTCGGATAAGGCCGTGGCGCGCGCGGGTCAATCTGTGTTGCCGGGCTCAGACGTGTGACAAAGACCCATCCCCAGATCGCCGCCAACACGCCGGCGATCGCCCCGGCTGCTGCCTGGCCGTAAATGACGCCGGATGCCCCGAACGTGCCGGTCAGCATGACCGCCGCAGGCCAGCTCAACACGCCATCCTTGATCCAGGCGACAAACGTGGCCCGCCCGGCGCGGCCCAGGTTGTTAAAGGCCGCGTTGGCGACAAAGAGCGCTGCAACAAACATAAAGCCCCCGACGCCATAGCGCGTGAAGGCCACCAGCACTTCCATTCCTTGCGGCGACAGCGCAAAGGCCTGCCCCACCAGAGCCGTGCTTTGAAACAGCACCGCCCACATCACAGCCACATAGATCACACAGAAGACCATCGCATCGCGATAGGTCGAGCGCAGCCGGTCGTAATATCCTGCGCCATAGTTCTGGCCAAAGATGCCACCAATCGCGCCGCTCAGCGCAAAAATCCCACCAAAGGCCAAAACCGTCAGCCGCCCCACAACCGCCCAAGCGGCCACCGCGTCATCGCCGAAAGGCGCCATCACCATCGTCAGCAAGTAATTCCCAACAGGTGTCGACATCTGTGTGGCAATCGTCGGGATCGCAATCGCAAAGTAAGGTGTGAACGCCGCCGCAATTGTCGCCATATCTGGCCGCGCCATTAGCTTTTCCTGACGGATCGCAAACAGGATTCCCAACCCCATCAGACACAGCCGGAACAGCACCAAACCCATTGCGGCCCCATCCAGCCCAAGGTTCATCCACAGGATCAGGATCGGGTCGATCACCATCAAGACCACGCCCGAGATCAGCGTGATATACATGGCCTTTGCGCCAAACCCCTCCGCGCGCAGCACACCTGAACACACCAACGCCACCGCCATCGGCACCAGCGAAGGCACCGTGATTGCCAGATAGCGTGCCGCCAACCGTGCGGTTTCCCCTTCGGCCCCTGCAAGGGCCACCAGATCATGCCTGAACAAAACAACGAGGCCTGCCACACAGGCTTGCACAACCGTGCCCAAAACCAGCGCGGCCCCGGCTTGCTTGCGCGCCACATCCCGCGCGCCGCGTCCGATGCTGCGCGACACGATGGCGGGCGCCGCAATCATCAAGCCAACGCCGGACGAGACCGAAAAGAACTGGATCGCA
>JABSSA010000002.1 GCA_013214665.1 Paracoccaceae bacterium
CAACGGCGGCGGCAACGGTGGTGGAAATGGCGGCGGCAACGGTGGCGGTATCGGGGTCGGTTTGGCTGGCGGCGCGGCGTTTCCGTTTATGGATCCGTTCATCGACGATCGTGACCCAAGCGAACGAGAGGATTTCTTGCTGCTGAATAGCGGCAATTTTCCCGGTGACGAATGGAGCCCCGACCTGATCGCTGCCAGCCTTATGCCTAAGGTTCTCGGTGCATTGGATTTGGGCAAGTTGAATATGCCCACTCAGGACGAAGAAAAAGACACCCGTGATGTTCTGCCCGACGAAATTCTGGAAATGCTGGAATTGCGTTCGGAAGAGAAACTCACGCGGCGCACGGCGGAGATCATCGACCAAAGTGGCAGCTTTGCCCATTACTTTCTGACTTTGTTGAGCAGCAGTGCGCGACATCGGACAAACACCGCTGTGCTGGTTTTTGCCAGCATCCAGATTGCAAGCATGGTCGGGATGCATTTCAAAGCCCTGTACCAACGGCCTCGGCCTGCACAGATCTTCCCGGGCCTGTTTCCGGTTATCCCTACGCCGCCGCATGCGTCGTTTCCAAGCAACCACGCGACCCAAAGCTATCTGGTCGCGGAGCTGGTGGCCCATGCGGCACCGGCAGCCTCCAAAGAGCCGCTGCGCCGGTATTTGAACGCGCTTGCGCTGCGGATTGCGACAAACCGCGAAATCGCGGGCGTGCATTACCCATCCGACAGCGCGATCGGCAAACAACTGGCTTCTGAGATTGCGTCACAGATTAAGAGCACCGGGGTTTTGGATGACTTGCTGAAAAACTGCTCAGAAGAGCTGGGGGACTTTGCCAACACGAGCGTTGCGGTGACGGCACAGCAAATCAATGACAGCTATGGATAACACGCGAACAAAGGGGTTTGGCGGCGCAATTCCAGGCGCTGCCAGCGATAGCACCGTTGCCAGCCAAAAAGCTCTGATTGCGGATCTCGCAAGAAAGGGCCGCGGCACCACAAAACTGACGCCATTTGGTCGTCAGCATGCACCATCCACGCCAAAAGCGTTTTCTGGTGTGTCGCTTGACCCATTGAACGACGCGGCCAAGGCGCTTTTGGAATCGTGGCCCGCGCAAGATCAGGGTCAGACGCGCAACACCTGCATCGCCTTTGCAACGCTGGCAATGGTCGAGCTTTTTGACCGGCTGCATTCCGATGGCGACAGTTTCACCAATTATTCCGAGGAATATCTGTACGCCAAGATGCGGCGGGATCACGCGCCGGATGATGGCGAATTGCCAAACAATTATGAGGGCGGCAGCACGTTTCTGAACCAGGCATCGCAAGTTTTCGGCATGACCGGCGTGTGTCTTGAAGACACGATGCCTTACATCACCGGCAACAAGAAACCCGACTTCACATCCGACCCGACGCACGACGCCGAGCTTGAAGCGCACAAATACCGGATCCCTGAGAAGAACTTTAAGTACTTCAGGCTATCGGCCAGCGACCCCAAAGCGTGGCGTGATGTGCCGATCATCGAGGTCATTCGCAACGCGCTGCAAAACGGAAGCCCCGTGGCGGTCGCGTTTCCGGTCTATGGCAAAAGCAACCAATGGTCGAACATCTACAGTGACGGCTGGCGCTTTGGCGAAGTGTTGGACCCACGCCATCCCCCCGACGTGGTGAGCGTTTTCGAATCCGAAAGCGTCGATCAGTTGATCAAGGGTGGTCATGCCGTCTGTATCGTGGGTTATCTCGAAGGAGAGGACGGCGCGGAGGGGCGGTTTGTTTTCAAGAACAGTTGGGGCCATCGTTTTGCCCGGCGGTTTGACGGGGCGCTCGTGCCGCCACCGCGCCCCGGATATGGAACGGTGTCTTTGTCCCATATGGAAAANCACTGCTGGGAAATGATGTATCGGGTGACCGACGACGAAAGCTAAGATCAGAGCGCTGTTTTTTGGCCTGCCACCAAAAGCTCATCGAAGTGTCGGTCTTTGACTACTCGCATTGGTCGGGCTGCACTATGTTGCGCTGATGAAGCAATTTCGCATCGCGGTCGCCGGGTTTCAGCATGAGACCAATACTTTCACGCCAAACCCGACCGGGTTTGCCGAATTCCAACGGGCCGACAGCTGGCCTGAATTGGTAACGCGTGATGCTGTCGCCACCAGAACGCGGGGCATGAACCTTCCCATCGCTGGGGCCATTGCTGAGGCAGACGCCTCAGAACGGGTTTTGTTGCGTCCGCTGCTTTGGTGTGCGGCTGAACCCGGTGGATACGTGACGCACGACGCATTCGACAGGATCGTTCAACGCATCTGCGACGAAGCGATCGCCTGCGGCGAGGTCGACGGGCTCTATCTGGATTTGCATGGCGCAATGGTCACCGAAACCTACAATGACGGCGAAACCGCGATCATTGAACGGGTGCGCGCCTGTTTGGGGCCTGACCTCCCGATCGCCATCAGCCTCGATTTTCACGCCAATGTTTCGCGGCCGCTGGTGGATCTGGTTGATACGCTGTCGATCTACCGCACATATCCGCACCTCGACATGGCAGAGACCGGTGCGCGCGCCATGTCGCGTCTGATCCAGAGGCTTGATGGCGCCACGTCTCACCGCGCGTTTCGCCAAGTTCCGTTTCTGGTGCCGCTCCATGCGCAGCACACTGGATCGATGCCAAATCTGGCTTTGTACCAATCGGCCCAAGAGCTTGCGGAACGCCCAGACGAGATCATCGAAATCGCCATGGGCTTCACCGCCTCGGACGTACCCGATTGCGGGCCTTCGGTGGTGGCTTATGCAGGTTCGCAAACACGCGCCGCCACGTTGGCGGAGCTTATGGTGGCGCGCTTCACTGAACTGGAAGCACAGTTCGAAACAGAGATGATGTCGCCTGCGGAGGCGGTTCAACAGGCGCTGACCATGTCGGGCACGGGGCCTGTCATTCTGGCTGATGTTCAAGACAACGCTGGCGCAGGCGCAAGCTCAGACACCACAGGCATCTTGCACGCGCTCATTTCTGCCAAAGTGCCAAGCGCCCTGCTCGGTGTCATCTGCGACGCCGAGGTTTGCGCTTTGGCGCATCAAGCCGGCGTTGGCGCAGAAATCCAGACAGCACTGGGGGGCAAATCAGATCTACTGGGTGATCCGCCAGTCGTGGGGTCATTTGAGGTTTTGAGGGTGAGTGACGGAAACATCCCCTACACCGGCGAGATGTACGGCGGCGGCATCGCAGAGGTAGGGCCAAGTTGTTTGCTGCGATGGTCAGCCGGGTCTGGGGACATCCGCGTTGTGGTCAGTTCGGATCGCACACAATGTCTGGACCGGGCGCTGTTCACCCATTTCGGGGTCGATCCAACCGACTTTGATATCGTGACCGTCAAAAGCACGGTCCATTTCCGCGCAGATTTCGAGCACGGCAGCCGCGCCATTCTGAACGTGCAAGCCACGGGGGCATTCCCCTGTGCGCTTTCGGACATCTCTTACAAAAACCTGCGACCGGGCGTGCGCATCAGTTGCTAGAGTGTGTTCCGGGCAGAGCCACGTTCACGGGCATGTCAAAATCAAGCGTCTGATCTATTGGACAGGTCGAGCGTCGACTGCCAGACTGTCGGGATGAAAGCGCTTTTGAAATCCACTGTATTGGCCTCTATGGCCTTCGCTTTAGGCCTTAACGCCACCGCTGCGCAGGCCATCAATTGTTCTGCTGATGCGATGTTGGTGTTTGATGGCTCAGGCTCCATGGGCGAGATCAGTTTCGAAACCGGGCCGGTGACGCGGATCACAGAAGCCAGACAGGCCATTCGGCGGGCGATGCCCGATATTGCGCCTTACCGTCGTGTTGGATTGCTGACCTATGGACCCGGTCAGAATGGCGCCTGTGAAAATGTGAATGTGCGTTTTGGGCCAACAGAGGACGCAGCGGCATCTGTTATTCGCGAATTGGATGCCTTGGAGCCCGATGGGCTGACGCCCCTGACCGAAGCCGTGCGACAAGCAGCCAACACGCTGGATTACCGCAATCGCCCCGGGGTCGTGGTTTTGGTGACAGACGGCAACGAAACCTGCGGCGGCAGGCCGTGCGAGATGGCGAAAACGTTGCACGCCACAGCGCATGACCTCACCATCCATGTGGTCGCGTTTCGTGCGGTCGTGGATTTTTTTGCCTGGAACAATCCGGAGCAAGATCCGCATGATGCCACAACGGTTGCGCGATGTTTGTCAGACGGCACAGGTGGGTACTTCGTCACCACCGAAACGATTGATGAGCTTGTTGCAGCGTTGCAGCGCACATTGGGCTGCCCAGTGATTGGGTAACCAAGCGCCGAGACTTCGGCGCTTGGCTTTGATCTTAAGCTTGTGCCACGGCCACCGGTTTGCGCCACAGCGCAACGAACAATGCCAAGACACCGCCCCAATCGGCAAAGATGATGCCGACATAAATCCATGACGGCACAGGGCCAAGTGACCAAGCATAGGTCAGCGCGACCACGCTGCCGATCATCAGGATGAGAAACGTGAGGTAAGCCAGCCACCGGCGATCGCCCATCAGCCCACGGGCGATGACGGCATAGACCACACCCGCCGCAAAGAGCATCAGCGCGTCTTGGGAAAAGCCGCCAAAGATCGGTGAAATCAAGTGCAACACAGCGCTCAGCGTGACGAACATTGCGCCAAAGCGGTAGGGGCTTGAGGAATTCAACATCTTGACGCTCCTTTAATCGTTTTCACAGGGGAACCCAGATACGCCCCATGCCAAAACATCATTAACGTGCTCTTGCAGGCTATAGGGTGCCGGTTCACGCCCCCCACCCGGGTTCCAGGCCCAATGCAAAATCAGATCGTGATCCAGATGGCTGGCAAGCTGCAGATGATCGCGGCCGCCATTGCGCTCAGGATCGCGCAGTTGGTTGCAAATCTCAGCCGAGGATTTGCCGAACCATTCCGCCTCCACCGGTGCCAGTTGCCAGTTCATCGCCACCTGAGGCGCCGCATGAGGCACATCGTTCAGACCTTCGCGGTAGGCATGGCACGTTGAGCAAGGCACGTATTCATCGCCAATCCGGCTTTCACCTGCGTTGATGTTCATCCCGTGCGGGCGTGCCTTGCCATAGCTCGGCCCAGACCACATGGGGCGGTTGTCAGCGCCTACGTGACAATTGGAGCACCGAGGGTGTGAAGTGACTTCATAAATCCGCCCCCAAGCCTCGAGGCCCTGCGCGCGGGAAATCGAGCCTTCCGCAGGCGGATCAATTTTAACGGTTTCACCTGCCGCCGAGACGAACCCGGCGACAAGAGAGAGGGATGTGGCCATTGCCACCGCTGTAAGTGCCAAACGCATTCGCTCAACCTCAGACGAAATCAACGAATTTGTTGAACGGCATCTCGCGAAGGCGGATACCTGTGGCCGCAAAAATCGCGTTGGCCAAAGCTGGTGCGGCAGGTGGCACAGGTGGCTCACCAATCCCGCGAACCTTCTCACCGTTTTCCAGGCCTTTCACGATGATTTCGGGTGTTTGCCATATCCGCATCCCTTCGTGCTGGTGGAAATTGGACTGTTCCGCCATGCCCTTGGCATAGGTGATCTCACAGTTCATCGCATGGCCCAGACCAAAGACAACACCACCTTGAACGAGGTTTTCAAAGTTGATCGGGTCAATCACACGTCCGACGTCACAGGCCACCCAAACCTTGTCGATCTTGATGCCAAACTCTGTGTTGGTGACTTGAACAACCTCAACCGTTGGAACCCCAAAGCTTTCCACAAAAGCCACGCCTTTGCCTTGGTTTTCCGCCAACGGGCTGCCCCAATCTGACATCTCTGCCGCAGCTTCCAATGCCTTTCTGCTCACGTCGTGCTGCATCAAGCGGATGCGCTCTTCCATCGGATCAGCGCCTGCTTCGTGAATGGCTTCATCGAGCAGACAGTCAAAAAAGAACCCAGCCCCCGGAGCACCCACAGCACGCCAGGACGACGTTGGCCCCAGCTCCGGCGCGCGGTAGGCCCGCATCCGGAAATTCTCAAGCGCATAAGGGTTGTTCCACGCGCCTGCCGGGATCTGCGAATCCGGCCCCGGGACAGCGATGCCAATCCGGCCCATCTGTGAGTTAATCGGCGAAGGTGCCGCGATTTGCAGATCGACAGATTTGACCTGGCCGTTTTCAACCTGCGCCCGCCCACGCGCCATAGAGATATGGCGTGGGAAATCCTGTGCGAAATCAACCTCGCGGGAATAGGTCATCTTGACCGGGGTGCCCCGCATCTGGTTCGCGATTTCGGCCGCTTGTTTGACATAGTCGAACTCAAGCCTGTGGCCAAAACTGCCTCCGATATAGAAATTGTGGAAGATGACCTGATCCGCAGTGTGACCTGTGACCGACGCCACTTGTTGTTGCAACAGGATCGGCACCTGATGCCCGGTCCAAACTTCGACCTGATCGTCTGTCACCAAAACAATCGCATTCATCGGCTCCAGAGGCTGGTGCGCGACGTAAGGAGATTTGTATTCCGCCTCGATGATCTTTTCAGACCCCGCCGCGTCCACATCCCCATCATCCCGCCAAACGGAATCAAGCCGCTCGTCCGTGAAGGAAGACGCGATTTCATTCCAGTGTTCTTGCTGTTCGTCCGGATACGGCGCAGAACCCCATTTGAATTCAATCGCCTCAGCGGCCCGGAATGCGCGCCATGTGTTGTCAGCGACGACGGCGACACCGCTGGTCACAGGCAGGATGCTTTTTACTCCGCGCATGGATTTGGCGACGCTGTCGTCATAGCCTTCCAGCGGGCCGCCCTTGCACGGGTTCACAACAACAGTTGCGTGCACCATGCCATCAACCTCAGCATCGATGCCATAGGTCGTCGTCCCGGTGGATTTTCCGACGATATCAAGCCGTTGCATCGGCTTGCCAATCAGGCGGAACTCGGACGGATCGCGCAAGGTGACACGCTCGACCGGTGCAAGCGTTGCAGCGATTCCGGCCAACTCAGTGTAGGCGAGGCTGGAGCCATCTGGCATGTGAACTGCACCAGCTTTAGTGCTGAGCTGTTCGACCGGCACACCTGTTTTTTGCGACGCGGCTTGTTTCAGCGTTTCGCGGGCAACGGCACCGGCATAGCGCAGTTTATGGTAGCTGTCTGGCATCGTTGTGGAGCCGCCAGTGCCTTGCATACCCACGATTTTCATCACCCCGCCCATGATGGAGCGCATGGTTTCGGCGGCGACGCTGGTATCCGTAGACATGAACGGCACGCCCTCGTCCGCCATGGCAGTGTTGTAATAGGCCGGGGACGGAACACCAAAGCTGACGTCAAACTGACCGAATTCGATGTCGAGCTCTTCTGCGATCAACGCAGCCTGAGACGAGGCAACGCCCTGCCCCTTGTCTGCGTGCGGACCGATCAGCGTAACCTTGTCGGAAGAGACGACGACCCAAGGATTAAAGGTCACCTCACCATCTGCGACCGCTGTGGCCAACGGGTTCGCAAGCGGGCGCTGCGCCATGTAGGTGCCAAACGCGACACCACCACCAACAGCCAGCGAGCCGACGAGGAATCCGCGGCGCGAAATTGTGCGAAGACGTCCCATGCTCACGCCTCCTGCAGTTTTTTGGCGGCCGTGTGAACGGCGGCGCGGATACGGGAATAGGTGCCACAACGGCACAGGTTTCCGCCCATCACGATGTCGATGTCTTCATCGGTTGGCTCCGGGTTCAAGTCCAGCAACGACGCGGCCTGCATCACTTGCCCTGACTGGCAATAGCCGCACTGTGCAACCTGATGCTCTACCCAAGCCTCCTGGACGGCATGCAGTGTTTCAGGCGTGCCCAGACCTTCGATCGTCATGATCTCAGTGCCCTCTGCCGTCGACGCCGCGACTTGGCAGCTGCGCACGGCGAGGCCGTCCATATGCACGGTGCAGGCACCACATTGGGCGATTCCGCACCCATATTTGGTTCCGGTGAGTTTCAATTCGTCCCGCAGGACCCACAAAAGCGGCATGTCATCTTCGACATCCACTTCGTGTTCAGTGCCATTAATGGTGAGTTTCATCTCTTTTCCCTATTTATCCATTTGGACAAACTAAGTACATTTGTCTAAGTTGACTGAACAAGCGAGGCCTGTCAAACGGTATTTCATGACGGAACGTGACGAAAAAATTCTGCGTGCCGCGAAAGCGGTGTTCAGCAAATATGGGGTCGCAAAGACCACGATGAGCGATATTGCGGCCGAAGCCGGGGTTGCTCGGCAGACCGTATACAACGCGTTTCCGGGCAAGCCGGAGATCCTGCGCGGGACGACGCGCCTGATGATGGACGACTTTCGATTGGCATTGTTGGACGCTTGGACTGGCGCAGAATGTGTGGCCGACAAAGTCGATGTCTACTTTGAAATGGGTCCGGTCAATTGGTACCAAACGATCGCATCCTCTCCAGAAATTGCGGAGTTGTTCGAAGGCATTAACGAACACGCCTCGATCGAGGTACGGCGCGCGGCCGAAACTTGGATTTCCCTTTTCTCTGAGATGTTTGAACAAGGAAACTTGGCCCCGAAGGATACGGATGTGTCTTTGCAAGACGTTGCCGAATTCCTCTATTTCGCCAGCTTGAATGCCAAGCACTCTGTGCAATCTGCTGATGCTTTGCGCGCGCGCCTAAAGACGATCAAATCGGCCTTGTTGAATATGCTGGACGAACAAAGTCTTTCGGCGATCCAGCCGAAACTTACTGGCACTTAACGCTGCTGAGATGCGCGGTTGCGACCTGCTCAATTTGCCACCAAAAACGCGCCAGCGCATCCTATCCGCCAGACCTGTATTCATCGCTTTTTTGACAGCGCGTCACGCGACAGGCTCCGCAAAAGTCAACACGCATGTTGACACAACTGATGATCCGCCAAACAGCGATTACCTGACTTCACTCTTATTGCATTTCAATGAGAATCGGCGTCGCTACCAGAGGTAGAGTTGTAAAGTCATCGGACGTCAGAGCTGCTTTTCTTAACAATTTTACGGTGTATTCGCGCTTTTCCATTCTTGAAAACTGTCCTGCACAAAGTCACTCTTTACTAGCAGGACGGGTGCTCCAGCTATTCGAATACCACCCTGATGCAACAACGGTGTGCTGGTCCTGCGACATACATGGCACGAAAGCGGGCACGCTGACGGGTTTGCCCTACGAGGACATACTCGGGCCACTCAAGCTTTCGTGCACCGTAACCGGTGACGCGACACTTTGGGTCAGCGCCCAAAATCGCACCTGAGTTCAGCGGTCTTAATCAGTTCGATCTGTGCGTGTGCGGCACAAAACGTTTATTTTTTGCAATTTCAGATTTTGGATCAGACAAATGGCGGAAAAAAACAGCTTTATCTACGATGCGCAATCAGTCGGCTTTAGCGAAAACGGACATGACATCGCGCATCCAATCATCATGCGACGGTGGGGATTAAAACCAGACACATGGGCCCGTGAAGCGGGCGAACTTGTGGACCTGTTGAATGCACACATAGATCGGAAACCCTACGCGACCGTGACACGCTAGCGCGACTTGGAACCGGAAACAGCGGTGGCAACTTCGAGGCCCAGTTTGTCGACATCTGAAGTCGAACCTTGGTTTTGATGTCGGCGCGCGGGGGTTTGGGCAACTTACGGTCCCACACTATGCCTTTCGCAACCGGTTTTCTTTTCGATCCACGAACTCATCTTTTATCCGGGAACCTTGCGTTACGGGTCAAAACAAAAGATTCCCAAGGTCGTTGATGCCAGACAGTCCAAGCCGACCAGCAGAATACTCACACTATGTCGGCAGACGCGAGATGCTGGAAGCGGTCAGCTGCGAAAAGCGCTCGCCATGCGGGTATTTTCATTTGCCCCACAACACTGACCGGCTATGAGGTCAGTATGTTTTTTAGAAATCCAAGTTTTGCCCTGATCATTTTTCTTGCAGGCTGCGCCACCATCGAAATTGATCGCACAACATCTTCAGCTTGGTATTATGAGCGATACAAACCCGCGAAAGACCGCAGTGTTGTACTTCGATCGGGCCCTGCACGCGTTCTGGTTTTTAAGAATGTTCATGCCTCATTCACCATCTACGACGAAGACGGAAACGCTGCGGGTCATGCGGACGCCTGGCGCTCGGAGATTGAAGTTTTCTTCCCGAAAGATCAGCTGCCAGAAGATGCCAATGCGGCAGCGAAACTTGCCGTTTTAGAGGTGTGCCGCGACTTAAAGATTTACGACACGTTAGAAGACCATCCTCACTATATCCGCTATGCAGCGGATTGTTGATCCCGGTTTTTTCAAAGTTTCAAAAGCTTACGCCGCAAAATTCGGCTCATTGTACATCAATGTGCGTCGCGGCCAGCAGGGCCAAGTGTTACAAACAACGCGCGTCACGCAGAGCGCCTAACCTCAACCCTTGTTGTCTTGGCGAAGATATCCGCCGCGTGTCTGAGGGGTTTTCATATTCAAAGCTTTTCCAGCCACAAGGTTGCGCAACATCTGCGCCGTGCCGCCTCCGATCGTGAACATGCGCGCGTCGCGCAGCATACGTTCGACCGCGCAGTTGCGCGAATATCCACGCGCGCCATGCAGTTGCAGCGCATCATTGGTGACCTTTACGGCCATCTCTGACGCAAACACTTTGGCTTGCGCGGCCATCATTGGATCGGGAAATCCGGTTCCGGTTGTTTCGGCGCTGGCCGCGGCCCGCCAGATCATCATGCGGGCTGCATCGATCTGCATGGACATGTCGGCGATCATCCATTGCAGGCCCTGAAACTCTGCAATGGGACGCCCGAATTGTTCGCGGGTTTTGATAAATTCGACCGCCGTTTCGTAAGCGCCACGTGCAATGCCCAGCGCAACAGTCGCGGCGCCAACCCGTTGCGCGTTATAGGCATTCATCAGCCCGGCAAACCCATGCTCAATACCTTCTGGCGGAGTGATTAGCCGCTCAAACGGCAACCGCAGGTTCTCAAGGGTTACCACCGTTTCCGGGATACCGCGCAAACCCAGCGTTGGCTCTCGACCCTCAATCCGAAGGCCTTCTTCACCCAAATAAGCGATGAAACCGCCGATGCCTTTGAACTCTCCGTCTTCGATCACCCTCGCGAAAATAAGGTGCAGCTTGGAAACACCTCCGCCCGTAATCCAATGTTTTTGCCCGTTCAGAACCCAGGTATCACCCTCCCTCACAGCGGTGCTTGTCATTTCTGTTGCGGCGCTGCCGGCATTTGGTTCGGTGATGCAAATCGCAGGTTTATCGCCCGCCATAACGTGATCAGCGGCGCATTGTTTTTGCGCGGGCGAGCCATAGGCGATAATGGCCCCGACCGCGCCCATATTGCCCTCAACGG
Organism: Paracoccaceae bacterium; assembly: GCA_013214665.1. Lineage (GTDB taxonomy): Bacteria > Pseudomonadota > Alphaproteobacteria > Rhodobacterales > Rhodobacteraceae. The sequence goes on from JABSSA010000002.1 coordinate 11,343, forward strand.
CGATGCGCCCCGACACACCACACTGCGCCGCGAGTTCTTCGACGACCAGCGCCACATCAAAATAGCTGTGGCCGGGCCCACCCAGCGCTTTGGGCACGCTCATCCCCATCAGGCCCGCATCCGTCATCGCGCGAACAACATGCCACGGATATGCCTCTGACTTGTCCGTCTCCGTGGCACTTGGTCCGGCAACCTCTTGCGCAATCTGGCGCGCTGTTGCTTGGATTTGGCGCTGTCGGTCTGACAGATCGAAAAAAGGGCCACGGGAATGGATCGATTGATGAATCATGCTGCACACGCCTCACTGGATGCATAAAGCGTATCACCAACAATCAAATTTACGTTAGTTTCGAATTCTGGTTTCTTGATTGAGTTTTTCTCAAGATGATTGCAGCGCTTCAATGAACGCGTCAATCACCAAATCTGCCCGACCGTCCGAGTTGGTAAAGGCACCCACCTCGCGTGTGAACGGCGGGTCGCCAAAGGCCAGTGTGCGCAGCCGATCTGAAAATGGCCCCCGCCCTTTGCAAATTGGCACGATCGATACGCCCAACCCTTCGCTCACCAGATTGGAGATCGCATCGAGGGAATCTATTTCCATCGCGCTTTCCACATCGATATTCAGAGAGGCCAGCTCTTCTTCGATCCCCTGCCCTGCCCAGGTTTTCCGGTTGAACCAAATGAACGAGTTGTCCCGCAAAAGGTCTTGCCAGCTGTCGCCTTTGGCCTCGGCAGGCGCGACAACGGCAAATGGTTCAACCGCGATGCTGTGCCAATCAAGCCCGGGGATCGGATTGGCAGGTTTGGTGCAAATAGCCACGTCCACCTGACCATCAGACAGCTTTTGGACCAGCGACGAGGAGCTGCCGTTGATCACGCGGATCTGCAGCTGCGGAAATGCCGATTGCAATGATTTCAAACCGGCAGGCAGAAAGCTAGCCAACGCAGTCGGGACCGCGCCGATTGATACGTTCGATCTGACAATCTCGCCACGCGCGACATTGGCCGAGGCTTCGAACAACGCCAGTGTTTTTTGCGCATGTTCCGCCAGCGCGCGGCCCCGCGCAGTCGGCACCGGTGGGCGCTTGATCCGGTCAAACAGCTGAACACCCAATTCATCTTCCATAGCTTTGATCTGAAGACTGACCGCGGATGGAGAGAGCCCAATGACCTGTCCAGCCGCAGCAAAGGATTTTTGCTCGATCACCGCCAGCAGTGTTTTGAGTTGATTGATGGTCATGGTGGCGACTTCACCACATCAATGGGAGAAACGCTAGAAAACCTCTATCGGCAGAGCGGCAAAGACCGCGCCACACACGCTGAACTTCAACTCTAATCGAGGGTTGAGCACTTGGCGCGCCGTTCACACACCAGCTGCGGCTATGCCAATTCTGAAAGAACTTTTTCCAGAACGGCAAGGAGCATATCCGCATCATCCTTTTCTATGGTGAGCGGCGGGCGGATTTTCAGGATATTGTCCTTTGGACCTTCACTGCCGATCAAAATGCGGTGCTGGCGCATCCGGTTTTTGACGAAACGGCAAATGTCTGTTGCTTGGGACCCATCCGGGTTGATCAACTCTACCCCAATGAACAACCCCATACCGCGTACGTCACCGATTGCGGGGTGACGGGTTTGAATATCGCGCAGCCCGTCCAGAAGCTGTGCCCCTATCATTTGCGCATTGCCTTGCAGGTCTTCGTCATCCGTGACGTCCAACACCTCTTTGCCGATGCGGCAAGACAGCGTTGAGCCCCCGAAGGTCGAGAAAAACTCAATCCCATTGTCAAAACTGTCAGCGATATCGCGTGTGGTGATGACCGCCCCAATGGGATGACCGTTGCCCAATGGTTTTCCCAAGACCACAACGTCTGGCATCGCGCCTTGATGCTCAAAGGCGAAATAGAAATCACCCAGACGGCCAAGGCCGGTCTGCACTTCATCCGCGATACAAACGCCGCCTGCGGCTCGGATTTTATCGTAGACTTCGGCCAGATAGCCTGCTGGTGGGATGATCTGCCCCCCCACGGATGGAAAGGTCTCAGCGATGAAGCCAGCAACCCCATGTGGCCCAGCCTGCAGCTTGGCAATGGCGGGGTCTACAAGATCGGCGAATTTCCTGGCCCTGTCGGGATCATCCCTTTTGAGGCTGCCCCGATAGTCATCCGCAACCTCGACCAGTTCAACCCAATCCGCTTTCCCGATGCCGCCCGGTTTGTTGAATTTATAGGCTGAAATCGCAACAGCGTCGTTCGTGTTTCCATGATAGCCGTGATCCGGCGTCACGATCCCTTTGGCACCTGTGTGCGCCCGGGCCAAGCGCAAGGCCAGTTCGTTGGCTTCGCTGCCGGAGTTCACAAAATAACAGACCTCAAATCGCTCTGGCAGTTTGGAGAGAATTTTACCGGCCAAAGCGGTCTGAGCTGGATGCAAATAGCGGGTGTTTGAATTCATCCGCTTAAGCTGATCGGCGGCAACGGCCTGAATACGCGGATGCGCGTGCCCGATATGCGGCACGTTGTTATAAGCGTCGAGATAGGGGCGCCCCCATTCATCGAACATGTGGTGTTTCCAGCCGCGCACAAGCATCACTGGATCGTCGTAGGTGAGGCTCAGGTTGCCCCCAAATTTCGCTTTGCGCTCCGCCAACAGGTCGGTTTTGTCTGCGGGAGTATACCGCACCTTGTCGTCTGGCAGGTTCATCAACGCTGCAGGGTTGGGGCATATGGCGCGCCAGAACTCCATATCGTCCGGGTCACCGACACCGGGCCAATCGGCCTCAATGCCCTTGGTCGTCATCGCCAGCTGAAAATGCACATGCGGAGACCAACCGCCGTTCATCGTGTGATCGCCCAGCTTGCAAAACGCGTCGTGCTTTTTGACCCGGCTGCCGGGTTCCAAGCGGTCCAGAAATTCGGGATTCAGATGGCCGTACAGGGTATAAAACGGATCGCCATCCGGTGTTTCGTGGCGCAGAATAATGACCCCACCGTAATCCAGATGTCCGTCGCGATATTCGGCCACGACGACCTCGCCATCAAGAGGCGCATGGATGGGATGCCCGGCTTTGGTAAAGGCATCCACAGCCAGATGGACGGTACGGCGGTCGCTTGCTTTCCACGGGCCATTGCGGAATGCGAGGTCGGTGTAGATGAGCCGTGGTTCGTGATAATACCCAAGCCATATGTCGCCCAGCCGATCAAATTCTTCCCCAACGCGCGCGGCTTCTTCAATCGGCAGATCGAATGGGTTTTGCGGCCAGGTCGAGTTTTCCACCGAGAGTGATCCCATCGGCGCGTCGTTCAAATCACATCCCATGATTGGGGCAAAATTCCCCCGTTCTTGATCCAGCCACGCCATAACGCGATCCGCGCCCTCCACGGCTGGCATTCCACAAACCACACGTAGTCTTGCAGTCAGCAGATCACCGCTCAGATCCTCTCGTTCAAGAAACCGCCATGCAGGCGCTTGCGAAATCGTGACATAGGGATCATCGGGCGCATCAACCGCCATGAGCGTTGAATTCACCACGCTCACCGCCAACCGCATGCGCAACAGCGGCCAAACGAGATCAACTTCTTCTAAGCTTAGCGGATTGGCCTCATGGAACCCGGCAACCAACGCGCTGAGCGCAATGGCCGGATCGGGGTGGTCAAGCACCACATAGGCCCCCGCAATGGCCAAGTCACAGATGCGCGGAGCGGCACACATGTCGCCCAGATCGATAACACCCGTCAATTTCGGCATCTGCGCCGCATAGCTTTGAACAAGAACGTTGTAATCGTTGGCATCGTTGTGGATCGCTTGCACCGGCATCGCCGACAAGGCCGATTTTGCCGTGTCAAAGCCTGCGCAGATGTCTTCCAGAAGTGCGCGGCGCGCTGCGTTGGTGATGCAGTCGAGTTTTAGCTTCACCCAATCGGCTTGAACCAGGTTCCACTTGAAATCTCGCGCAAGCCCAGGGTGTTCAAACGTGCTGAGCCCTCTGGCAATACGCCCCAACTCCCGGCCAAGATCGCAGATCAAATCCGGGCTTTTGGTCGTAAGCTCGGCATAGCACCGTCCCGGCAGCCGTTCGAGCATCCAAACCAAACGCTCGGCACCGTCCGGGTCTTTGATGCGCTGAACAGGCTGGCCGTCATTGGCCGGGATCACATTTGGAAGGAGCAAAGCTGCGTCCAGCCCTTTGAGATGCGAAAGCGCTTTGATCTGAAGATCCACAAGAACCGCTTCGCACCCCGGGTGCATCACTTTGAGCACATATCCTGTGCCATCTTCAGCGATGGCCAGAAAGTTCAGATCAAATTCTCCTTCCAGCTTTTCCAGCCGAGATTGGATGCCCCAATGCTCGGAAATCGAATGCTGCCAAAAGGAGGTGGAGTGATCATCAATCATGTTTGAAACGTTCCGACTGCGCAGGCCGCAATCTCAGCGGCATATCTCGAAACGGGTAGTCGATATTCGACAAAACGCAAGACCTTGCCAAGGCAAGGAGCCAAAGCCGCATACAGGCCCTGGGCGTACAATCACCAAAAACCTGTTGGTGGCAAAACGCGGAACCGGAAGGGTCGCGATACAGTTTGGTTCAGACGGTCATGCCCCATGCCACACTGCGTGGTATCCTGTCGTGCGTCACAAAGAGGCATGACCGTCTGTTTGGATTAATTTACCAAAGCTATTTCACCACGATCTCCGGCCCCATCACCGCATTGGGTAAGACCGTTGATATCCACGGCACGTACGTCACCAAAATCAGGAACACGAACATGATGGCCAGGAATGGCAGCGCAGCGCGGACCACGCCCATCATGGACATATTCGCCACGCCAGCCGTCACGAACAGGTTCAGCCCAACCGGCGGCGTGATCATTCCGATTTCCATGTTCACGACCATGATGATGCCAAGGTGGATCGGGTCGATGCCAAGCTCAATCGCGATCGGGAAGACCAACGGCGCGACAATGACCAAAAGGCCCGACGGTTCCATGAACTGTCCACCGATCAAGAGGATCACGTTGACAACGACCAGGAACATGACCGGGCCAAAGCCATAGGACAGCATCCATTCGGTGATCTTTTGCGGGATCTGCTCGTCGGTGATCACATGTTTGAGCAAGAGCGCATTGGCGATCACAAACATCAAAGTGATGATCAACTTGCCCGCATCCCGGAGGGTGGCAACCGTGTCTTTATGAAAGAACGCGGTGATCAGAGCCTGCGGCTTGGACAACAAGCTTTGTTGCCCGGCCAATGGGCCCACATCGCGATAGATGAACGCGCTAGCGATGAACGCATAGACCGACGCGACCGCAGCGGCTTCGGTTGGCGTAAAGATCGCACCGGTAACACCGGGAATACCATAGATCCCAACCATGATGATCACGATCAGCAACAGCCCCCAGATCGCGGCCTTGAAGCTGGCAAAGATTTCGCCAAAGCCCGCGAACTCTCCCTTTGGCATGTTCTTGATCCGCGCCATAACATAGATGCCGATCATCAGCATTGTGCCCGCCATGATGCCCGGGATGACCCCCGCCAGGAACATCCGCCCGACAGAAACCTCAACCGCGGCTGCATAAACCACCATAACGATGGAAGGCGGGATCAGGATGCCGAGCGTGCCCGCATTCGCGATAACGCCCGCTGCGAACTCTTTGGTGTAACCAACCTGCCGCATGGCGGCGATGACGATTGTCCCGATGGCAACCACAGTCGCCGGAGATGACCCGGACAGGGCCGCAAACATCATGCAAGCCAACACGCCCGCAATCGCCAGACCGCCGCGCAGGTGCCCCACCAAAGCGATGGAGAACCGGATGATCCGCTGTGCAACACCCCCCGTCGACATAAAGCTGGAGGCGAGGATGAAGAAGGGGATGGCAAGCAGGGTCGAGTGCCCTTCGAAAGCTTCGAACAGGGTTTGGGCAACAGAGGCCAGCGAGCTGTCCGAGAACATCAAAAGAAAGAGGATGGACGAAAAGCCTAGGCTAACCGCGATCGGCACGCCGATCAGCATCAGGCCGATGACCAGCACGAATAACAACAAAATTTCCACGGGATCAGTCCTTCAGCTTGGCGGCCGCTTCGGCCACCTCTTCTTCGGCCTCATGGCTCACGATCAGCATCTCTTGCTCGCCACGCCACACACGCAGCCCGGCTTGGACAAAGCGAAAAACCAACAGCGCCATCGACACCGGCAGCACGAGATACGGCACGACTTTGGGCATTTTTTCGTACTCGTATCCTTCGTTGAACACAGTCTCGAGCCAACGCATGAAAAACGGCACAGGGATATCTTGGGTCTCGTACCAGCCTTGACCGCGCGCCTCTTTGAACCCGGTTGGGAACCAGCGCCCATCGGTTGGGTAGAGGTTCGCATATGGCGCCCAATAGTCCCACGCGCCTTTCAGCAGCAGCAAAGCATAAGCTAAACAAACCGCCACAACGGCAAACGCCATCACGCGTTTGGTGCGTGCGGGCACCATATTCACCACCGCGTCAACGCCGAGATGCAGTGTCTTTTTCACCGCGTAGCTGGCGCCCAAAAGGACCAGCCACGCAAACAGAAACACCGTCAGCTCTAGCGCGAAAAAGATGTTTGAGTTAAACCCGTAGCGCGCCACCACATTTGCAAAGGTGAACAGCGTCATCATGCCAAGGATCACCGCAATCGCAGTCTCCTCGATCCGGTCGACCCAGGTTGTTGGGCCTGATTTGGTTGCCATCACTGCCCCCAATTGCGTTGAATTCAAGAAAGCCCAGGGTTGGCTGTATTTGCCGAACACCTAGAGAAAATCTGGAAGAGGCTTGCCCCCTCCAGTGTATCGGACCGACATGTGCCGGTCCGATGCTGTGTCTTAGTTTGTCGCCGCGTTGATCTTTTGCGCAGCGTCGATGTTGTCTTGGCCTACATCGCCCGCGAATTGCGCCCAAACCGGCTTCATCACATCAACCCAGCCCTGACGCTGTTCTGCTGAGAGTTCACGGATGACACCACCGGCATCGATGATCGATTGGCGCGCCGCTTCGTTTACCGCGAAGGCTTCGGAATTGCGGGTCTCGGTCACTTCGTTCAGGATCGTCAGGAATTGGTCGCGCACATCAGCGTCCAGCCCATCAAGCCAATCCACAGACGTCACAACCAGATAGTCGATGATGCCGTGGTTGGTTTCGGTTGTGCCGTCCTGCACTTCAAAGAACTTCTTGCCGAAAATGTTGGACCAGGTGTTTTCCTGTCCGTCCACAACGCCCTGCTGCAACGCGCCGTACACTTCCGAGAATGCCATTTTCTGAGGCGAGCCACCGATAGCTTCCATTTGTGCCACCAGAACGTCGCTGGACTGAACACGGAACTTCAGGCCATTGGCGTCAGATGGGTTCACCAGTGGAACGTTTGCCGACATCTGCTTCATGCCGTTGTGCCAGAATGCCAGACCCTGCAGGCCACGGCGTTGCATGCTGTCTTTCAAAGCCTGACCCGCGTCAGAAGCTTGGAATGCGTCAACAGCATCAATGTCGCGGAACATGAATGGCAGGTCAAAGATGCGGAACTGCTTGGTGAACTTCTCGAATTTCGAAAGTGATGGTGCCGCGAGCTGTACGTCGCCCTGCAGCAGTGCTTCCAGCACCTTGTTGTCGTTATAAAGAGTCGAGTTCGGGAACACCTCCATGCACATTGTGCCGTTCATCTCGGCATTGACGCGTTCAGACAGCAAAGACGCAGCGATGCCTTTGGGGTGTTTGTCCGTGTTGGTGACGTGGCTGAACTTGACGACGACTTCACCATCATCACAAGCCGCAGCAGCGATCGATGGCACGGATGCAACGGCCGCGATGCACGCAGCTTTCAAGAATTTCTTCATGGGTATCCTCCAGTTGGGGCGCTCCTCCTGCGCCGATGAGAAAAGTCAATGAAATCTGACTTTTCGCTTCAAGCTTTTTTTCGCAAGCGTGCGAAAGTCATAATTTTCAATTAGTTACCAAAGCTCACGGCACCATCCTTGCATTTTTCCCGAATTTTCGGACAAAACTTGGAACACGCTGCGCTCCCGATTCCGGGGCGCTCACTAGGGAAAACCTCCGATGAAACGGCTTCTTTTCGGGTATGGGCTTTATCTGGCGCTCAGCGTCGGCCTGTCTGTCTGGCTGTATCAGAAGACTGCGCAATCAGAGCTACAGCTTCTGATGCGTTCGGGTGAGGTACGGCTAAGCGGAACGGAAAGTCTGTTGCGTCAACAGGTGGACGGCTATCGGGCCTTGGTGAACTTTCTTGCGCGCGACCAGGGTCTTCAAGAGGCTTTGGAACTGGGCGAATTTGAGTCAATACTAGACGTGCTTCTGGATTTCAAAGTTACCTATGGCGTCGGCAGCGTGAAAATCGGCACACCCGATGGCATCATCCGCGCCTCGTCTCTTCCCGACGAGATTGGCAAACGCATCCCCAAAAAACTGATCGAAGCGGCAATGAACAATCGCCTGGGCTTCCAACAGGCAATGATCGAAGAAGAGCGCGTCTTCCTGCTTAGCCGCGGTGTTCGTTCAGAGGGGCCCAAGCCCATCGGGGTGGTCATCGTTAACATTCCACTGACCCCTTTGGAGCACGAATGGTCTCTCGACCCTGAACCCATCATTTTCTTTGACGCTGAGCAGGTGTCATTCTCTGCCAACCGTTCTGACCTTTTGCGTCTGTCACGCGGAGGAGACCCGGAATTGGCCCGTTTTGACATGGCGCCGACAGATACCATCGGGGGCGTTCAAGTCTGGAGCTATAGCCCCCCCACAGGCGCGCCACAGAGCGTCGTCGTGGTCAGCCGCTTCAGCCCAAGTTTAGAATTAACTGGTCAGATTTATTTGGATATTTCTTCGGTTCTGAACACCGCGCGTTTGCGCATGCTTCTTGCCTTAGCTGGTGCCGGTATTTTGGGTTTGATCGCCGCTATTTCCTTGCAGCAACAGCGCAGACTGGCGACCGAGGCAAAACACTCCGCCGAGCTGGAAAAACGCGTGACCGACCGCACCCAAGAATTGCGAGATGCCCAAGACGCTCTGGTCGAAACGTCAAAGCTAGCAGCACTGGGGCGTTTTTCTGCCGGGGTCAGCCACGAACTGAACCAGCCTCTGGGGGCGATCTTGAATTTCGCAGAGAACGGGCAGACTTTCTTGTCAAAGGGGAAGCCTGAACCTGTGGCGCAAAACCTGACTCTTATCTCAGATCAGGTGCGGCGTATGACCCGGATCATTGGCAATCTGCGCGCGTTTGCCCGCCAAGAAAACGCGCCCACCGAACGGATTGATTTCGCAGCTGTTGTTGCATCCGCGCTCGACATCGCAGGCCCCGAGATAAAAGAGGCATCAGTTCAATTGCACGCAGACTTGCCCGATCAACCAGCATGGGTTTTGGCGGGCAATGTGCGGCTGGAACAGGTGGTGCTGAACCTCGTTTCAAATGCCTTGGATGCAATGGCCACCACCGAGGTGAAACAGCTCTTTCTGGATCTAAAAGTCGTGTCCAAAGAGGCCATCCTGACCGTGAAAGACAGCGGCCAAGGCATTTGCGATCCATCTTCCGTGTTTGAACCTTTTTATACGACCAAAGAGCTTGGAGCTTCAAAAGGTTTGGGGATGGGGTTGGCGCTTTCGCACGGCATCATCACGCGGTTTGGCGGCAAGCTGAGCTGCCGAAATCGAAGCCAGGGCGCAGAATTTCAGATCACCCTGCCAATCGTCGAGGCGCAAAATGTATAAACGAGTGCTCATCATCGAGGACGACGCCGTTCTGCGGACGTCAATTGAGCAAACACTTGAACTGCAAAACCTGGAGCCGATCCCAACAAATGGCTTTACCCAGGCGCGGCGTTTGATCCGGTCCAACTTTCGCGGCGTGATCCTGTCTGACATCCAAATGCCAGATCATGACGGTTTCGATGTTTTGAGGTTTGCGCAATCCTGTGACCCGGAACTGCCCGTTGTACTGCTCACGGGCCATTCCGACGTGCCAACCGCCATGCGAGCTGTTCGCGATGGAGCGTATGAATATCTTGAAAAGCCATGCGACCCACAACGCATGGTCGACGTGTTGCACCGTGCTTTGGCTTATCGTCACTTAGCGCTTGAAAACCGTGCTATGCGCGAAGAGTTGGACGATACCCAGCCCCTCGACGATATCGGCACATTGGCCGAACGTCTCGAAGTCTATGAAAAGCAAATCATCGAGCAGGAGCTGAGCGACGCAGGCGGCAAGGTCGCGACAGCAGCAGACCGATTGGGTATTCCACGCAACACGCTTTACGACAGGATGAAAAAGCTGCGCCTCGTGGCCAAGGCGTTTCGGCGGTAGGAAAGACTGGCGAAAGGCTTCCGTTGAACCACCATCACTCTTGGAATTTTCGGCCGAAAATACCTTGGTCGTTGGCCCGCGTGTGCCGCTATCGAACGTTTAGATCACCCAAAAAGCGGATATCAGACCTACGCGATTCTACCTAATTTACCGAGGATCGAGGTCAGCTGACCAATTTTCCTGCCTGAAATGAAACAAATTGCGACTTGCAGTTCATGTTGCCTGTTGCATGACGCAAGTATCAGAATTCATTCCGACTTAATTTGAAATCTCCGGTCCTCTGATCCGATTTCCCTAAAGCCATTCACAGGCGTATGGCGCTGCTCCATAACTAACAATTGCTTTGTTGACGCTTTTCCGCTGCACTGGACCAAGGGCTTCGCAAAACGGCTTTTTCGCCTGTGCCCACGGGGACTGGTGTAGCCCACCAAACGATTAGGCCGGAAGCTCCTGGGAATAAAACAGGGAGAATTTCAATGAAACCGCCACTGACAGAGCTGCCGATCAATACGGCAGACAGAGGCTTTTACAGCGGCTTTAGCGTCAATGTGACCGTAGTCTCGAAGATGATTATCAGTATCTTGGTTGTCTGGTGTATTTTTTGGCCCGTTCACGCAGGCGCAACCCTCGGTGCCTGGAATAGCGTCATCCTAAACAACTTTGCGGCATGGTATATTTGGGTCGTCGCCCTGTTTGTCATTGTCTGCCTGGGGCTGGCAGCCTGGCCGACCGGAGGAAAAATGTTGCTTGGTCAGCCCGGCGACAAACCCGAATTTTCGAATTTCTCCTGGTTCTCAATGATGTTCGGCGCAGGGATCGGCGTTGGAATGCTGACATGGGCCGTGGCCGAGCCGGTGGCGCACTTTCAGAACAACCCAAGTGTCATCCAAGGTTTGACGACCGGAGGAGGTGAAGACAACATTCGCCAAGCCTATGTCTGGTCGTTTTTGCATTGGGGCGTAGGGGCTTGGGCCTGCTATGCGATCATCGGCATGGCGCTGGCCTACTTTGCCTATCGGCGCGGTTTGCCGCTGACGATCCGGTCTGCGCTAACGCCGATCTTTGGCAAGGCGCTTTCAGGGACGATCGGTCATATCATCGATATCGTGGCCGTGGTTGCGACCATTTTGGGCGTCGCCCAAACGCTTGGCTTTGGTGTGGACCAGTTTGTAGCTGGTTTGACACGCATCGGCATTGGGGGCCTTGTTCATCCAGAAGGTGCTGTGAATGCCGGCGGCGACAGCATTGCGGGCACCGTGAACTTTGTCGGCATTGTTGTTGCGCTCTTGTTCATCATGGGGGCATCTACCCTCTCCGCGCTGTCTGGTGTCGGCAAAGGGATCAAGTGGCTGTCCAACATCAATATGGTCTTGTCAATCTTCTTGCTCAGCTTCCTGATCATCTTTGGCGCAACCTGGTTCGGTGCAACTGCCCTGTTTGTCGGGCTTTGGGACTATTTCCTCGCGCTGCCGTTCCTGAGCTTCAATGTCTATCGTTCCGACGGTGTTGAAGGGTCAGAGGCCTTCTTGCTGGCGCAATGGCAAGGATGGTGGCCTGTGTTCTACTGGGCTTGGTGGATCGCATTTGCTCCGTTCGTGGGCTTGTTCCTGGCACGCATCTCCAAAGGCCGGACAATCCGCGAATTTGTGCTCGGCGCGATGCTTGTTCCCGGCCTGATGTGCTGCATCTGGTTCTCTTGGGCTGGCGGAACGGCCATCTGGCTAGAACTATATGGCGGGGCCGATGGCGTCATTTTCAGCGCAGGCAACGGCGACAAGATTTTCGCCATGACCGAGTTTATGCTGGCGCCAATCGCACAGTTCCTGGCCTGGGGCATGGCTGTGATCATCGTGGTTCTGCTTATGACGTTCCTCGTCACTTCAGCAGACTCGGCGGTGCTTATTGTCAACACGATCAATGCCGCCGGGGACGAAGGTCCAAAAGCGCGCCCACATATCGTGTTTTGGGGCGCAGCTTTAGCGCTTGTGGTCGGCGGATTGCTTGTCTCGGGTGGGACCGGCGCCATTCAGACAGCGATGGTCATCGGCGCGCTTCCGTTCTCGGTTGTGATGGTCTTGATGTGTTTTGCTTTGATCAAAGCCGTCTACAACGACACACGCAGAGAAGCGAAGGGCGTTCCGACAACACATGGTGAGGTCGCGAAAGCGGCAGCCTAATCCACAGCCCTTTGAGGCGTTCAAATCGTTGGCGCTCCAACTGCTGTTGGGGCGCCATCTTTTTGCGGGCCTCGTCGCTGGGCAATGGAGCGATAGGGGAGGAAAGAGCCCTTTGCCACGGTTCATTAAACTTGGCTATGCGTCACGCGAAGACAGGCTGGGGGCCAGGGATGCCGCGAGCAGGGCAAATCCCGCGAGCACCAGAAACGATAATTGAAGCCCCACGTAGCTCGCGACAAATCCAACAATCGGGGGGCCAAGCAACATACCGCCATACCCAAGCGTTGCGACGCTGGCGATTGCCAGACCGGGTGGGAAATTCGGATCTGCTGCCGCGCGGGAAAAGACCACGGGCATAACAACCGCATAGCCAATTCCAGCCAATGCGAAACCCAACAGCCCTGCGCCAAACGATCCACCAAAAATGGATATCATCAATCCAATGAATGCAATCGTTCCACTGGCGCGTATGGTAACAACCGCGCCGAACCGTTCCAAAATCTGTCCGCCCAGCAATCGAGTAATCACCATCATCAAGCTGAAAACGGCATAGCCCAGTGCCGCCCGGGCTTCGCTAACTTCTACGACCAGGCGCAAGAAAACCGCACTCCAATCCGCCATCGCCCCTTCGCCCATCGACGCAGAAAACGCCACTAGCCCAACGAGCAAAAGTGACTTGGGCGGCAACATGAAAGCTGGCCCGGTTGATTTGGACGCGGCGGGCGTTTTGGTCGTGCCGTTACCGGCCATCATGTAAGCAAAGGCTATCGCGCTCGACAGTGCCGCCAAAGTTGCGAAGTGCCATACGATGAGCATCCCCCATGTCGCTGCAAAATAGCCGCTGGCCGCGCCGACGCCTGCACCAAGGCTGAAGGTGGCGTGGAAGATTGACATTGTGCTGCGCTTCAGACGCGCCTCAACCCGCGCGCCCCAGCCATTCATCGCAACGTCCATAGCCCCATGGCAGGCACCAAACAGGAACAACGCAACAGCAAAGGTTAGAACGTTAGGCGCAATCGAGAGCAGCACAAAAGCCGGCCCATAGCCCGCCGCGCACAGCAACGTCAAACGGCGTGCCCCGAGTTTTTCCGATAAGGCACCGGCAAGGGGAAAAGAGACAATGGCCCCTCCGGCCAACAGCAAAAGTAGAAGGCCCAAGGTGGACGGCTGCAATTGAAACTGGTCTTTGAACGCAGGCACGCGCGAGGCCCAGGCGCCAAAAAACAAGCCGTTCAGGATGAATGCGGCAACCACCGCGCGCCATTCTCGATCAGACGTCATGGATAAAGGCTCAGCTAAACAGAAAGACAGATGATGCGCCGGGT
>JABSSA010000020.1 GCA_013214665.1 Paracoccaceae bacterium
CCAGGGCCTGCCCCCCAGCCTGAACCCGAGCCCACACCTGAGCCAAACCCGGCGCCCATGCCTGATCCCGAGCCGACTCCGGTGCCGACCGTTTCAATTGGGGGGTATGGCCACGGCACCGATGAGGGAGAGAGCATTGTGGCAACCGGCACATGGTCCATCATTTTTGCGGAAGGTGGCGATGACATCGTACTGGGCCAGGACGGATTTGATTTCCTCGACGGTGGCAAAGGCAACGACATGCTCTTTGGACGTGGTGGGAGCGACTTCCTTTTGGGTGGCGAAGGCGACGACACGCTGGATGGCGGCGAGGGGCGGGATTTTCTTTTTGGCGATGCGGGCGATGACCTGATGATCGGCGGAGGCGGGTCCGACATGTTTCTTTACAACGGCGGCAACGATACAATCAGCGATTTTGCCGTCGGAACCGACGTTCTCGTGTTGAACCCGGACCTCCTGCACAGCAGCGGGATTGCGACAACCGCCGTGTCTGACATGTTCACCATCACCAACGGCAACGCCGTTCTTAACCTTGGCGATGGTAACTCGATCACTTTGGCCGGTTTGACTGATACGACTGGTCTGGATGTTTACAGCTTCTTTTGCTGAAAACCTTCTAAAAACCAATGCGCCGGGGTCTATACCTCGGCGCAGCTCAAACGGTCTTTACCCCAGCGCATCCGCCCAATCGGCCAGCCCTTTTCGGCCCGCATCGGTCAGATCATAGATCCCGGTTTCGACACGCTCAAACCAGCCATAATGATTGTCGCGCATCAACGTTGTGGCATTAGGAACGCCGGTGGCTTTTGCGATGATCGCCCCTTTTTCGGCGCCAGCCTCAGCGAGATACGTCGCGCATTTCAAAGCGTCCTGCCGATAGGCCGTCACCAACCCATATCGGGTTTGCCCGCCATCATTCGGATCGCCCTCGCGACGCGCAAATTCGCGCAACAGCCGGTCGCTGCGCTTTTTGGATTTGCGTGGCGCATACGGCCCCGGATCACAATGCACCTCAAGATGCCCGTCCGACAATCGCACTGTGATCAATCCCAAACCCAACCGTCGCGCCAGCGTTGTCATATCCTTCAGCGCTTTTTGAAACGGTTTCCCACGCTTACGCTCCACCGCCATATAGACGTCGTCGGTGACCTTCAGTCGCGCGACACATTGGTGCAAAAGCGCCAGCGAAAACCCAAGTTTTAGCTCCACAATGACCGGAGGGCCGTCGCCGCGCATGGCCACAACATCCGCAGCCCCAACTTCGGCTTTGACCTCATAGCCCTGGCGCTGCAGAAACGCCTTTACAGGCGGATAGAGATCGGTTTCTCGGGCGTCGCTCATCGTCGCCCCTTCGCCCCTTGCATGGCGACATGCAAACCGCCCAACCTCATAAAAGCCCCATCTTTTCCAGCGCATTTTGCAACGGGGCAAGCTGGGCTTCGTAACGCCGCCAATCTGCATTCGCATCGCGATAGATCGGGCGGCGCACCTGGTCTGCGCTGGCGGTTAAAACCTGGCTCTCGGCACGTTCAGGGCTCAGCCAGTCTTCGCTCCAGTCCAACCCCAAGGCCGTGGCCAGCTTTTGCGTTTCCAACTCGGTGTTGGCAATCAACTCTTCATACCGAAGCTCGACTATCCGATCCCCGCACTGCGCCCGCCACAACGTCATGTACGTGTCGTGCAGATACATGACCTGTGCGATCGCGGTAGGGTCATAGACAAAATCGTTGCCCTCGCCCTGAAACTTCAACTTATAAAGTGACCAGGCCACAGGCATCGGATCGCGTACTATATGGACAACCTTTGCCTCAGGCAAAGCTGCGCAGATATATCCAATCCATCGATAATTCAGCGGCATCTTGTCGATCAGAATGGGCCGCCCATCGGAATAGGCCGCGAACCCCTCCAACATCTCACTGCGCAGGTCTGCGATGTCTTGTGCCTGCAAGACCTTGGCGTCACGCGCCATAATCCGTGTCAGCAAGGCCGACACCGCTTGGGGCACCACCGTCAATTCTCCGCAAGGCTGCGCGCCGTGGTGTCGGGCCAGAATGCGTTCGACAAGGGATGTGCCGGACCGAGGTAACCCCGTCACAAATATGGGAGCCAATGCGCCGACCTCAGATGCCGGCGCGATTTGCGCGTTTTCAAACAGCACTTTCGACAAGGCGTAAGGGATTTTGTGGCTCTGAAAGTCGAACCCAGCCAGGGATGCAGCGCGCTTGTTGCCCTTTTCCAAATGCCCAAACGCCTCGGCCCGTGCATCGATCTCATCGAGAGCTTTGAACAACGCAAAGGAGAGGGGTGCATGATCCGGCTTGCCTGCGCCAAGCCGCGCGTTCAGCTCTTTCATGTCGCGCAAATGCGCGTCAGACGCGGTATATTTGACCGCTTGCGCCATGTTGTGGTGCAAGGTGACATTATCGGGCGCGGCTTTGAGCGCCTTACGATAGGCGTCTACCGCAGCCTCGCGGCGCCCCAAGGCGCGCTCCAGCGTGCCTATGTTGCTCAAGGTCTGCGGATCGTCCGGGGCGGTTGCCAGAGCTTTGTCAAAACAGGCGCGCGCAGCCTCGGACCGGCCCATCTCACGCAGGGCGCGGCCTTGCAGGTTAAGCACAGATAAATTGCCGGGATGATGGGGCAGAAGGGCGGCGGCGACTTTTTCGGCAGAAGGCGCGCGGCCCATGTCCAGAAGACAAATCCCATAAGCCGACCCTATGCCGAGATCGCTGGGCGATAGCGCATGTGCCGCTCTTAACTGTTTTGCTGCCGCCACTTTGTCGCCAGCTGCCAGCAATGATTGAGCCTGTCCGACAAGCGCAGGCAAACCGGATGTGCGCAAGTCTTCCCACAGCGCTTTGGCTTTCTTGTTCGCGGGAAAGCGCTGGCGCATCTGTTGCACCGCATCTATTGCGGTAACCCAATCCTGATCTTTGACGGCTTTCTTGGCGCTGCGCAAAAGCAAATCGGCATTCATGGGTTTGGGCATGGCGCGGCTGTCCTGCGATGCGGCGGTCTGTGTTTGGGGCAAAGGTCACATACTCGGGGCGTTTTGGAAAGCGCGCAAAACCCCCAGCGCAAACCCTTTTTGCAAGGGCGACAGCACGCCACGCCCCTTGCGCCAGAAGCCCACGTGACACCGGGCCGCGCCCTGTTATAAGGACGCCGAAAATTGTTTTCCCCTAAGGACACGCGTGATGACCATCCTGGTTTTTGGACATAAATCCCCCGACACAGATTCCACCGGTTCCCCAATTATCTGGGCCTGGTATTTGAACGAGATCAAAGGCGGCTCTGCCGAGGCGGTGCTTTTGGGCGAACCGAACACCGAAGCCGCGTTTGTTTTGAAAAAGTGGGATCTGCCTAAGCCGCGGATCATCGACGCGGTCGAGGCAGATCAACCGGTTGTCATCGTGGATACCAACAACCCGGCAGAACTGCCTGATGCGATCAATGACGCCGACATTCAGGCCATCATTGACCATCACAAGCTGGTTGGCGGCCTGGAAACCAAAGGCCCGATTGATATCCGCATCGAGCCTCTGGCCTGTACGGCGACGATCATGTGGAAGATGATCGGCAAAGACATGGCGCAGGCGCCGGCCTGGGTGAAAGGTGCGATGCTAAGCTGTATCCTGTCTGACACGCTTGAGTTCCGCTCGCCCACAACAACGCAGGAAGACAAAGCGATTGCCCATGATCTGGCGAAAGATCTGGGCGTGGATATCGCGGCTTATGCAGCGGAGATGTTTGAAGCGAAATCCGACGTCTCCGCCTTTTCCGACGCAGAGCTGCTGCGCATGGATTCCAAGGAATACGGCGTAGGCGATAAGCAATTCCGCGTTTCAGTTCTGGAGACAACAGCCCCCAAATTGATCCTCGACCGCAAAGACAGCCTGATGCAGTCGATGGTCGATGTGGCCAGCGAAGACGGGGCCGATCAGGTTTTGTTGTTCGTGATCGACATCTTGAACGAAGAGGCGACACTGCTGGTGCCGAACGATCTGGTGAAAACCGTCGCCGAGCAGAGCTTTGGCGCAGAGGTTTCCGGGGATACCGTTGTGCTGCCTGGCATCATGAGCCGCAAAAAGCAGATCATTCCGAACCTGAAAGTCTGATTTCGGCTCTGTCGAGCCGAACCCGTTGGGGGCTCTGCCCCCAAACCCCCGGAGTATTTCCATCCAAAAGAAGGGCATTGGGTGGTGTCACGGGCAGGCTTTGTTAGGGTCGTTCCCAAAGGGGGACGACCACATGAGCACAGTGACGTTTGGGAAAACAGGGCGGATTGGGCGCATTACGCTCAACCGACCTGCGCGTTTGAATGCGATCAATGATGATCTGCCACGCGATTTGCAGGCGGCAGTAGAGGCCGCAGACCAGGATCGCGATATCCATGTCATGGTTCTGAGCGGGGCCGGAGATGCGTTTTGCGCGGGCTATGATCTGGCCCATTATGCACAGGATCCCAACACCCCGATGACGCAAGACATGCCTTGGGATCCGATGCAGGATTACCAGTTCATGTGGGCTAATACGCAGTGCTTCATGTCGCTTTTTCGGGCGATGAAGCCTGTGATTTGCAAAGTTCATGGCTATGCCGTTGCCGGCGGGTCGGACATTGCGTTGTGTTGCGACATGGTGATCATGGAAGACAGCGCGCAGATCGGCTACATGCCTGCGCGTGTTTGGGGCTGCCCCACCACCGCGATGTGGACGTTTCGGTTGGGCCCGGAAAAGGCCAAGCGCATGTTGCTGACCGGCGACAAGATCAGCGGTACGGAAGCGGCCCAGATGGGTTTGGTGTTAAAAGCAGTTCCACCCGCGCAGTTGGATACAGAGGTGGAGGCGTTGGCCGAACGCATGGCCACAGTGCCGATCAATCAGCTGGCGATGAACAAGATGGTCATAAATCAAGTGGCGGAGGCGCAGATTGTGCAAGCACAGCGATTGGCAACCGTCTTTGACGGGATCACCCGCCATTCGCCTGAAGGGATGAATTTCAAGACCCGCAGCGAAGAGGTTGGGTGGAAAGAGGCCGTGCGTGAACGCGACAGCGGCCTTTATGACTGGACCCGTAATCGACCCATCAATCGGCCTTAGCGCAACAGCCCGTCCGCCGGAAGATGCGCCGCTGAACCCGGCAGCACCCGGTCTTCGACAAAGCCTTGATCCAGCCCAAGATGGCCGATCATCACTGCTTTGAACAGGCTCTCATAAGCGTTGACGGCGCGCAGGTCACGCCCTTCGTAAAGGGCCTTTTGCGACAAACCGGGCCATGCCCCGTGGATGATGCCTCCATTCACCGCACCACCTGCCAGCATGGCGATGCCACCTGTGCCGTGGTCTGTGCCCTGGCTTGCGTTTTCCGCAGCCGTGCGCCCGAATTCAGAAACCACAAGGACCGCGGTTTTGGACCAGACCGCCTGCATCTCGCCTTTGAGCGTTGTGATTGCATCAGCCACCTGTGCCAGGAGATTGCGCAGGCGTGGTTCCTGACCGAAATGCGTATCCCAGCCCTGAATTTCCAGGACAGCCACCCTTGGCCCTTCGGCGCGCGCGAGCAAATCACCGGCGGCATGGGCGGCAAGGCGGGTTTCTTTTGCCGCCCCACGCGTGCCGTCGAGCATGGCCTTATCCAGATCGGGCTTCAGAGCCCCTTGCGCATCGTGCAGCGCGTCCAGAAACAACGGATCGCTCGCGTAAACCTGTTGCAGGCGCAACAGGAAGTCCGCGTCGACTTCGGGCGATTTACTGTCGGACCACGCTTGCACCGGCGCGTCGCCCTGCAGGATCAACGGCACCGCAGGGCCAAGCGCCAAGCCCAAACGCCGGTCAAAATCGTTTAGGCCCAGCAAGGCCCTGTTGAGCCAACCGTCGCGGGCGCCGTAGGGCGCGCCGGACCCGTTTTCCAACATATTCTGCCCGTCGAAATGCGAGCGTTGCCGGTAAGCTGTGGCGGCCGCGGGAACGATCAACAGCTCTTTTTCGCGGTAGAGCTTTTCCAATGGTGCCAAAGCCGGGTGCAGCCCGAAATACCCATCCAAACTGAGCGGGGTCACATCCAGCCGCGCGCCACCCAGGGCAAGCCGGGGCCGCAGTTTCTGATAGTCGGGATCGGCAAATGGAGCGAGGGCGTGCAATCCGTCCAGCCCGCCGCGCAACACGATTGTCACCAATCGCGCCTCTCCGGGGGCGGCGGCGAATGCGGCTCCGCTGCGCACCAGCGCTGTCATCAAAGCGGCGCTGGACGCGCCCAGGAATGTGCGGCGGTCTGGCATAGTCATCTCCGTTGAAACTCCGGGCTGGCGAGGATCATCGCAATGCCCGCATCGCCCGATGGTGCGCGCGCAACCCAATCCCGCGTGCGCAGATCAGCCACAGCGCCAATGGTGTCTTCCAGCACCTCGGCCGGAATCAAACGAGACGAGGATTGCGCCGCCATCCGGCGCAGCCATGATATCCGCTCCATCAGCGCTTCGGGGCTCAGCCAATGGCGCGCTTCATCTGACCAACCGGCAGGGGACGTTGCCGAAAAAGGCATGTGACCCAGTTGTTGCAGGATACGAAAGCTGTCGCGACCCTGGATCTGGGTACGGCCAACGGCGCGATGTGCTGCGATCACCAGCTCATATGGCGTTTTGACTTTGGGCAAGGGGTTTGTCCAAACAGCCTCAAGATCAATCAAAGCTTGGCTGATTGCGGCCAGATCGCCGTCAGTGTTCTGAAAGACCCGCGCAATTTCTTCTACGGCATCGGGTGGCGGCGTATCAGCCACGAAGTGACGCACAAGTTTGGTCGCGATAAATTGGGCCGTCGCGGGATGGCGCGCAAGATCTTCCAGAATGCGCAACCCTTGGTCGGGGCCGTCCTGGGCATATGTCTTGCCAAGCACCGTTTTGGGCCCCGGTTCGTGGAATCCCGGCTTAAATTCAAACGCCCCGTGGATCGGCGTGTCATCGCGCCGAAACCGGATGCCCCCATGGCTCCAGCCGGTGATCGAAAGGGCAAGTTGCATCACGTCATTCTGCGAATACCCACCATCCACGCCAAGCGTGTGCAGTTCCAGAATTTCACGCGCCAGATTTTCGTTGATGGTCTTTTCGCCGCCCTGCCGCCGCCTGCGCCTTATCCCAACCAGAGAATTTTCGCCTAAGGACACGGCGTTGTCGAGATAGGACAGCATGACCGGATGCCGCTCTACCGCGATCAGCATATCGACAAAGCGGCCAAAAATATGTGGGCGGATGGCTTCTCGTTCAAAGGCAGGCGTGGCCGGGCCGATGATGCGCTTGGTGGTCGAGACGGTGAAATGGTTNGACCANAACAGTGTCATACGGTCCGCGAACGGGGTTTGCCCCTGCACCATCACCGACGCGCGCCAGCGAAGATCACTGCGAAACGCTTGCCGATAGGCTTTTTGAACCGACTTCTGAACATCTTTCGCGCCNGCACGGCGCGCCACTTGAATGTCGCGCAGGANATCCGCCGATGANTTTGCCGTGGCCGGGTCCGCNAAAGGTGGCAGCGGCGCTCCGATTTGGGCTGCGAGCCACCCGCGTGGATCATCCGCAATCCGATCGGCCTCTCCCGGTGCAGCCCCCATGCCAAACCGGTTGAGTGCGATGAATGTATCAACGGTCTTCACGTCATTTGCTCCCGTCACGCACAGGATTGATACGTAGCCACAAGCATTCTCCGTCGCAGGAATTTTCCCTGGACATGGCCCGGTTCAACGCGAGCCCAATATGGCTGCGGACGCGAAGCGCCGTCGTTATGCCGCCTGCAACCCGGTTCGCAACGCTGCCAACACGCGATCGATTTCGGCTTCGGTGATGGTGAGCGGCGGAGACATCAGGAAGTTGTTGCCACCGATCCGCATCATCAGCCCGCTGTCATACGCCGCTTCATGAACGCGTTTCATGGTTGCCGGATCAAGCGGCGTTTTCTTGGCTCGGTCAGACACAAGCTCAACGCCCGTCATCAAACCATGGCCCCCGCGCACGTCGCCAATCAGATCGAATTCATCCATCAGCGCGACACACCCCTGATACAACTGCGTGCCACGTGCGGCGGCATTGGTCTTGGTGTCCAAGCGCAGGGTTTCTTCCAAACAGGCGGTGACCGCGGCCGCACCAACCGGGTGCGCCGAATAGGTATAGCCGTGGAAAATGGCGCCTTCGGCATCCGAGCTTTCAAAGACCGAGGCGACCTGTTCGCTCATCAACGCAGCCCCCACGGGGAAATAGCCGGACGTGATGCCTTTGGCACAGCTCATCATATCCGGTTTGACGCCAAAGTGGCGCGACCCCGTCCAATCGCCGGTGCGGCCAAAACCGCAGATCACTTCATCCGCGATCATGAGGATGCCATGCCGGTCGCAGATATCGCGCATCAGGGGCATGAAGGTCTCATGCGGAACAATCACACCGCCCGCACCCAGGATCGGCTCCATGATGAAAGCTGCGATATGCTCTGCGCCGTGGAACTCGATCTCGTCCTCAGCCGCCTGCGCGATGTATTGCGCCAGCTTGGCCGGGTCTGTCTCGTTGAACGGGTTGCGATAGCTGTACGGCGCGGGCAAGTGGTGGCAGCCGGGCAAAAGCGGCTCATAGGCTTTGCGGAACCGGTTGTTTCCGTTGACCGAGGCGCCGCCGAAATGCGTGCCGTGATAGCCTTTCTTGAGGCTGAGGTACTTCGTCCGCTTCGGCTCCCCGCGCAGGCTGTGGTACTGGCGCGCCAAACGCAGCGTGGTTTCCACGGAATCCGATCCGCCGGAGGTGAAAAACACCCGCGCCATGCCATCTTCGGCAAAGAACTCACGCGTGGCATATGAGGCCTCAATCGCCGTTGGGTTCGTGGTGCCAAAGAACGCAGAATAGTAAGGCAGATCATAAAGCTGCTTGGCGATGGCCTCTTTGACCTTGTCGTTGGAATAGCCAAGGTTCACGCACCACAAGCCCCCGACCGCATCAATTGCGCGGTGCCCGTCAATGTCGACGATTTCGCAACCTTCGGCCTTGGTGATGATCCGTGGCGGTTCGTCCCCGCGTGCGGCACCGGGATGGCCCATCGGATGCCACATATGTTGGGCATTGTTGGCGCGCAGGAAATTGTCGTCTTTCATGGATGAACCCTCCGAATGCAGTTATCCGAAGAAGGCCACGATTCCGTGTTTGGGGCAAGATACAGCGATAATTTTCGCATGGTCCTTGCCGTCTACGCGACGCTCGAGGCGATGCCCTTAGCCGCCTTG
Source organism: Paracoccaceae bacterium (assembly GCA_013214665.1). GTDB lineage: Bacteria > Pseudomonadota > Alphaproteobacteria > Rhodobacterales > Rhodobacteraceae. The sequence continues at coordinate 9,254 of JABSSA010000020.1, forward strand.
CACCACGAGGTAAGGCGCATCAAACACATGTTCCTCAAGATTGGCGCCATCGCCAATCCGATCCACCACAGCAAACAATCCGGGCGCGTGAAGCGGGGTCAGAACGCCATGCCAAGTGCCACGATGGTAATTCACCCCCTGCCCCGGCGCGGTCAAAAACGCGCGCGGTGTGCCCGGCACGCCCCCAGCGTCGGGTGCCACGG
>JABSSA010000200.1 GCA_013214665.1 Paracoccaceae bacterium
AACCCGTCGAGCCCATCGCCCACCGCCGGGTTATGCTGGTCGTAGCGTTCAGTCGATATAAAGTCCGTGACTTTATCAAACTGACCGCCAACAAGAACAACATCGCAGAATTGCTGGACCTTGGCTTTGTTCGCTTCGGTCTTATCCAGATCTTCGATGTGGGTTGACCCGTCTACCATTGTGCGGCCTGAAACGGTCTGGGTCGCGAACTCTTGGATGACATCCCAATGCTCGATGACTTTGTCGTTTTCGTCTGTGTCAAACAAGTCGGCCGTAACCCACTGCGCAGCGCCATTCCCAAGGTTTTGATACACATGAAGAAACACATAAGGGCCGTCTTCGATTTCACGGATCACCTGAATGTCGCGGTCAGGATTGCGCTCAAGGAAAGGCGCGAAAAACGCGGCAAACCCTTCTTTGCCATCTGCCACACCGGTCGAATGCTGCGTGTACCGGTCACCGGTATGGGCGTTCAACGCCTCCCAAATCTGACCGTCCCTGATGCCATCCAGATAAAGGCCTTTGGCGTGTTCGAGCTTCTTGGATGTCATGTGTATCCTCCCTCTTCCCAACAGGCGTACGCCCGTGGCGTTGTTTGACGTTAGCCTGCGATTACTGGCGGCTTGAAGCATGCAGTCCACCTGACGGACCGATTCACCTTTCTCGACAGAGGGAACGTCGACATGCGGTGGCACGACACGCAATCACCTGCGGTCAGGCCTGCGACACTGACCTATTCTCGACATTTTAGAACCGGCTGCCCTCGCCCAATGCAAACTTTGGCCGAGACGAGGTTTCGAAAGCGCTTGTGAAATCACTGGTGACTATCGTGATCGTCAAACCCGCTATTTCCGCCCCGAGCGCTCACTCCAGCACGCCCTTTTCCCGCATGTACTGCAACATCTCGGGGCGATACGCGGTGAGTTCGTCCGCCACCGCTTGGTGCGTCAGCATATCAGCGCGGTAGGTCTGAACCGCCTCTGGCCAGTCCAGCTGCGGCACCACAGCCCCTTCAAACAGCGCAATCCACTCTAGGGTCACAATCGTGCCCGGATCCCCCATCCAAAGTCGGTCACGCGGCAGGTCTGAGCGCTCTAACATCACCCCCAACCCGCGCAGGCGCAGGTTGATCTGGGCATGTGCATGGGCAATCGCGGCGGCATCGCGCGTGGTTGGGTCTACATGCGGAAACGTCAGGCGCAAGCTCGGCTCCAACCGCGTGTCCGCAAACCGCGACCGTTCCCGGCATTTCGCACGCGCAACAAGCGTGTCGGGCAGCATCGGCTTTTCGGGGTATTTCTCTTCCAGATACTCGGCAATCGTTTCGCTGTCCGTCAGCGTCATATCCCCATCGACCAGCGCCGGAATATTGCCCGACGGCACAAGCGACAGATAGGTCGCAGACCCACCGCCACCCGGCGGCGGGGCTTCTTCAAAAGACAGCTCTTTATACCGCAGCAAGATACGCAGTTTAGCACAGTAAAGCGAATGATCAGAGGTATAGACGAGCA
>JABSSA010000201.1 GCA_013214665.1 Paracoccaceae bacterium
CCCTGATTCCGATGGAGTGGATGAATGAAAGGTGCCTATAGGGGGGATTGACCCATATGGCAAGCGCTATCGGCTTATGTTGCTAAACCAATGCTGCGCTCGGTTTTTGCGGGCGCTCGTTTGCTTTAGCTGACTGTGACGCGCTCTAAAACCCCGGTCCCATTGCCCGCCCCTGAAACCAGACAAGCGCCGGGTAGGCACAGAGCCAAATCCAGAAGAACCGGTGCAGGCCAAAGCAGATCGCATTGGCCAGGTGAAACGCCGCCGTCAGGCTCAGCGCGCCGATCAGAACCGCACTGTGGAACAAGGCCAGAGGGAACGCCACCTCCAACACAATCACCGCCCAACCGGCCAGCCACAGCGCCTGCGGTCGATCCGCCCAGCGGCGCAGGCCTTCGCTTACCGGGTAAGCCGAAAATGCAAATACATCGACAAGCGCCGCCCCGCTGCGCCAAGCCGGATTGCGCAGCTTGACCCAACCCGAGACGAAATAAGACAGCACAAGCTGCAGCGCGAGATAGGCAAAAGCCATTTCCTGCCAAAAACGGTTTGGCGCAAAGTTGGCGGCGACCAGCACAGTTAAAATCAGCAATGTCATCTTATCGCTGCCGCCGTTGTATGGCCCTTGATGTCGCCACAGCAAAATCAACTGAGCAATCAAGAGGCCCGCAATTGCGGGGCCAGGCAATACGCCGATCAACAACGGCACGCACAGACCCAGCTTTACCGCATGCGGCCACAGGGCGTGGCGCACATGTTCGATCGCTTGTTGAGCCAAAGCCAGCGCAAGCATGATTTCGGTCGCGCGCAGTGCGGTTTCAAACGTCATCAACGCGCCAAACCCTGCTTTCATATGCGATGTGATTTTCAACCGTGCCGTTTTCACGCGTCAGAAATCGAAGCCTAAACTGCAAGACGGCTTCGGGTGAAGGTTTCGCGATACGTGTCAGGCGGTTGATCATATCATCCAAAGCATGGTCGTTCGGCGCGGCCGTAAGGCGTTCGGCACGGCTGACCAGGTACAGGTGCTCTGTCCAATCCGGATTCCACACCATGCGGCGCAACGCTTCGAAAGGGCTAATCTGCTTGGGAAGGCAACGATATTCGCGCCACGGGCCATCATTCACCCGAATATCGATCCGCGGCGATGGCCCGATTTCTTCAAAGAACCGCCAAGACGGGATCAGAGCGGGTAAATAAAGCTGCAACAGGTTTGCCATGCTCGGCCTGTGTCTGTTTTCTTTTGATCCCACCCTAGCGAGCAAAGCAGCAAACATCCATCTGGCTACTGCGCTCTTTACAAAGCACTCCAAGCCTTCACACGCTTAAACGGTATGCATAGATGTCGGGTATGACAGACTTCGCCCCCGAGGACCGCCTCTCACTTGGATCCCTGTTGCGCCGTTTTCGCTATCGTATCGGTGTAACCTGGTTTCTAACGTTGTGCGAAACCGGCCTTTACGCGCTGATCCCATTGCTCATCGGCTACAGTATCGATGACCTTTTGAACGGGCGGTGGGCTGGCTTCCAAGCCTTGTTGATCTTGTTTGCCGTGCTTTTGGCAGTCTCAATCGGGCGACGCGTTTATGACACGCGCGCTTATGGCACGATGCGCGTGGCCTTGGGCCGGGCGCAATTTCAACGTCGGGCAGAGGCGCCAATCTCGGTCGCCAATGCGCGCGTGCTGATGGGGCGCGAGCTTGTCGATTTTCTGGAACAACAAACACCAGAAGCGATGTCAGCCTTTGTGCAAGTGATCGCTTCGGTCGTCATTCTGCTGACCTTTAATCACATGCTCGCTTTGTCCGCTGGTGGGTCCGCAATTGCCATCGTGGCCATCTTTGGCATGGCCACACGTGCGTTTTTCCGGCGAAACGCAGCGCTGAACGCGCAGACCGAGCATCAAATCAACGCGCTGGAGACCCGCAATCTGAAAAAGGTCTCTTTGCACTTTTTGAAACTGCGCAAACAAGAAGTCCGGCTGTCTGATCTTGAGAGTTTTGTGTACGGCATCATCTTTTTGGTGCTGCTGTCGATGCTGTCCTTTAATCTTTGGTTTGCCGCGACACAGCTGGACGCCAGCGCCGGCGATATTTTTGCCATCGTCACCTATTCCTTCACCTTTGTGGAAAGCTCTGTGGCGCTACCCATGTTGATGCAAAGCCTGACTCGGCTGACCGAAATCACCAACCGTATCAATTCCGCATAACCTGTCGCCAATTCCTGTTGGCTTCGGTAAGAGCGGCTTATGGCTCAAATCAGATCCCTCTTCGCGACCCGTTTGTACCAAGCCCCTTTGGCATCCGACATTGATGCCGATGAGCTTGCCAATTCCTGCTATGCGATCGCCGAAGACGATGAGGCCGGGCAAGATTGGTGTGAAAGCAACGGATTTCCCGGCTACACGTCATATGCCTCTCTAACAGATCTGCCTTGGCGTTTTCCGATCTTTGCAGATGTTGTGAAAGCCTTAGACGCGCATGTGGCGGCGTTCTGTGAAGACCTGCAGTTCGATTTGGCAGATCGGGCCCTGAAGCTCGAAGATATCTGGATCAACATCCTGCCCGAGGGCGGCATTCACACCTCGCACATCCATCCACATTCCGTCATTTCCGGTACAACTTACGTTGCAATGCCGGAAGGCGCACCAGCGCTCAAGCTGGAAGACCCCCGCCACGCTATGATGATGGCAGCACCGCCACGACAAAAAGAGGCGCGCGAAGAATTGCAGCCGTTCGTCTATGTCAAACCGGCGGTTGGAGATGTTCTTTTGTGGGAAAGCTGGCTGCGGCACGAGGTGCCGATGAACATGACCGAAGATGAACGTATATCGGTCAGTTTTAACTATGCCTGGTCCTGAGCTCTCCCGACCAACACATGCCGCACGCTTAAAGCGTCGCTAAACCCAGTACAAATCCGACAATCGCAAGTCCCACAAAGACCAAGAGAGCTGTTCCAAATCGGTTCTTCATCGGAGTGGGGTATCCACAGTATCCACAGCTTAACGCTCCATAACGCAGTCGGTGCCCGCAATCACTGCACCTGTAAATTCGAATTGCCATTTTCTACCAATTTACCAATTACACCATTGCGTGTGTTTTAAATTTCTGCAGCAACCTATCAGTTTTATTTGTAAAGGAAATACTAAATTCATCTTTACGTAGAAAATTAACCACCACCGATCAAAGCGTCGACAAACAGGCGCCCTGAAGCAGAAAAAACCCCCGCTGCATCCGCAACGGGGGTTTTGCTATCTCAAACGGACCGCGAGGCCCGTTGCGGCTGTTTTACCAGTCTTCGCGGATCACAACACGGGTTTTGACCGGCAGTTTCATCGCGGCGAGACGCAGCGCTTCGCGCGCAATGTCGTCATTTACACCGTCGATTTCAAACATGACGCGGCCCGGCTTGACCTTCGCAACCCAACGGTCAACGGAGCCCTTACCTTTACCCATACGCACTTCGATCGGCTTTGCCGTAACTGGCACATCCGGGAAGATACGGATCCAAACACGGCCCTGACGTTTCATATGACGCGTCATGGCACGACGTGCAGCTTCGATCTGGCGGGCGGTGACCCGCTCCGGTTCGATCGCTTTGAGCCCATAGGTGCCAAAGTTCAGGTCAGACCCGCCCTTTGCCTTGCCTTTGATGGAGCCCTTAAACTGCTTGCGGAATTTAGTACGCTTTGGCTGAAGCATCTTTTCTTCTCCTTAGCGGTCGCGGCGGCCGCCACCGGCACCACGTGGGGCCGGGCCGTCCTGCAGCTCTTGTGCCTTACGATCCCGTGCGGCTGGATCATGTTCCATGATCTCGCCTTTGAAGATCCAGACCTTGATGCCGATGATGCCATACGCTGTTGCACCTTCTGCGTGGGCGTAATCAATGTCCGCACGCAGTGTGTGCAAAGGCACGCGACCTTCACGGTACCATTCTGTCCGCGCGATCTCTGCGCCGCCCAGACGGCCAGCCACGTTCACCCGGATACCCAGGGCGCCCATGCGCATGGCGTTCTGAACCGCACGCTTCATGGCGCGGCGGAAGGACACACGACGCTCCAACTGCTGGGCGATGGATTCGGCCACCAGCTGTGCATCAAGTTCAGGCTTACGCACTTCAACGATGTTGAGGTGCAGTTCGCTGTCGGTCATCGCAGCAAGCTTTTTGCGCAGCACTTCGATGTCTGCACCTTTCTTGCCGATGATAACGCCAGGGCGCGCTGTGTGGATCGTGACGCGGCACTTTTTGTGCGGACGTTCGATGATCACACGGGCCACGCCGGCCTGCTTGCATTCTTCTTTGATGAATTCACGGATTTTCAGGTCTTCCAGAAGAAGGTTCCCGTAATCCTTGGTGTCGGCGTACCAGCGGCTGTCCCAGGTGCGGTTCACCTGCAGGCGCATGCCGATCGGATTGACTTTCTGACCCATCAGGCTTGCTCCTCGACTTGACGCACCTTGATCGTGATTTCCGAAAACGGCTTCAAGATCTTGCCAAAGCGACCACGCGCCCGTGGGCGACCGCGCTTCATGACCATGTTCTTGCCAACCCAGGCTTCGGCAACGATCAGCTCGTCAACGTCCAGGCCGTGGTTGTTTTCCGCATTCGCAATCGCTGACTGCAGGCACTTCTTTACGTCCTGAGCGATCCGCTTTTTGGAGAAGGTCAGGTCCGTCAGGGCCTTGTCCACCTTCTTGCCGCGGATCATGGCGGCCACGAGGTTCAGTTTCTGAGGCGATGTGCGCAGCATACGTGTCTTTGCCATCGCTTCGTTCTCCGCCACGCGGCGGGGATTCTTATCCTTACTCATTTGCGCTTCGCCTTCTTGTCGGCGGCGTGACCATAATAGGTCCGCGTTGGTGAGTATTCGCCAAACTTCTGGCCGATCATTTCTTCGGTCACGTTGACGGGGATGTGCTTCTGGCCGTTGTAAACGCCAAACGTCAGACCCACGAACTGAGGCAAGATCGTTGAGCGGCGGGACCAGATTTTGATCACATCATTCAAGCGGCCGGATTCACGGGCGGCTTCGGCTTTCTTAAGCACGTAGCCATCCACAAATGGGCCCTTCCAAACAGAACGCGCCATCTATTAACGCCCCTTCTTCTTGGCGTGACGTGAGCGGATGATCAGCTTCGACGACGCCTTGTTTTTGTTGCGGGTCCGCGCACCTTTGGTCGGCTTGCCCCATGGGGTCACCGGGTGACGACCACCGGAGGTCCGGCCTTCACCACCGCCGTGCGGGTGGTCAATCGGGTTCATAACGACACCACGCACAGAGGGGCGGATGCCCTTGTGGCGCATACGGCCCGCTTTACCGAAGTTCTGGTTCGAGTTGTCAGGGTTCGACACCGCGCCAACTGTTGCCATGCATTCCTGGCGCACGAGACGCAGTTCGCCGGAGCTCAGACGGATCTGAGCATAGCCGCCATCGCGGCCCACGAACTGGGCGTAGGTGCCCGCAGCACGGGCGATCTGGCCGCCTTTGCCTGGCTTCATTTCGATGTTGTGAACGATTGTCCCGATCGGCATGCCCGAGAAAGGCATGGCGTTGCCTGGCTTGATGTCAGCCTTGGCAGCAGCGATCACTTTGTCACCAACACCAACACGCTGCGGCGCGAGGATGTAGGCCTGTTCACCATCATCATATTTGATGAGCGCGATAAACGCGGTGCGGTTCGGGTCATATTCGATCCGTTCAATGGTCGCCGCGACGTCCATTTTCTTCCGCTTGAAATCGACGATCCGATAGAGACGCTTCGCGCCCCCGCCTTTGCGGCGCATCGTGATCCGTCCGGTATTGTTCCGTCCACCATTCTTGGTCAGACCCTCTGTAAGGGACTTGACCGGGCGGCCTTTCCAAAGCTCCGAACGGTCGATCAGAACCAGCCCACGCTGGCCCGGCGTCGTCGGCTTGTACGACTTGAGTGCCATGTTTACTGTCTTCCGTTTTTCGGCACCCCTTCCGAAGAAAGGGCTCTATGTGATGCCGGGCAAGCCCGGCGGGAGTGTAGGGCCCCGAAGGTCCCCAAGGCTTGATGGGGGTGCCTTAAAAAAGGCAGTTCCCCAATAACGCACGCGCCCCGGACGAATCCGGGGCGGTGTGGATGGGGCCTGTTACGGGGTCAGGATGGGCAGGTCAAGCGCATTGGGCCAAAAACAACTGTGTTGACCCCCGCGCATCGCCCATGCAGCCTGCGCCTCAAGGCCTGCACCGGGCCCAACTTGCAAAACACATAGGCCTATTTCCGTGCCAGACACCCCCATAAGACCGTGGCTTATCCTGACTGGCCTGACATTGGGGGTCACTGTGACCAACGGGTTCGCGCGGTTTGCCTATGGCCTTATCCTGCCTGCAATGAAATCTGAACTGGCGTGGAGCTACGCGCAAGCCGGGTGGCTGAATACGGCAAACGCGTTGGGATATCTCGTCGGCGCAGTGCTCACCATGGTTCTGGTTCGCCGAGTGTCTTCTGTGCATCTGTTCGCCTTTGGCATGATCACAACCACGCTTGCGCTGTTGGCAACCGGGCTTCAAGCAGAGTTGTGGTGGCAAACGACCTGGCGTGTTCTGGTGGGCATTTTCGGGGCAATGTCCTTTTCGACAGCCGGTGCTTTGGCCGCAGGTTTGTTCCAAGATGACCCAAAGCGCAACGCACTGGCCATCGCCATTCTTTTTGGCACGGGCGGCGGTGCGGGCATTGTTCTGGCTGGGGCCACATTGCCAATACTATTGGACATGCGCGGTGCACAGGCCTGGCCACAAGCCTGGATCATCATTGGTGCTATCAGCGTTGTCTTTTTGCCCCTGAGCCTATGGGCCGCCTTTCAACTCCGCCCGCCTGTTCCAAAACTCCAGGATCAACCCGCGCTGCCAATTCGGCGCATGATCCCGGAATTTGCCGGATATGCGGGATTTGGTCTGGGCTACATCGTTTATCTGACCTTCCTGTCGGCGTGGATGACCGAGCAGGCCGCCTCTTCCGGCTTCATAGCGCTGGTCTGGGTGATCCTCGGCCTGTGCATCTCCGCATCTCCGCTGATTTGGCGACCCATTCTGGCGCGCTTTGCCTCTGGCGTACCGCTCGCCCTGATCCTGATCGGCATCGCGATTGGCTCGGCTCTGCCGGTCTTGCTCCCCAACGGTCCTGTTCTGATCGTATCAGCCGTTGTTTTTGGGCTGTGCGTTTTCATGGCACCAGGAGCCATAACGAGTTTCAGCCGTCAGAATCTGCCGCCCGAAAGTTGGGCAAGCGCGATCAGCCTGTTCACAGTTGTTTTTGCCGTTTCGCAAACGTTAGGGCCTTACGGGGCCGGGCTGGTTGGTGATCTGGTGGGCGATATCGGCATCAGCCTGCTGGTGGCCGCGGGGGTTTTGATCGTGGGTGCCATTTGCGCATTGGCGCAAAGACCGCTCATGCCGAGATAGCCGTGTCTAACTAGACTGCGCCTTTAGCGACGCCGCCCGCATCTCTGACAACGTCACACGCGGAGTAAGCGCTTCGGCGGAGACATTTAAATCCAGCACAGCTCCGGTTTTTGACGCCTGCGCCCGTTCAAATGCCGCAGCAAACTCCGCGGTGCTCTCCACCCGCTCACCATGGAACCCATAGGCCTGCGCAAGCGCTGCAAAATCCGGGCTCACCATATCGGTACCGGAAACACGGCCCGGATAATGCCGTTCCTGATGCGCGCGGATGGTGCCATAGGTGCCGTTGTTCACGACCAACACAATGGGGCAGGCACCCGCTTGCGACGCACTCGCCAGCTCTTGCAAGTTCATCTGAAAATCACCGTCTCCGGCAAAGCACACGACCGTCCGATCTGGGTGCGCCACTTTCGCAGCAATCGCCGCAGGCAATCCGTATCCCATCGCGCCCGCTTGCGGCGCAAGCAAACGTGCGTCGGGCCCATATTTGAAAAACATGTTTGGCCAGACCGTGAAATTACCCGCGCCATTCGTCAGGATCACATCCCGCGGCAGCACGGCCTGCAAATGCGCGGTGACTTTGCTCATATCCACGGGCGACGGCAGATCCGGCAGGTCAAACCCCGCCTCATAAGCCGCCCGCGCCTCGGCCCGCCACGCGGCCCAATGGCCCGCCACAGGCGCCAACGCCTTTGCAAAGGCGTTCGGCCCTGCGTGAATGCCAAGCGCGGGTTGATAGACTTTCCCAAGCTCAAGATCGGATCCGTGCACATGGATCACCCGCTGATCGGGTATCGGCACGGACAACAGAGTGTACCCATCCGTCGAGTTTTCACCGAACCGGTTGTTGACCGCCAGAATAACATCCGCGTCGCGGATCAAGGCCTTGACCGCGGGCATCATACCAACGCCCGCCTCGCCGCAGAATGTGTGTGAATGGTTGTCGTATTGATCCTGGTACCGGAACACCGAAAGCACCGGAATGTCCGACGCTTCGGCAAAGGACTGCAGCGCCGCACTCCCCTCAGAGGTCCAGTTGCAACCGCCGTAGAGGATCAAGGGACGTTCTGCCGCGCCAAGCATCTCGCGGGCCTGTTCCAAAGCTGCAGCATCTGGCGCGGGTTCAGAGATCGGGGCCGCGCCCGTGAGAGCAGCGGCCTCAGTCGGTGCGGTCAGCATGTCTTCAGGCAGTGCAATCACAACCGGGCCGGGGCGCCCTGTCGTGGCAGTTTTCCAAGCGCGGGCGAGAATTTCGGGCACGCGGTCCGCGCTGTCTATTTCTGTCACCCATTTCGCCATGGTGCCAAATACAGCGCGATAGTTGATCTCTTGAAACGCTTCCCGCTCGCGCATGTCGGTGCCGACCTGCCCCACAA
>JABSSA010000202.1 GCA_013214665.1 Paracoccaceae bacterium
CCTCCGCGGGTCGCGCCCGCGCCAACTTGCTACCAAACAGGATGCTAAGCCATGCGAAGCGATGAATACGACGGCGTTCGCGACGCCGAGCACATTCTCGAGAATATCATGCACCGGAAAAATTGGTCCGTCGATGTTCGCGACGAGCTCGCCGCGGCTCTGACCAAGGTTCGCTGGGGTCGAAAACTGGCGACCGGCCCGCGTCGCAAAAGGTGCCGTGAAAACGCGAGGGCTGTTGGCTCTGAGGAGGCGATCTAGATGCCTTTAGACATTCCCAAAATGCGCCAAGTGCTCCTGCACGGGGAATACGACATATCGGACGAGGTCTACTTCTCCGACCCCTGCTGTACTCCCTCAATGAGCGCATCAATGGCCAAAGACTTTACTTTCGGAACTCCGCTTCACGCTTGGACGAATTCAAGTCGACTAAACCCATACTATCGGACGAAAAACAGCACGACATTCGATATTGGTGACGCTTTCCATTCATGGATGCTCTCTAAAGGGGCCGAAGTTGACATCATCGACGCTGATGATTGGAGAAGCGCTGCGGCAAAAGAAGCCCGAAAAGTTTCATACGATATGGGGCGAACGCCGCTCCTGAGAGATCAGGCAGAACGTGTCGAGGATATGGTCACGGCCGCGCGTATTCAGCTCAGAGCCCATTCGTGTGGGGATCCGTTCATTGGGACGGATGCGGAAATAACCCTGATATGGGAACGGGATGGCGTCTGGAACCGCGCCAAGGTCGACCAAATCGACCGAGAGAACCGCGTCCTCTATGACCTGAAAACTTGCGCCGGCTATGCTGAACCTGCGTCATGGCTACAGACAAATCTGAAACTTGGGATCGACATCCGGGTCGCTCACTACCTCGACGGTGCCAATGCGGTTTTCGGAGGAGATTGGCGTTACCGGGTGGTTCCGGTTGAAAAGGAACCACCGCACGGCCTCTCGGTTCTTGAACTTCACCCAAACACCGCTGTCATCGGTTCCAAAAAGCTGACCAGAGCTCGCACCATGCTCAACAGGTGTTTGGAGCGCAATTCTTGGCCTGGATACCCAGCCGAAATTTGCCAACCAGATCACCCGCCCTGGTTTGAAAGTAGCTGGCTCGAACGTGAGCTGGCCGAGGCAGACCTGAAATCAACTACCGGCAAAGACATTCTGGACTTCGCGTTTCAGATGCAGGCGCCGGCCCCTCAACAGTAAGGATCAGACCATGAGTTCGAACATTGTTTTTCTTCCCGTAACCGAAATCAATGACCCGCTTACGTTGTCACTCGGAATCTCTGGCGGATCAGGTACCGGCAAAACCTACTCTGCCCTCCTTGTAGCGCGGGGTATCGCCGAGGTTGTGACCGGTCAGAAGGGAGCCAAGATCGGTTACGTCGACACAGAGAACCGCCGCGCGCTGCATTACAAATCGGCATTCCCTGAGATGATGCACTTCGACATGCAGGCCGTTGATGGCGAAGGGAACATGATTGGCTTCGGACCCGAGCGCTGGATCGAGGTCATCGAAGCAGCCGAGGCGGCAAATCTGCCTGTCTTGATCTTAGACAGCTTTTCTCACGCATGGGAAGGTGTGGGAGGTGTTCTCGACCTACACGCACAGACGCTGGATCGCCTCACTGGCGGCGACGAAAGCAAGCGCAACCAACGCAGCCAACTTGCATGGGCAAGCGTGAAACCACGTTACCGCCGCCTAATTGACCGTATCGTCCGGGCGAAAACTAATATTATCATCTGCACCCGCGCAAAGCCGGTTATGCAGGATATCAAAACAAAGCTGAACGCACGCGACACAAAAACACGCCGCAAAGACGTTCCCTGGGATCCGGCCGCCGACGGTGATCTGATGTTCGAAATGACCACAATGGTCATTCTTGATCCGGCCGCACCGGGATGTCCTGTCCACCAAATTAAGGTCGCAGATCAGTTCAAAGGCCTTCTCGACCCGCGCCAACCGATGGGTGTTGAGACAGGCCGCAAAATGGCAGAATGGGCGCAGGGACAAGGTGAAGCTCAGCGACAGAAAGAGGTTCTGGACGTTGCCCGGGCGCAAGCTCGCAAGGGGACGCAGGCATATACCGAATGGTTCAAAGCAAACCCAGATCACAGAGCTATTGCCCGCACAATCACGGCAGAACTCAAAGAAATTTGCAGTTTAGCCGATGCGGCCAAGGCGGGTGAGTCCAGTGACGATCCATTCGCTGCTTTCTCCGATGACGAGAAACCGCCATCTCCACACGAAGACATGAAGATGAAAATCCTTGCCGATTTAGAGGAGGCACCTTCGGTCGAAGCGGTCAGAATTCATCATGCTACTTTACTAAGCAAAATCAGAGACAAAGCCCCAGAAATTCACGCGGAACTTGAGAAAGCATTCGCTGATAAAGAGGCAGCATAGCACCCTGCTTTCGCCCGGTTCCGGCCGGGCAAACCCCTCCTGTGACCAAACGTGTGTGATGCCCAGAACAAGCAATCCTGCGGGCGAGTGTGTGAATCGGCGTTTGGTCTCAAGAGAGGTTTAAGA
>JABSSA010000203.1 GCA_013214665.1 Paracoccaceae bacterium
CTGAGTCGAGGCCAAAGAGGTTAAAGCCAATTTCCTGCTCAACAATCGCGCCGTTTTCCACTTTGGCAATCGTTGGCACACCCTCTGTCACGCTGGCTGCGTTGCCTTGGATAGCAAAGCCTGCGGTCACAATCGCGCCCTGCGCCACAGCATAGACAGATCCATCTGCCCCCGAAAGCGGCGTCACCAACAAGGTGCCGCCCCGCAGGCTCGTGGCATCCCCCAACGACGACACCGTAATATCTATAGGAGAGCCGCGTCGCGCAAATGGGGGCAACTTGGACGTCACCATCACAGCCGCCGTATTCTTGGTTTTCAGCTCAGTCCCATCCAAATTCGCCACGCCAAGGCGCTCCAACATGCCCCGGATGGATTCGCGGGTAAACGGGCTCGAGGCGAGCTTGTCGCCCGTGCCTTGCAACCCAACCACCAGCCCGTAGCCGATCAGATGGTTTTCGCGAACGCCCTCAAAAGACGAGATATCTTTGATGCGCACCTCTGCCTGCGCCGCCGTCACCGGCACACACAGAACAGCAACGGCCAAAGCGGCCTTACGCAGAACTTGAGTGAAACAAGAATAATTCATAGTATTGTTTAACACTAGGTTAACAGATCATGTCTATTCTTTAATTTATTCATGTATATTTTGCAAGACAAGCAAAGGATAGCTTGATGAAGTCAAGAACTGTTGATAACTTCTGTGTAAATAAAGAACTAAAAAAGTAGAGCAGTCCATGCGCGCCTATGTGTTTGAACCCAGACAAGAGCGATGCGACGGCCTTCAGGCCGAGTTGATCAGCGCAGGGGTCGACCCGACCTTTGTGTCAGACACGTTCTTTGCCTCTGGCCTCGAATCTTTGCTGCAACCCGGTTTTGAAACCCGTGCGATCCTGATCTCGGATCATGAGCACGTGCGCCAGTGTATTCGCAACATTCGGTCCTTGGGGTGCAGCAACCCTGTCATCATCCTGCGCGATTTCCGGAATGCCCGCGATACAGCCAACCTGCTTGATGCCGGGGCCGACGATGTGATCGTCAGCCCAATTCGCGGCGAAGAGGTTCGGTCGCGCACAAATTCCGTGATCCGCAGGCTTTATGGCCACGCCGCCGACAGTGTCGTTGTGGGTGAACTAGTGGCGTATTTTGACGGCCGAGACCCGATCGTGTCTGGCGCACGCATCAAATTGTCAAAGCGCGAACATTCCATCTTCCAGCACCTTGCGCTGAATTCGAACAAAGTCATCTCCAAGGACGCGATTTATGATGCTGTCTATGGAATGAGCATCGACCAACCGTTTGACAAAGTGATCGATGTCTACATTTGCAAACTGCGCAAGAAAATCGCGTCGGCGGCGGCCAGCGGATGTCAGTACATCGAAACGGTGCACGGGCGTGGATACAAGCTGAGCGAACCGGATCAGATGCTGACCCCGGCGGAATAACCGCCCCTCCTATCGCAGTATCCCATAAGACCACATCTCAACGCTTTGATCATCCTATCTTGCGCTTTGTGGAAACTTGCTCTTGGCCAAGCACAGAAGATCTTACCGCACGCGGCGCCAGATTATCTCAGGTAATTCAAGAAGGTCAGCGACGACAGCCGCGATGACACTTGGTAACTGGCCTCAAGCTGCGTTTGCAGATTGTTCATCCGCGTCACAGCCTCGTATGGATCCACGTTTTCATAATCGGCGATCTGTGTCCGCTGGATCAACGAAATATCCGTCAAACGCGTTTGCGCGGTTTCCACGATCTGTTGATTAAAGCCAATATTGGCCGAGATCCCGGTGACCCCTTGCTGCCCTGCAGTCAGCGAGTCGATCACTTCGCCCATCCAGGCCTCATACGCCGCTGTATCGGTGATTTGGCTCACGTCCGTCGACGCCAGCATAGCCAAACCTTTGTACATGTCGCGAAACGGTTCGTCATTGGCACGCACGCCATAAACCATTTCTTGCCCCACACTCAGAACCGCTTTGACTCGCACACTTGGCTGGCCCAAGCCATCCAACTCCGGCGTGCCGCCATAAAAGGTTTCTTCGTAATTTCGCGCTGGCGTAACGGTGTCAGTCGATGAAAAGACCAAATCAATTTCGCTGATCATCGCCGCCGCGGTTGCCGCATCCGGCGGCCCTCCGGCCACAATGCCCGTCATCACATCTTCGGGCGACAACCCTGTGTTCGCATTGGTTTCATCCCACCGCACCAAAGGCGGTGCATCCGATCTGGTGCCTGAAAAAATATGTTCGCCATTATAGCTTGTGTTCATGATCGCCACGAGGCTTTCCAGAGCCGCGCGCGCCTCTGTTTGCAGCACATTTGCCCCGTTGCTGGGACGGGTGGCATTGGCCAGCGCGCTTTCCAACACGTTTTGCACGCCATCTTTGAGCCGGTTCACAGACGTCAACATCGCCTGTAGTTTCGTATCAAGCACGCTGTTCGATTGCTGATACGTCTGCGTATCCATCTCGCGCGCACGCAGCTTGATCGCAGAGGCCGAGCGCGGCCCCAGTTCCGTATAGATGTTGTAATGCCTGCCCGTTGACACCTCTTGCCCGGCGCGTTGCAGTTCACGCGTGGACCGTTCGACATTTTGCCGGTTAAACAGGTTGAACTGATACGTCGAGATGCTGCCGACCGTCCAAGACATATCTTACCTCCTTCAAACCGACGCGAGCAGCGTATCAATCATCTCAGATACAGTTGTCAGCACGCGTGAGTTTGCGGTGAAGCTTTGCTCGATCAACAAGAGCTTCTGCATCTCGTCATCAATATTCACGCCTTCCGCATTGCGCCGGGCGGATTGCACCACCTCAGCCGACGAAGACGCCGAGAAATAATTGGCCTCAGCACGGGCCTGTTCTGTGGCCTGGCTGGTGACAAATTCGGCCGCGTAGTCCGAAACGGTGACCGAAGCCGGGATACCCGTGCCCCCCGCCGCATTCAGCGGCTGTGACAGCGCAGACAGAAACGTTTCGACCTGAGTGGAATCCGCCGCATCCCCCGGCGCTGCGGCTTCCATCCCGTCGCGGATGCGCCAAACCTCGGCATCTCCATTCAGGGACACCCGCTCATTTACAGCGATGCGGCTCGACAATCCGGTGGTGTTCAACAGATCAAGCGGTGCCCCGCCATCGGTGAACAAACCCGCCTGCCCAGGCCCCAACGACGCATCGGCGCCCTCAAAGGTTTCGATCAGGCCGCGCGCGAATTCGTCCAGCTGCAATTGAAAGCGCGGCACAATTTCCCGCTTCAGCTCGGTCAGCCCCACCAAAGCACCATCGCGCAGCCCGCGCACACCGTCTTTGAACGGCGTAATGTCTTGCGCACCCGCGGTGATCGTTCCGGTGCCCTGGTTGTAAGCCAAGTCCTGAACCTGATCCCCTTCGAGCAAGGCCGCGCCCGAAACGGTGTACACACTGATCGATCGGCTGGACGAGACGCTGACGCGAATATCGGTGTAGGTCGCGATTTGATCCAACAGCTTGTCGGATTCTTCTGCCGTCGCAATCGCCTCAGCAGAACCAACCTCATAGCCCTTTTGCTGCACATTCAGCTCTGCCAGCCGGTAAAGCGCCTGGTTCACATCTGTGACGGCATAGCGGATTTCCATATCCACTTCGGCTTGAGTGGTCGTAAGTTGATTGGCCGCCTCGCGGATGTTGCGGGCCAGATCGTCAGCCGCCAGCACCGCTGAAGACTGCGCTCCCACAGAGGATGGCAAGTTCACCAAAGTGGTGAGAGAGCTTTGAAACGTCGCGAATTTATCGGCGGGTGACGTGCCGTCGCCGGGCTGGCCCAGATATGCGGTATAACCCCGCAAGCCTTCGTGAACGGCCTGATACCGCGTGGCCTTGCCGCTCTCGGTGCGCGACATGCGCGCCAGCGATGAATTCACCTCGCGGCGCACTTCGCTGATAATGGCACCGCCCTGCCCCACACCTCCAGAGATCACAACCGCTTCACGGCGCACGTAGCCGTCGGTCAATGCGTTAGACACATTGCCGGCGGTCACGCGCGACAGAGTTTGCGTTGTGCTCAGCCCGGTTGCGGCCGTGTTAAGAGCGCCAGAAAGGCTCATGCGAAGGCTAAGCCCCCATTACGTTACCGTTTCAGTCGGGTCGTTTCATCCATCAGGTCATCTACCGTCATGATCACCTTTGCATTGGAAGAGAACGCCCGCTGAAGACGGATCAGATCTGTCATCTCTTGGGCGATATCCACGTTAGCCGCCTCTAGCGCACCCGCGTTTATCGACCCAACCGTTGCTGTGTTCGCCTGCAGCGCAAAGAATGCGCCCGTCTCCGCGGTCAAAGCGTATGCGTTCCCTTTCAGCTCGATCATGGCGTCAGGGTTCGCCACGGTGGCCACTGGAATCTCATACAAAGCTCGGCGCAAACCGTTGTCAAAGATGCCGAATAGCGTGCCGTCATCCTCGATCTCGGTGCGAAGGATCTCCCCAACCGAGGAGCCATCACGCTCAAAACTCAGGCTGAAATCACCAGCAAACTGAGTAATGCCCGTAAATGTGCCTGGCGCACCCAACGATACCTCGATCACCTGCGGTGTTGTCCCGTTGTTGAGCGTTAAGGTTGCAACACCGGTCAACAGATCAAACGAAAACGCAGCCGGAGCGGTCGCCGTTGATGTCGCCGCGGAATACGCCAGAGGCGAACCCGCCGTTGGGCCAGAGTCGCTAAACGACACAGTCACATCGCCCAGCGGATCACCCACCTGATCGGACAATGACAGCGTCCATTCATTTGATGTCGCCCCCGGCTGCCAGGAAAAGCTGATGCGCTGGCTTTCACCCAAGCTGGTGAAAAACTCCGAAGACGTGGTGAAAGGTGCGCCTGGCGTCGCAAGCCCTGTGTCTTGAGACGGAAGGTTGCCAACAACCGATACTTCGGTTGTCACGCCCGCCGAAATATTCAGGTTGGCGATGTTCACCGTTTCCATCTGCGCGAAAGAGCTTCGGTCAATGGCGCCTAAGGTGCCATCCAGCTGGTAAGCGTACCCCGCCAAATAATAGCCCGCCGCATTGACAAGGTTGCCCTGCGCATCCGGCAAAAACGACCCTGCGCGCGTCAGCGCATAGTTCGTTACGATCTCCTCGTCCGGATTTTGCGAAACGGTAAAGAAGCCCCGGCCGCCAATCGCCATATCGGTCGGCAAACCGGTCGAGATCAAACCGCCTGACCGCGAAATATCGATACGATCAGTTGTGGTCACCGACAACACACCAGTTTCGTTGTTGCCCGACGCCGTGCTGGTGACCATGTGTGAAAATCCACGCTTATAGCCAACGGTGTTGGCATTTGCGATGTTTTCGGACACGTCACCAACAGCACGCGAGTTTGCCTGCAGTCCGCTGACTCCAGTCTGCAATGCGCTAGAAATGCTCATCCTGCCTGACCTTATGTTTATTCTTGGTGAGTAACACTATGAACACGGGAAATTTAAGGAAAGTTAAATTTATCCATGATTTACAAAAATAGCCAAAATTTTTCCTTTCAATTCGCAAATTTAGGCTGACTTAGTACTTCGATGATGTCGTCATAGCGCTCCAACCGCCCTGCAACCTGAGGGCTACCCAAAATCGTGAGCTGCTCTGGATCGATGGAGATACCCTTGGCCAGGTCCAATAGGGCGTCTGATTTGGTCAGTTCGGGGAACAAATAGGTTACGCGCCCCACAACCATCTCGTCATCGGTGCGCTTGGCCGCGATCAGCAAATGCACCGCATCTCCCAGATCGAAATCGTTCGGGTGGGCTTCCATCAGCTCTTTGTAAAGAATTTTGGCTTGCCCCCATTCCTCCTGGTCCGCAAGGGTCATGGCGCGCCGCCGCAAACGCTGGGATGTAACCGAATGGCTGGCTTGCTGCAAAAACTCTTTCTGATTGCCCAACTGATAATAAGCCTTTGCCCGCAAATCCTGCGCAGCCATGTCGACCTTCATATCCGCCGGCTCGTCGATCATCGACAGTTGCTTGAGCGAGGCCCGATACCGCCCTCCTTCGTAATGCGCGCGGGCGATCTTTAAACGCAGACGATTCTCGATGCCCTCGGGCACCTCGTAGGCCGTCAGCTCGCGTCCGCTCTCGACCAAAGACAGGGCCCGCTCATATTCCTTGCGCGCCAGTTCCGTTCCACCCAGCACCAGTGCGCGATCCGCCAGCGTTTCCGTGTGCAACGCAAATTCCGGCGTGAAGCGCAGAAATGGCATGATCCTCAAATGCACGCGCATCCATTCAGAAAGGCTCACCGCATCATCAGCCCCCTTCGCGTAAATCTGTGCGGTCAACCGATCCGCGATCACTCGGCTTTCCTTGGCCTCGTCACTTAACCCAAAGCGCGCCATGATCTGCGCATGTACCAAAAGCGCTTCCAGATCATCGCCCACGCTCTCATTCAGGCGCGCCAAATGGTATAAAACCCGCAATTCATAGCTGTCTCCGCGCCAAGAGCTGGCCCCGTCCGCCAAGGTATCTCGCGCGGCAAGCAAAGCCCCTTGCCCGCCATCCTCAATCGCCATCTCCGCCAGCGCCAGCCGGGCTTTCGCGGCATCCCGATCAAAGCCACCAGACGCTTTGAGGTAATGCTTCAACGCGGTTGAATCGTTGTCGATGGATTGCGCATAGCGCCCCCGAAGGTAATCCCCCACAGAAGCAGCGCTCAGGTCAGGGATTTCGTCCAACAGCCGCAAGGCGATGGTGGCAACATCCGTGTTCCCGGTTTCAATCGCGGCTTCGGTCAACGCGGGCAGAACTCCCCGAACCACCGCTGCAGATTGGTACGACACTCCGCCGAAACCTGCCGTCTGATAGGTGATCAACGCGCGCGGATCACCTTCGGAAATCGCGTTTAGAGTTTTCCAAAACGCGGAATCTGGCCGATCATCCTGTGCAAGCGGCGTGTCGTCAAAATCCTCCACCGTCCGTCCTCGCAGCAACAGGATTGCCGCACGCAACGCCATTTGTCGCTTCTGGTTCTTCTCGGTTTCCGGTGTGACCCCGTCCACCGCGGAATGCGCTTCTTGCAGCATCATGTGCGAAGCAAGAAGCTCTGCGAAGTCCAGCGTTCGAGACACCCGCATCTCGCCATGCGAAGACCCCATGTCGACCACGAGCTTGGAATAATCCTGATAAAACTCCGTACTGCGCCAACGCCGCAGATCCATCTCTTGCTGCCAGTCTTCGACCATAATCTCCGACAACCAAGTGTCCGACTGCACCGCATCAGCCTGTTCCGCTGCGGCCACAGGCCCAGCGGAGGCTGCCCCGAGAGACAGAAGGAACAAAACTTGCCGAAACAGCGGACTATCCTCCGGATGTTTATCTATTCTTGGCTTACCAAGGATAATTCGGAACTTAGTTGTATTTATACTTACTCAAAACATGCTATCAAGATGATAAAGCGAATCTAAACATCTTGGGGGATGGATGAGCGGCAGCGGTTACGTTTCACTTTCATTGGCGAGCCAGTTGGAGCGCAGTCTGGATATGTCTGCCCACAACCTCGCCAATGCGAACACGGCTGGGTTCAAGGCGTTTCATCCGCTGCTCAAGGCGTCTTCTCATGGCGCGGCTGAGCGCCAGGTGGATTTCGTGGCGAATGGCGGCACCTACCTTGATCTGACCGAAGGCGCGCTTGTGCCCACGGGCAATCCCTATGACCTCGCTTTGGCCGGGGACGGATGGTTTGGCGTTCGGATCGAAGGGGATCAAACGGCCTATACCAGACACGGAAAATTCCTGTTGGATGCCGAAGGCCTTTTAAAAACATCACACGGCCACAGCCTGCTGGACGCGGGCGGTGCACCGATTGCATTGCCCCAGGACATCGGCCTGACTGTGACCATCATGAAGGACGGCACGATCTCCACTCCGGATGGCGAGGTTTTGGGTCAGGTCGGCGTCTTTCAGATCGACCAGGATCAACGCATGTCCTCGCTGGGCCATGGCGTTTACTCCCCCACGGGCGAGGAAGACCCGCAAGCCACCACCGAAGCCGATGTGGTGCAAGGATTTATCGAAACCAGCAACGTGCAGTCGGTGCTGGAACTAACACGGCTGATCAACATTCAGCGCGCTTATGAAAACGCGATGCAAATCGTGGGCGAAGACCACGGCCTGACCAAACAGGCCATCGAGCGACTCGGACGAAACGGATAAGCAGGTAGGGCAGGCACATGAAGGCACTTGGCATTGCAGCAACGGGGATGTTGGCGCAGCAAACGAATGTAGACGTGATCGCAAACAACATTGCGAACGCAAACACCACCGGCTTTAAAAGTGGGCGCGCCGCGTTTCAGGATCTGATTTACCAAAACCTCGACAGCGCAGGCACGATAACCTCGGATGCCGGGACCGAACGGCCCGTTGGCACTGATATCGGCCTGGGTGTTCAAGCTGTTGGTGTGATCCGCCACAACACCCAAGGCGGCCTGATCCAGACCGAAAACCAGCTCGACATGGCTATCGACGGACGTGGCTATTTCATTGTGAACCGCCCTGATGGCTCACAAGCCTTCACCCGCGCCGGCAGCTTTCAAGTCAGCTCGGTTGGCCAGATCGTTGCGCTGAATGGATACGAAGTTGAACCGGCCATCGTCGTTCCAGATCTGACGCGCCAGGTCGAAATCAACCAGTTTGGGGTTGTCATGGCCTTTATCGAAAACGATCCGAACCCGGTCGAGCTGGGCCAGCTTTCCATGGCCATGTTCCTGAATGAAGCCGGTCTGAAACCCATCGGGGACAACCTTTATGAACAGACCACAGCCTCTGGCGATCCCGTGGAATCCATTCCTGGCGACCCGGGCGTCGGCATCGTGCGACAAGGCTACTTGGAATCTTCCAACGTCAACATCATCCAGCAAATCACCGATCTGATTTCGGCACAGCGCGCTTACGAAATGAACTCGAAAGCCATCGAGACCGCCGACCAGATGATGACGACAACCAACCAGATCCGATAACAGATTGGGCTGAGCCGTGGACCATAAACTCAAACACAAGCCCCGCAAGCAACACAGTTTGCTTTGGATGATCTACGTCATTGCTTTTGCGCCTCTGATCATCGCCCAACCCACAACCGCGACGAGCGTGGATGATCTTGTGGCCGAGCGGGTGGAACAGGAATACGGCATCGAAATGCCCGCCGATGCCCATATCGCGGTGCATATGTCGGATCAGTTCCCGGATGACGGCGAATTCATTCGCGAATTCTGGATGGATCGCAACTCGGGCCAGTTCATCGCAAATCTGGTCACCAATCACGGGCTGACCGAACGCATTTCCGGCCTCGCTGTGCTTAGCTCCATGGTCCCCGTCCCTAATCGCAGGCTGTTTCCTGACGACATCGTGCAACCCTCTGATCTGACCATTGTGCAGATGCCGATGCACCGTCTTGGGGGCCAGGCAGTGCGCGAAAAAGAAGACATCGTAGGAATGCAGGTGCGCCGCGTTCTGGCCGCCGGGCGTCCGGTTCAAAAACATTCGATCGTGCCGCCCAAAGTCATCTTGCGCGGTGAAAAAGTGCGGATCGTTTTCGAAAGCGGCGCGCTGCGTTTGACCGCGTCGGGCCGCGCCATGGATGATGCCCATGTCGGTCAAGAAGTCAGCGTCGTAAATCTGTCGAGCAAGAAGGCCATCACCGCCGTTGCGTCTGCGCAAGGCGTCGTCGTGGTGGAACAATAAAATGAACAAACCTCTGAAACTGTCTCTGGCGCTCATCGCCGCACTTGGTCTTGCGGGGTGCGAAACCGTCTGGGAAACGCGCAACCCCACGCTTAGCAGCATCGCGGTGAATGACGAGGTGATCCCCGAGGTCAACAGTATCAGCGTGCCCATGCCACAAGTGATGGCCGCCCCGCCGCCCAAACGCGCCGAAGCGGCCAGCCTTTGGGAACGCGGCACACGCAGCTTTTTCCGTGACCGCCGCGCGCAGGTTGTTGGCGATCTTGTCACCGTGACGATCGACATCAACGACAGCGCCCAGTTGCGCAACGCCACATCACGGTCGATTGAAACCGCACAAAACACGCCCAACCCGGTGTTCCCCGGCACCAATGTCACAACGCCTTCGGGCAATTCCATCGACCTGCAACGCACCTCGGAATTTGACGGAAGCGGCACGATCCGGCGCAATGAATCCATCAAGCTGAGCGTGGCCGCTCTTGTGATTGATGTTCTGCCCAATGGCAATTTCGTCATCGCCGGGCGGCAAGAGGTCAAGGTCAACTTTGAACTGCGCGAACTGCGCATTGCCGGCATCGTGCGTCCCGTGGATATCAGCGTCGGCAACACGATCCGCTATGATCAAATCGCCGAGGCCCGCATAGCTTATGGCGGACGCGGGCAAGTTTCGGTCGCGCAACGAGCGCCCTATGGTCAGGACGCGCTGGACATCATTTTACCTTACTAGGGGTGAGGATTGATAAAGTTCATCATCATCGGTGCTGCAGCGGCTCTGTTTGGGGCCGCTGGTTATTTTGGTGGCATGTTCCTGGCCCCGGAACCTGCGCCACCGCCTGCGCCCGACAAGATGGCGATGGAAGCAAAGCCTGAACCCAAAGCACTTCTTTTCAAGATGCCTTTGGGCAAGGTGACAGTTCAGATCATCAAACCCAAACGCATCATGCATATGGTGGCCGATATCGACCTCTTTGTGATGGGCGTCGCGGAATTCGAAGCCATCAACGGCGCCATGGGCCGGGCCCGGCTGCGCGATGCTGTGGTCACGTCGGTGGCGGAGCTCGCCGAAACCGAAATCTGGATGCTGAAAGAAGATTCGTCGGAAAAGACGCGGCGCATGTTGTCTGAATATCTCGTGCGCCGGATTTACGAAGACTTTCCATCAATCCGCACAGCCCGGGTGAATTCACTCGACTACACCCCCAGCGCGCGCCAATAAACGCGGCGATCAGCGGACCGATTTCACATTCCCGGCTGACACCAGCTCACCATCCACCAACTTGAATTCCAGCAGACCCCCGTTGAACAGCACTTCGCTGACCTCCGCGTCGCGGTATTGCGTCACGTCAACAACATTGTCCGCGGCATCCACCGCGGAAATGGAGACGCGATAGGTGCCATCCAATTGCGCGGTGCCGAATTCGTCAAACCCATCCCAGCTGATGGTGTGGCTTGTGCCTTCAGTTGTCGGCAACCCTTGAATGGTGCGCACGACCCGCCCCAGCGGGTCGATGATATCTGCCCGCACCGACTGTGCATTCGCCGCGAGCTCAAATTGGCTGATCGCGCCATCCGGCCCGAGAATGATCTGATCGGATTCAAATTGCGCATTCCGCCCCAGGAAATCCGCACCGGCCACGTTGAGCGCCCCGGCAAACTGCGCCGTCAGGCTTTGCAGCTGATCATTTTGGCGCACCGCTTGCTCCACCTGAGTAAGCTGCGCCAATTGCGCGACAAACTCGGTTCCGTCGACGGGCTCAAGCGGATCTTGGTACTGAATTTGAGCCGTCAGCAGAGTCAGGAAACTATTGTAGTCCTCACCGAGGTCGGACAACGACGACGCGCCGGTGTTTTGCTGGGAAGAGGCGGTAATCAAACTCGGATCAATCAGCACAACATGTTCCTCACGTGGTTATGTCCAAAGACGTGTCTTCGATAATGCGGCTCTGCGGCGCGGCGATGACCGGCTCGCTGGTACCCATATCTTCAAATCCGGTAAATCCACCCTGGCCTGCGTGCTCTTCCGAGCTGTCCTGAGAAGAACTGCCGCTTTGGAATTCCAGCGTGGTGCCATCTGATACGCCAATCGCCTGTGCCAGATACTGCCGATCATCGCGCAGCGTGGTCAAAACTGCGGGATTGTCGACCTTCACGATCACCTTGCTGGCCGCATCTTCGGTGGTCTGGATCACGATCTCGATCTGCCCCAGACCCGATGGCTTCAGCGCGATATGCGTGCGGCCATCTTCAACCTGCGCCGACTTGATCTGCGCCATCACCGCTTCACCCAGCCGGGAGGTGGGCGCTGGCTTGTCCGTGCTCGCATTAAACGTGGTTTCTTTGGCGGTCGCATTTACCTCGCGCAGCTCTTGCGGCAAGGCCTGATCAAACCGGATCAATTCTGGCACCCCGGCGCGCTCAGGCGCAATCGCGGCGGTGGGCGGCGTCAACAAAGCCTCAAGCGCAGGCGTTTTGGCAGATAGCCCCACCTGTGTTACCGGCGCAGCCTCCGCAAGACCAGTGTCTGGCTTGCCTGCAACGGTTGGCGCGAAAATAGCCGTCTCTGCCTCTGCGTCAGGCACGATATTCAGAGCTGTGGCCGCAGCAGCATTAGGCGCGGATTTCACGTCAGAACCAGCGGCACTTTTCACGGCC
>JABSSA010000204.1 GCA_013214665.1 Paracoccaceae bacterium
GTGACAGCGCAGACGAACAGGCATTCCATCCAAAGTGATGAAATTCGTCGCCTTTGTTGGGCATAATAAGCTGATGCACGATCTCGCCGTAGGTCTTCGATTTTGGGTCGACGTCTACAACGGCCAATCCGTCAGGCTGAGATCCGTCTGGGCTCAGCATAAGCGTAAAAGCCAGCGTCTCAGCGGGGGCCTCCATCGCAAGCTTGGGTGTGGCATGAAAAGTAGGATCAGGTCTTAAATTCATGTGGTTCCTCCCTGAAAGGTGGCCCACCAATATGAGCCACTCAGAACAAGCGTGCCACGAATCACGGATATCGCGAAACAAATTCTCCCACTCGTTGGCGATGTGGGTAATTCTTCTGATTTCAAAAGAGATTTACCTTTCTTCAACAACACAGGTTGGCCTTTGCCAAGCAAGGGTTCGTGTCAGCGGATCAGATGGCACGCGATTGGAATGCCCGACGAAGGGGTGAAGCTGACCCTGTGTGCAAGTGTATCTTGGATTGCTCCGTGGTCTTGTCCGACTTGGTCATTGCAATCTGCGGAGATCACGGGGGTGCAACGCGGTTGGGTTTTTGGGCGGACACGGCGGGAATGAGGTCAAACGGCCGCAAGTTCGACCCGCCTTGAATGTCAGCTTTGAAGCCGCCTCTGGCCCATGAATAACACTGTGAAGTCACCCTTTGATTGGCGAATTGCATAGAGCAGATAAGGCGCGAACAGTAACATTGCGCCACCAACGACAATCAAACCCATGATGATCCCAGCAGTCGAAAAGTCGTGTCGCCAGGCGACCCACAGACCCGCGAGAGTGGTAAAGGTCACAAGGTCGAGGTTCACCTGCCCCCGCCAAGACATTGACATGAGATCGGCGAAAAAACCGGGAAGGAAGTTCACACCTTCAATCGAAACCGAGAACAAGGTGTAGATCGTTAATGTGCCAAACAGGACGACGACGAGCATACGCAGTTTTGCCATGGCGGGTTCTTTCCTAGGTTTTCTTGTCTGATCCAATTCTAGCTACGCAGTGAATTCGAAAACAATTACCTCTGAGGTAACTGACGAACGCCTCCAATTCGGCTAGTGTTCGGTATGAACCAGTTTCCCGAAACGTTGAAAACATGGCGCAAGGCACGGCGGTTCAGCCAGCTTGACCTTGCTGTCGAAGCAGATGTTTCATCTCGCCATATCTCATTTTTGGAAACCGGACGGGCCAAACCCAGCCGTGACATGATTGCGCGTTTGAGCGACGCACTGGACCTTCCCCTCGCGAGCCGCAATCAAATGCTAAATCATGCCGGCTTCGCGGTTCAGTATCATAAAAGGGATTGGGACGATCAAGAGATGGCGCTTATTCGAGTTGCTGTCGACCATATGCTGAAGCAGCACGCGCCATTTCCAGCAATCGCTGTTGATCGAATGTGGACCATCTTCAAAATGAACGGTCCCGCAAAGCGACTGTTTGGCTTGCTTGATGTTTCGGAAGGCTGCAGCATGTTGGATCTGCTAACCTCTGGCACTTTGCCCAGTTTTGTCGAGAATTGGCCAGACGTGGCTCATCACATGGCCAAAAGGCTGCGAACCGAAAGCGTTGCCCAAGGCGGCGTGGATGCGTTTGATCGAACGGCAGACTACCTTTCGGCAGTTACTCATTATGTTGAATTGCCAACATGTCCGGTCGTTCCAACCATATACAAAGCGGGTGACCTTCGGCTGTCCCTGTTTTCGACGATTGCGCAATTTGGAACTGCTCTTGACCTCACCCTTGATGATCTAAAGTTCGAACTCTTCTTTCCCGCCGATGAGGACACGAAACAAGTTTTGTTCGACATGGAAGGCACCATTCCATCGACCGAAGCCTGAAGAACTGCTCATTCGTTGTCGTTGATTAGACCCGGAGTTTGATCACGCTTCGGCGCCAAAAGGCAACCATTCAACCTATACCTTCACACTACGGACTGAGGCGCACCCATCCGATCAATCCGGGAGTTGGCGGCAGGATATCCGCCGCCGTCCTTCCAGCGATCTCGCGCCGCCCGTATTGCGTCAGTCCATATAAGTGACCAGCGTGTCGCGGGACTTGCGCACTTTGCCCATCGGCAACAGCCAATCGCCGGTCGCATCACGATACCCCAAGGGCATCAAAACGACGGACCGCAATCCGCGCTCAGACAAGCCAAGGATCTGATCCACCGCCTCTGGCGAAAAGCCTTCCATCGGTGTGCTGTCCACTTCCTGCTCTGCGGCGGCAACCAGAGCGACGCCCAGCGCTATATAGGCCTGACGCGCGGCATGGGCATAGTTCACCGCGGCGTCACGAGGGATATAGTTGGCCTTGAGGTTGTCATAATAGGCGTGCAGCAAAGGCAGATCTCCACGCGCCTGCACGTTCAGGTCCACCACTTCGTCGATCCGCGCGTTGGTGTAATTGTCCCATGCCGCAAACACGAGCAGGTGTGAGCCGTCGTTGATTTGCGCCTGATCCCCTGCGGCTTTGCTGATCTGGGCGCGCAGGTCGGGGTTTGTCACCACGATCAGCTCAAAAGGCTGCGTTCCGCTGGATGTGGGCGCAAGACGCACCGCTTCGATGATCGCGTCGACCTTTTCCTGTGGCACGGCCTTTGTCGCGTCCATCTTCTTGGTGGCGTAGCGCCAGTTGAGCAGGTCGTTCAGCGTTTTCTGTGTCATGGTGTCGGTCCCGTTGTCAGCCTGCAACGCAGGCGGTATATATTTGTGACCAAGGCCCTATTGAAAACCAAACCCCGCCGCAAGAAGGCACATTTTGTAGCCCCGGTTACACAGAGGGAACCGCCATGCTGGATCAGACGCAATGCCCCGATTGCCAACGCATCAACGATGTCCTGTCGCGCGTGGGCGACCGATGGAGCGTTCTTGTGGTTATCTCGCTCGCGCAATACGGCACGCTGCGGTTCAATGAACTCAAGCGGAACCTGGGCATTTCCCAACGTATGTTGAGCCTGACGCTGAAAGAGCTGGAACGCGACGGGCTGGTGCATCGGAAGTATCATCAGACTATCCCGC
The DNA here is from genome assembly GCA_013214665.1 of Paracoccaceae bacterium. Taxonomy (GTDB): domain Bacteria; phylum Pseudomonadota; class Alphaproteobacteria; order Rhodobacterales; family Rhodobacteraceae. The sequence continues at coordinate 3,043 of JABSSA010000204.1, forward strand.
CCAAGGTGGAATACAGCCTGACCGAAATGGGCCAGTCGTTTCGGGAGCCTGTGAACGCGTTGGGTCAATGGTCGCTGGACCATCTGGCCAAGATCGACGCGGCCCGTGCGGAATATGACAAACGGCAGGATAGCTGAACGATTAGCGCGTTAGGGCCTCGACAAAAGGCACGGCCTTTGGCTGCGTTTCGCGGCCCTCCCCTCCCCCTCACAATCCACCTAGGCTCTGTCAAACCGTCTTGCCGGAGCGCTCTTTTTGTGGGCTGATCAAAAAATAGGCACCGCAGGGAGGCTGTGGCGGTGTTTGGCAACCGGGGAGGCGACCACAGAGATGATGACAAAACTTGAATTGCGCGGCGGCCGGGTGAGAGTGCCAGCGGCGGAAGCCTATGAGATTGCCGTCGACATTTTTGAGCGCACGGGCGTGCCCAAAAAGCATTGCCATACGATTTCCGAGCATCTGGTGGATGCCAACCTGTGCGGTGTGGAAAGCCACGGCGTCATGCGGGTCATGCAATATGTGGAACGGCTGCGAGATGGCACAAATGTTCTTGGCGCTATGCCCGAGCTGACCAAAACCCCCAATGGCGTCACCGTGATGGACGGGCATATGGGTGTGGGCATCCCGGCGATGAAGGAGGCCTACGAGACGGTAACAGATCTGACCGGTGACAACGGCATGGGGGCCATGGCGGTTGTCAACTGCGGGCACACCGGGCGGCACGGGGCCTTTGCGGATGCAGCAGCAGAGCGCGATGATATTGGAGGTGGGGTAATTATA
>JABSSA010000205.1 GCA_013214665.1 Paracoccaceae bacterium
GATCTGGCAGATGTCCGAGAGCTGTGAAAACGCAGGCTTATAGATCGAGTGATCCGCGCCTGGACCGCCGTGCAACACAACCAACGTTGGTTTCTCACGCATCACCGGGCCATCCGGAATAAGGCCCGCGCCTTCGATATCCACGAAAAGGCGAATTCCGTTAACGCGCACAAACATGACTATGTTTTCACCTTTCTGATCAATACACCGCCCGCCCGCCGGATTGGTCAAAACAGAAACCGGTCGTAAAGCTGGCCTCATCGGAAGCCAGAAAACAAGCCATCGCGGCGATTTCTTCGACGGTGCCGAACCGGCCCATAGGGATTTTCGACAGCATGAAATTGATATGCTCTTCGGTCATCTGGTCAAAGATCGCCGTTTTGACAGCAGCAGGCGCAATCGCATTGGCGGTAACACCTGTCTCGGCCAGCTCTTTGCCCAATGATTTCGTCAGTCCAATCACCGCGGCCTTTGAGGCGGAATAAGCCGACGCGTTTGGATTGCCGTCTTTGCCCGCAATGGACGCGATATTGACGATACGGCCCCAGCCTTTGGCTTTCATGATGGGTGCCGCCGCCCGGCAGCAAAAAAAGATCGCGTTGAGGTTCAGGTTCTGCACCTTCAGCCAATCGTCTATCGGATAATCCCATGTCGTGGTGTTTGGCCCTGTGATCCCGGCTGAACAGACCAGAATATCGGGATCGGCCGCGGCCATTGCATCGGCCACGGCATCTGCGTCCGTTACGTCAATCTGGCGTGGCGTCATACCGGGGGCTGCTGCTTCGGCCAGGGCGTCTGGATCGATGTCCCAGATCTCGGCGGTGCCGCCTTCGGCTACGATGCGGGCGGCGATTCCCAGCCCAAGGCCAGCTGCCCCGCCGGTCACCACGGCGCGGCGGGATTGAAACCTGTTTTCAAAGTTCATGGCTGTGGCTCCTTTAGCAGCAGAACATGGACACAGCGCAACAGGCCATCTTCTTGGGTGTTGTGGAGGTCGCCCCCCTGATATTCGCAATAGACGCGACCTTTGCGGTCAGTATCAAGACCTGCAACGTGGATGCGGGCTTGCGCGATCCGATCCGCGGGGCTTTGCCCCGCACCCCAGAGTATTTTTATCCAAAAGAAGACGGGAAACGGAGAGCACTATTCAGCTGGATTGATGTCTCTTTGACGGGAAGGACCTTGCCGAGCTCGCGGAGATTTTAGTCTGGCTGTGCGCGCCCGGTCCAGAGCATGAGAAGACAGGCAAGGAATCCCAGGCCGCCAAAACTGGTGACTAAGGGCATGACGGTGCCGTCAAACAGCGCGCCAGCCAAAGCGGCCAGAGGAAGAGACAAGATGATCGATAAGGATCCGACGAAGGCCGCGCCTAGACCTGCGATGTGGCCCAATGGCTCCAGCGCAAGTGCGTTCAGATTGCCAAAGGTAAGGCCAATGCAAAAGAAAGAGCACATTTGCCATGTGAGGAATAGGTACAGCGGAGGAACGCCATCGTACCCGAGCAGCACGACACAGAACCCGAGCGATAACGTCGTTTGCCCGATCAGCGCCAATCCGGTCAGGCGCCGCATTCCGAACCGCATCACCAGCGAAGCATTGACCAAAGAGGCCACGCCAATCGCCGCGGATGTAAGCGCAAAATAGAGCACAAAGAGCGCAGCTTGATCAAAGACCTCTGCGAAAATCTGCTGGGCCGCGCCAAGGTAGCCAATGAAGGCACCATAGATCAGGGCAACCGTCAGCGTGTAGCCGACCGCGATGCGTGTCGACAGAATTTCTTTTAGGCCTGTCGCCAGAACCCCAACGCGAAACGGGCGCCTGTCTTCGATAGTCAGCGTTTCTGGCTGGCGCAGGAAGAACCAAATGCACACAACAATCGATAGGGCGATCAAGCCCCAGAAAGATGTGCTCCAATCGCCAAAATACAAAAGCGCCTGCCCCAGAGCCGGGGCGATCATGGGCACGAGGATAAAAATGGCCGAAGTGATCGACAGGATTTGCGCCATTTTGCGGCCTTCGTATTCGTCGCGTACCAAGGCCAAAGCGACCACACGGGGCGCAGAGGCGCCGACCCCTTGCAAAAAGCGGGCGCACAACATCATCGTCCAGCTGGAGGCGATGATTGATAGAACGCAGCCAATGACAAAAATGACGTACCCCGCTAGGATGACAGGTTTACGGCCAAAGGTATCAGAGAGTGGCCCAACGATAAGCTGACCAGAGGCCATTCCGAAAAAGAACACCGTGACGATGTAGTGCACATCATTTTCGTGGGCGACGTTAAAGGCGTGCCCAATGGCGCCAAGCGCCGGCAGCATCATATCCGTTGCCATCGCGACAATGGACGACAGCATGGCCACCAGGGCGACGTATTCCGGGAAAGGCAACCGCCTTTTCTGGGGTTTACTCATGTGGGTGGTCTTTCGTTTGCTGCTTGCGTCAGCCTTATGTGCCGGGTCGGAAAATGGCCAGCACATTACTGTGCACCTGTGCGGTGGTCAGCGCGCGATCATGTAGCCGTCTGTTGCGGCGCGGCAGGGCGCGCCGGGCAGAGAGGCCGCTGACAGACATAAACATCACTTGGCTTTGATCGTATTGTGATTGGTGCTTTTTCCAGAATTCGGCACAGTGCACGCGCTTTAGATAGAAAGGCCGTTTCATGGGTTTTACGCTCCGTTCCGCAGTTGCCATTTTGGGCGTCGCGCTTTTGCCCGTGACGGCGCTGGCGCAAGACAGCTCTGCCATCCCAGATTATGTGCTTGAAGAATTCGGGGCACCGCCCGAGGTGCCAACCGGGCCTTTGTCTGCTGAGGTGCAGGCAGCCGTTGATGTCACTTTTGTGGACAGCGTGGAAAACTCCCGCTGGGCCGAAGATCAGGTTGCCGGTCTTAGCGTTATTGCGCAGTCCAAAGATCCGCGGCTGGTCTGGATTATCAGCGATTTGATGCGGTTTGTTCCATCGCGCCAATTGCACGTCATACTGAGCCAGGCGTCAGCGGATCTTTTGGGCAAACCTTTCGATGGCGACAACAATTGGGGCGTGGTGACGGATCACCTGATGGCATGGGACATTCCCGCGCCGCCCGACTATCTGCGCGTCAAGCGCGCGATTTTTACCAACCTCGTGCCCGGATGGGAGCGCATCTTTGTCGAGGGCGATTTGGATTGGCGTGTTGTTTCGTGGGGCGGGGTGTTGATTGACAACCGCGCGCATGACTCGACTGACGAGAACTGCAATTGCATTCCTGCCGCAGACAACCCGCAAGTCAGCACAGCGGAAGACGCAACCTGGTTGGACGATGATGACATCGTGTTTGGGATCGAGGTGAACGGAGAATATCGCGCGTATCCACGGCAGATCATGGAAGTGCGGGAAATGGTCAATGACACGCTGGGTGGCCGCGACCTTGGCATTCCGTACTGCACCTTGTGTGGTGCGGCGCAGGCCTATTTCACCGATGACGTGCCAGACGGCGTTGAGCGCCCGATTTTGCGCACATCCGGTTTGCTGAGCCGATCCAACAAGGTGATGTATGACCTGAACACTTATTCCGTATTCGACACGTTTCGTGGAAACGCCGTCACCGGGCCCTTGCTGGAAAAAGGTGTGACGTTAAAACAAGCGACCGTTGTCACAACCGATTGGGGCACCTGGAAAGAAGAGCACCCGGAAACCACCGTGTTGCTGGAACGTTATGCGCTTGGGCGCGACCCCGATTTCCGTAATGGACGGGACGCAAACGGGCCGATCTTCCCGGTTGGCGATGTAGACCCGCGGCTGCCAGTGCATGAGGATGTGATCGGCGTGATCACCGCCTCTGGCAAGCCGGTCGCCTTTCAGCGCAGCACCGCGTTTGTGGCGCTCCGGCAGGGGCAAGAGATCGCGGTAGAGAACGTGCGCTTACAGCTGGACGCCGGAGGTATTCGTGCAGTTGATCAGGATGGTTCCGACCTCGGCAGCCATCAGGCGTTCTGGTTCGCTTGGTCACAGTTTCACCCTGAGACAGAGCTTTGGACGGGCTCTTGATCATTCACGAGCGCGCAGCCTTGCACCAACGTCAAGGTTAACCAAGATCCTCAGCGTGATGAAGACCGCGCTGAGGCTGTTTGAAGGCTCCGCTTAAAGAGGGTCGAAGTTGCGCGTCGGCGAGCGAGGTTCGTAATTCCTCGCGTGCGTAGACGGTGGGTTTCGGGTAGGCTAGGCCAACCCGTCATAAGCTCGACCCTATGTTTGACACTTATTTCATCTGTACCGCACCACGCAGCGGCAGCACATTGTTGTGCCGCTTGTTGACGGCCACAGGTGCGGCAGGCAGGCCGGAATCCTATTTTCATCGACCCTCATTGGAGGCATGGAAACAAGCAAACGGAGTTGCAGCCTCCGCGAACGCAGACGAATTGGCCGTGCTGGGTGAGGTGTTTCAAGCCGTGCTGCGCGATGCATCCGACGGGTGCGACCTGCGGGGAATTCGACTTCAGGCGCACAGCCTGCCGTTTTTTCTGGAGCAGCTAAGGCGAATTCATCCGGGGACGGAATCGGACAAAGCGCGCATTGAGCGGATTTTTGGATCCACATGTTTCATTCACCTCAAAAGACCGGGCAAGCTGGACCAGGCTGTGTCATACCTGATCGCAGAGCAATCCGGTCTTTGGCATCGCAACGCTGACGGCTCAGAGTTGGAACGCTTGGCTCCTCATAAAGACCCTCTCTATGATTTTGACCGAATTGCTGCCTGCAAAGCTGAGATGGCGGATTATGACGCAACATGGGATACCTGGTTCCAGACCGAGCGTATTTCACCCTTGCGCGTGACATATCCTGATTTGGCAAGCGACCCGCTTGCTGTGCTGCGCAGGGTTTTGGTGGCCTTGGGTAAAGATCCGAAATGCGCTGATGGCGTCACACCCCCGGTGCGTAAATTGGCCGACGCGACAAACGCCGCATGGGTGGAACGGTTTTTGGCGGACGGAGAGGCGCGCAACAAAAAGGGGGCCGTAAAGGCCCCCTAGCTATCAAATGTAAGCAGCGACTAGTTCGCCCAGCTGACACCGGTCAGGTCTGTTGCCTGTGTTGGCGCGTTCTTCCAAAGGCCCTGCAATTTGGCATTGGCCACAACTGGGTTTGCCAATTGGAACAAGAACCCGTTCACGGCGTCCGACGCGATCGTCTTTTGTGCCGTTGCAAGCATTTCAGATCGCTTCGCAGGATCCGTTGTCGCGTTGAGGTCAGAGATCAGCTTTTGGAAATCCGCGTTGTCATACTGAAAGTAATACTCAGGATTGGCATAAATGCCGATGTCCATGGGCTCTGTGTGGCTGACGATGGTCAAACCAAAGTTCTTGCCGCGGAATACGGTTTCCAGCCACTGCGCCCATTCAACATTAATGATTTCGGCTTTGATACCCACCTGAGCCAGCTGTGCTGCAATGATCTCACCCCCGCGACGGGCATAAGACGGAGGTGGTAGGTGCAACGTGGTTTCAAACCCGTCCGCCATGCCCGCTTCGGCCAGCAGCGCTTTGGCTTTTTCGGGGTCGTAATTGCTTTCACCCGTCAGATCGACGTAGTCGGGGTTGTGCGGGGCAAAATGCGTTCCGATGGGCGTACCCAAGCCGAACATCGCACCGTCAATGATGGCCTGACGGTCAATCGCATGGGCCACTGCGCGGCGAACCAGCACGTTGTCGAAGGGTGGCATTTTGTTGTTGGTCGACAGAATGGTTTCGCCTTCAGTGGAGCCAACCAATACCTGAAACCGTGGATCAGCTTCGAACTGGGGCAGGTTCTCGGGCGCAGGGAAGTTCATGAACGCGTCCACATCTTCGGCCATCACCGCGGCAAAGGCAGCGGTCGGGTCCGAGATGAACTTGAACGTTGCACCGGCAAGGGCAGGGGCCGCGCCCCAATACGCGTCGCTGCGTTCCATCGTGATCTTGTCGCCCTGAACCCATTCGACGAATTTGAACGGACCGGTGCCAATCGGCATTTGTTTGATATTCTCGATGCTCTCTGGTGCCACGATCACCGCATCACCCCAAGCCATGTCAAAAAGGAACATCCCGTCGGGGCCATCCAGCGTAACTTTGACAGTGGTATCGTCGATCACGTCCACGGCTGTGATATTGGCAAAGAGCCCTTTTTGCGCATTCGTGCTGTCGTCCGCGCGCGCTCGGTCCAGCGAGAATTTGACATCATCCGCGGTCATGGATGTGCCGTCATGGAAGGTCACA
>JABSSA010000206.1 GCA_013214665.1 Paracoccaceae bacterium
CCCCGTCACAAACCGCGAGACAACCTTTTTCGACCCGGCTTTTTCAAACTCGATATCCAGCTTGTCGCCTTCAATCCCCATAATCGTGCCGTATCCGAACTTCTGATGAAACACCCGCTCGCCCACAGTGAAAGACGACACCGCAGCCAAATCAATCACCGTATTCTTGCTCTCGCGCGGTTGGCTTACCGGGCGGTCCTGCGCCCGCGCCTGCAGACGTTTCCACCCCGGCGAATTATACACATTCGCCTCTGCCGCACGGTCATGCAGATTGGACTGTGGCGCCATCGCAGCGGCCCCATAGCCCCCACCATAAAGCCCAGGCGGCGTCAGAACCTCCACATGCTCTTCCGGCAATTCGTCGATGAAACGTGACGGCATCGACGATTGCCATTGCCCAAACACGCGCCGATTGCCCGCAAATGTGATGGTGCAAACCTCTTCGGCCCGCGTGATGCCCACATAGGCCAGCCGCCGTTCCTCTTCGAGGCCCTTGACCCCCTCTTCGTCCATCGCGCGCTGCGACGGGAACAGGCCATCTTCCCACCCCGGCAGAAAGACCATCGGAAACTCCAATCCCTTGGCCGCATGAAGCGTCATGATCGACACTTTGGGGCCTTCGGTCTCTTGCTCATTGTCCATCACAAGGCTGACATGCTCCAAAAACCCTTGCAGGTTTTCAAAGCTTTCCAACGCCTTGACCAGTTCCTTGAGGTTCTCCAACCGCCCCGGCGCTTCGGGCGTTTTGTCGTTGAGCCACATGGTGGTGTAGCCGCTTTCGTCCAGCACCTGTTCGGCCAATTCCACGTGGCTCAGATCCTTGGCATCCACCAGGCGCGACCAGCGCCCCAGATCCTCCACCAGACGGCGCAGCTCATTGCCACCCTTGCCCTTGATCAGCCCGCTTTCGACTGCGATCCGTGCGCCTTCAACCAAAGGCACCCCATTGGACCGCGCCGTGGTTTGAATTGTCTGCTGTGCCTTGTCGCCCAGCCCCCGTTTGGGCGTGTTCACGATCCGCTCAAACGCCAGATCATCATCCGGTGAGACAACCACCCGGAAATAGGCCATCGCGTCACGGATCTCCATCCGCTCATAAAACCGCGGCCCGCCGATCACTCGGTAGGGCAAGCCGATGGTCAGAAACCGATCCTCAAACGCCCGCATCTGATGCGAGGCCCGCACCAGAATTGCCATTTCGTTCAACGACATCTCGCGCACACCGCGCGTCCCGCTTTGGGCGGCTTCGATCTCTTCCCCGATCCAGCGCGCCTCTTCCTCACCGTCCCAATGGCCGATCAGGCGCACCTTTTCGCCGTCGTTCTTATCTGTCCAAAGCTCTTTGCCCAGCCGCCCCTGATTGCCCCGGATCACACCAGACGCCGCGCTCAGGATATGCGGGGTTGAGCGATAATTCTGCTCCAGCCGCACCACATGAGCGCCCGGAAAATCCTTTTCAAACCGCAGGATGTTGCCCACTTCGGCCCCACGCCAGCCATAGATGGACTGGTCGTCGTCACCCACGCAGCAAATGTTCTTATGTGCCCCCGCCAGCAGGCGCAGCCACAGATATTGGGCCACGTTGGTATCCTGATATTCGTCGACCAGAATATAGGCGAACCAGCGTTGATACTGCGCCAGCACATCTTCGTGCGTCTGGAAAATCGTCACCACATGCAACAGCAGATCGCCAAAATCACAAGCGTTCAGCTCTTTCAGCCGCGCCTGATATTGGGCGTAAAGCTCCGTGCCGCGGTGGTTATACGCACCGGCATCCGCCGCTGGCACCTTGTCGGGCGTCAAGGCGCGGTTTTTCCAGCCATCAATGATCGAGGCTAGCTGCCGCGCGGGCCAGCGTTTGTCATCAATATTGGCCGCCGAGATAAGCTGTTTCAGCAGCCGGATCTGATCATCCGTGTCCAGAATGGTGAAGTTGGACTTTAATCCAACCAACTCGGCATGACGCCGCAACAGCTTGACACAGATGGCGTGAAACGTGCCCAGCCACGGCATTCCTTCGATCGACTGACCCAACATCCCGCCCACGCGGTTTTTCATCTCGCGCGCGGCCTTGTTGGTGAACGTCACCGCCAGAATTTCATTGGGGCGCGCCCGGCCGGTGTTTAACAGATGCACAATTCGGGTGGTCAGCGCCTTGGTCTTGCCTGTGCCCGCCCCCGCCAGCATCAGAACAGGGCCATCCAGCCGCTCCACCGCATCGCGCTGCGCGTCGTTCAATCCGTCCATATAGGGCGTCGGGCGCGCGGCCATCGCACGCGCCGACAAAGAGGCGCTTTCAAAGGCGTCCATATCGTCAAAACTGCTCATGACGTAACTGTAGCGCCACTTGCGCCCAAGGGAAAGAATGTTCCGTTAATGTTCACGCAAGTCACATCATGCCATCCACATACTTGCCATCCTGCCCCCTGCCCGCCAGATTGCGCGCGATGGATCTTGATACACGCTACCCCCACCTGACCGACCTGGCCCGCAAGGCGCGCAGCCGCCTGCCAAAGTTCGTCTGGGAATATCTCGACAGCGGCACAGGTGACGAACGCACCAAAGCGCGCAACCGCACCGCGCTTGATACGCTTGGGTTTCTACCTTCAATCCTGCACGGCGAAACCGAGCCTGACCTGTCGGTCTCACTGCTGGGTATGCGCTACCAGCGCCCTTTTGGCATCGCGCCTGTCGGCATGTCGGGTCTGATCTGGCCCAACGCAGAACGGCATCTGGCCCGCGTCGCCAATCAGGAAGGGATGCCCTACACGCTGTCAACCGTGGCCGCTGCCGCCCCCGAAGATGTGGCCGAGGTGATCGGGGATCAAGCCTGGTTCCAGCTTTATCCCCCGCGCGACCCGGACATCCGGCAAGACATGCTGAACCGCGCCAAGGCGGCCGGGTTCAAAGCACTCGTGCTGACCGTTGATCTGCCGGCGCCTTCGCGGCGCGAACGGCAAACCCGCTCGGGCCTCACGCAACCTCCGCGCATCACGCCGCGCCTTTTGGCGCAAACAGCGATGCGCCCCGCGTGGGCCTTGGCGATGGCGCGCAATGGGATGCCGCATATGCGCACGCTCGACAAATATATCGACGCGCAATCCCGTGGCCTGCCGTCTACCGCCCATGTGGGCTATCTGCTGCGCGCGGCCCCGGATTGGGAATATGTGGCATGGCTGCGCGATCACTGGGATGGTCCGTTCATCATCAAAGGCGTGCTCAAAGCGGCGGATGCCGCGCGGCTGGAAAAGATGGGGATCGATGCCGTCTGGGTGTCCACCCACGCAGGCCGCCAGTTTGACGGCGCCCCCGGCGCGATTAACCTGCTGCCTGCGGTACGGGCCGCCACCAGCCTGCCGATCATTTTTGATGGCGGCATCGAAGGCGGGCTGGATATCCTGCGCGCTATGGGACTTGGCGCAAATTTCGTTATGCTGGGCCGCGCCTGGCATTTCGCGATCGCAGCATTGGGCGGCGATACAGGGCCCGAACATCTGGCCAAAATCCTGACGGCGGATCTGATTTCGCAAATGGGTCATTTGAACCTGCAAAACCTTGGCGCGGTGCCGAAACCCTTTACGTTAAACACCGAATAGGAACCTAAGGCAGGTCGCGCATTAGGCCGCGAAGATCGTTTTTGCGCGCTACATCCGCCGCCCAACACCATACGCTACCCAATACTACGAGTTTACTGCACCGCAGAAAACGCTTACATGCACCCAACTTTAACGTCACGTCACAGGGAAATGCCTATGCCTGAGTTCCGCAAAATTCTTGTTGCCAACCGCGGCGAGATTGCCATTCGCATCATGCGCGCAGCCAATGAACTGGGCAAGAAAACGGTCGCTGTCTTTGCGGAAGAAGACAAACTGGGATTACACCGCTTCAAAGCGGACGAAGCTTATCGCATCGGCGAAGGGCTGGGGCCGGTTCAGGCCTATCTCAGCATCGATGAAATGATCCGCGTCGCCCGCGAAAGCGGCGCTGACGCGATCCATCCGGGCTATGGCCTGTTGTCGGAAAATCCCGATTTCGTGGAAGCCTGCGAAAAGAACGGCATCACCTTTATCGGCCCCAAAGCCGAAACCATGCGCGCCTTGGGCGATAAGGCCAGCGCGCGTCAGGTGGCGATCGCGGCCGGTGTGCCTGTGATCCCGGCGACGGACGTGCTGGGTGATGATATGGACGCCATCGCCAAAGACGCAAAAGAAATCGGCTATCCGCTGATGCTCAAAGCCTCCTGGGGTGGCGGCGGACGCGGGATGCGCCCGATCGAAGGGCCGGACGAGCTGCAGGACAAAGTGCTGGAAGGCCGCCGCGAGGCCGAAGCCGCGTTTGGCAACGGCGAAGGCTATCTGGAAAAGATGATCACCCGCGCCCGCCACGTGGAGGTTCAGATCCTCGGTGACAAGCATGGCGACATGTACCACCTTTTTGAGCGCGATTGTTCGGTTCAGCGCCGCAACCAAAAGGTCGTGGAACGTGCGCCAGCCCCATACCTGAGCGAAGAACAGCGCGCCGAGATTTGCGAGCTGGGCTACAAGATCTGCAAGCACGTGAACTATGAATGCGCGGGTACCGTTGAATTCCTGATGGATATGGAAAGCGGCAAGTTCTACTTCATCGAAGTGAACCCCCGCGTGCAGGTCGAACACACCGTGACCGAAGAGGTTACTGGCATCGACATCGTGCAGGCCCAGATCAAAATCGCCGAAGGCCAGCCCATCGCAGAGGCCACCGGCAAGCCCAGCCAGGACGATGTGCGCCTGAATGGTCATGCGCTGCAAACCCGGATCACCACCGAAGATCCGCTGAACAACTTCATTCCCGACTACGGCCGCATCACCGCTTTCCGCGAGGCGACCGGCATGGGCATCCGTCTGGATGGCGGCACAGCTTACTCTGGTGGGATCATCACACGCTACTATGACTCGTTGCTCGTGAAAGTCACGGCCAAGGCCCAAACGCCCGATGCCGCGATTGCCCGGATGGACCGCGCGCTGCGCGAATTCCGTATCCGTGGCGTGTCGACCAACATCGCTTTTGTGGAAAACCTGCTAAAGCACCCGACATTCCTGTCGAATGAATACACCACCAAATTCATCGACACGACGCCCGAGCTTTTCCAATTTGCCAAGCGGCGCGACCGGGGCACCAAGGTGCTGACCTATATCGCGGACATCACCGTGAACGGGCATCCCGAAACCAAGGACCGCCCCCGCCCCCGCGCCGATGTGAAAGAGCCCAAACCGCCCGCCCTGCTAGGTGAGCCACAAATGGGCACACGCAACCTGTTGGAGCAAAAAGGCCCGCAGGCTGTGGCCGACTGGATGAAAGCCCAGCCACAGCTCTTGATCACCGACACCACCATGCGCGACGGCCATCAATCGCTCTTGGCCACGCGGATGCGGTCATATGACATGATCAAGGTGGCCCCGTCCTATGCCGCCAACCTGCCACAGCTTTTCTCGATGGAATGCTGGGGCGGTGCCACCTTTGACGTGGCCTATCGCTTCTTGCAGGAATGCCCGTGGCAGCGTCTGCGCGACCTGCGCGAAGCCATGCCCAACCTGATGACCCAGATGCTTTTGCGCGGGGCCAACGGCGTGGGCTACACCAACTACCCCGACAACGTGGTGCAGGAATTTGTGCGCGTTGCGGCCACCACCGGGATCGACATCTTCCGCGTTTTTGACAGCCTGAACTGGGTTGAAAACATGCGCGTGGCGATGGATGCCGTGCTGGAACAGAACAAGATCTGCGAAGGCACCGTGTGCTACACCGGTGACATTCTCGATCCGAACCGCGCCAAATATGACCTGAAATACTATGTCGCGATGGGCAAAGAACTGCGTGATGCGGGCGCCCATGTGCTTGGGCTCAAGGATATGGCGGGCCTTTTGAAACCCGCCTCCGCCCGCGTGCTGATCAAGGCGCTGAAACAAGAAGTGGGCCTGCCCGTCCACTTCCACACCCACGACACCGCAGGCATTGCCAGCGCCACCATCCTCGCCGCCGCGGATGCCGGCGTTGACGCGGTGGATTGCGCGATGGACGCGTTCAGCGGCAACACCAGTCAGGCCACAATGGGGTCGGTGGTCGAAGCGCTGAAAAACTCGGATCGCGACACCGGGCTCGACACCGGCGCGATCTGGGAAATCTCGGATTACTGGGATGCCGTGCGCGCGCACTATACCGCCTTTGAAAGCGGGATGCAGGCCCCTTCCTCCGAGGTTTACTTGCACGAAATGCCCGGCGGCCAGTTCACCAACCTCAAGGCACAAGCCCGTTCGCTTGGCCTGGAGGAACGTTGGCCCGAGGTCGCGCGCACCTATGCGGATGTGAACCAGATGTTCGGTGATATCGTGAAGGTGACCCCATCATCGAAAGTGGTGGGCGACATGGCGCTGATGATGGTCAGCCAGGGCCTGACCCGCGATGACGTGGAAGACCCTTCCAAAGATGTGGCCTTCCCTGATTCCGTGGTCGACATGATGAAAGGCAACCTGGGCCAGCCCCCCGGCGGCTTCCCCGAAGGCATTCAGGCCAAGGCGTTGAAGGGTGAGGCCGCAGTCACAGACCGGCCCGGCCTGCATGTGGAGGCGATTGACCTTGAAGAAGCGCGCGCCGATGTTTCTAAACAACTTGAAGGCAAAGAGGTCGATGATGAGGATCTGTCGGGCTACCTGATGTATCCCAAGGTCTTTCTTGATTACATGGGCCGCCACCGCACCTACGGCCCTGTACGCACCCTGCCGACGCACACGTTCTTTTACGGAATGGAACCGGGCGACGAAATCGCGGTCGAGATTGACCCGGGCAAAACGCTGGAAATCCGCCTGCAAGCCGTGGGCGAAACCACTGAGGATGGCGAAGCAAAGGTGTTCTTTGAACTCAACGGCCAACCTCGGGTGATCCGCGTGCCAAACCGCCTGGTCAAAGCGACCACCGCCGCCCGCCCCAAAGCCGAAGTTGGCAACGCCAACCACGTGGGCGCTCCCATGCCGGGGGTTGTGGCCTCTGTGGGGGCGGTTGCAGGGCAAGAGGTCAAGGAAGGCGATCTTTTGTTGACCATCGAAGCGATGAAAATGGAAACCGGCATCCACGCCGAACGTGACGCGGTTGTCAAAGCCGTGCATGTCTCGCCCGGTGGCCAGATCGACGCAAAAGACCTGCTGGTTGAACTCGAATGATGGAAAGCGGGCCGATGATCACCGGGCTTTACGCCGCGCTGGCTGCGTTGATGTTTGTCGGCCTCAGCCTATGGGTCATCGCCCGCCGCATGGGCACCCGGATATCTCTCGGTGCCGGCGAAGACAAAGCCCTGGAAAAGCGGATGCGCGTTCAGGCCAATTTTGTCGAATACACGCCCATTGCACTGCTGCTGATTTTGCTGCTGGAGCTGCAATCCACCCCTGCTTGGGCTCTTCATGCACTTGGTCTCGCCTTATTGGCGGGACGCGTGATGCACGCTTATGGCTTTGGCCGCAAAGCCCAGATCCTAATCCTGCGCCAAGCCGGAATGGTCACCACCCTGTCGGTCATCGCGATTGCGGCGATCACTCTGGCCCTTGGGTGGATCCTTTAAGCGGTCAAATCCACGGTGCCGATGGCTCGCAGGTGAAACGCCAAACTTTGGTTTGGAGCGTTTCGGATAAAACTTCAGACACGATAAGAACTAAGCCCCGGCCAATGACCGGGGCTTTGAAAATTTCAACGTGACCGCAGGGCTTACTTGACCCGTGTCCACGTCTGTTTCGGACAGATCGGGCCAACACAGCCCTGCACAATCAGCGTATTGGCGTTCTTGAGCTCCATCTTTGACTTATAGGTCTTGTCGTTCGATGGCCGCCAGATCCGCCCGCTCTTGTCGGTGCTGTACTTGCCACCGCCTTCGGGGTTCATGTCCCACAACAGCTGCTTGCCGATCACATCAGATGCAACCGGGCCGCTTGCATCAAAGGTCTGCTGGAACACGCCACAGATCTTTGCACCACAGGCCTTGATCGCCACATGCGCATAGCGCCCATCGTCCACTTCTGTCTTCCAAACCCCTTCCACAGGGTCCGCAGCCCAAGCCGCACTTGCCAGACCCATCGCACATATCGTTGCGAAAACGCGTTTCATGGTGTTCTCCCCTACCAAGTTGCGCAAAGCCTGCGGCAAAACGGGCCGATCTGGCAAGCATAACCTCGGGTCGCGTTGCAAAGCGCGCGGCAACCTGCCAAGGAGCGGCGCAACCAAGACAAGGACCGCGCCATGATCCTCTATCCGGCCATAGATCTCAAAGACGGCAACGCCGTGCGCCTCGTACATGGCGAAATGGACAGCGCCACCGTCTTTCACGACAACCCCGCAGCCCAAGCCGAAAGCTTTGTCGCGGCAGGCTGTGAATGGCTGCATCTGGTGGATCTCAACGGTGCCTTTGCTGGCGAGCCGGTGAACGCCGCCCCTGTTGAGGCAATCCTGAAAGCCTGTGATGTCCCTGCTCAGCTTGGCGGTGGCATCCGCGACATGGCCACCATCGAAGGCTGGCTGGACAAAGGCCTGCAGCGGGTGATCCTCGGCACCGTCGCCGTCGAAAATCCCGACCTCGTGCGCGAGGCGGCCCGCGCCTTTCCGGGCCACGTGGCCGTTGGCATCGACGCGCGGGGCGGCAAGGTTGCCACCAAAGGCTGGGCCGAAGAAACCGATGTGGACGCCACTGACCTGGCCAAAGCCTTCGAGGACGCAGGGGTTGCCGCAATCATCTACACCGACATCAACCGCGACGGCGCGATGCAAGGCCCCAATGTCGACGCCACCGCCGCATTGGCACAGGCCGTCTCGATCCCGATCATCGCGTCTGGCGGCGTCTCATCGATTGACGATCTGCATGCGCTCAAAGCCACCGGCTGCATCTCTGGCGCCATCTCTGGCCGCGCGCTTTACGATGGCGCAATTGACCTTGCCGAAGCGTTAATCGCTCTGAAAACACCTGAGTAACGCCAATTCGGGCGTTTTCGGCGCGCTTTTGACCCATTTCTGCCATCTTTACAAATTACCTCAACAAGGTGTTTCCAGTCGCGAAACAATATCGCGACGTGTTTGTAATGAGTTGGCGAGTACGCGCAGATGCATACGATCGGACAGGCAGGCAATCTACAAGAGAATACCACCTTCACTGGTGAGGAGATCTTCGTCAAATTCGCAGGTGACGTGACCCTGGATGACCCGGTCATTCACCTCAGTGGCACCAATTTCGGCGGCAACAAATTCTCTTTTCGCATCACCGAAGTGGTCGAAGGCGACGACGGCGAAGCCGTTGGCTTCCGCTTTACCATCGACGAATGGGAAAACCACGACGGCAAACACCCGGCGGTCGAGCAGATTCACTGGCTCGCGGTTGAATCCGGCGTACACACTCTGCCCGACGGGCGCGTGATCGAAGCAGGCCACGCCAACGCCGACAGCGACGGCGAAACCGTCCAGCTCAGCGGCGATTTCGCCACGCCCCCCACGGTTCTGACAACGGTTGCCTCCAACAACCACGACAGCAACGTCGACAGCGACCCCTACAACATCTCCAAAACATCCTTTGAGCTCAACGTCGAAGAAGCCGAAAGCCAGGATGGTGTCCACGGGCTGGAAAACGTGGGCTGGATCGCCATCGCTCCAGGCGGCGACGGCACATCGGGCACAGCCAAAACCGTGGGCGGTATCGATTCAAGCTGGGAACAAGACATCGACTACGATGCCGAATACGAAGACGCTGTCGTTCTCGTGGAATCCCAAACACAAAACGACAGCGACACCGGCAACGTCATCATGCGCCGTATCGAAGATGACCGGGTGGACTTGCGCTTCGAAGAAGACACCAGCGTCGATCGCGATAGTGGTCATATCGATGAAGTTGCGGCCCTCGTGACCTTTGAATCCGGCAACATCGCCTGTTTCACGCCAGACACCCGGGTGCTCACACCCCATGGCCCGCGCCCCATCCTAGACTTGACCGCAGGCGATCTGGTCATCACCAGAGACAACGGCCTCCAGCCCTTGCGCCTTACCATGACCGCGGACCGCGACCCCACAAACGCCCATCACACACCCATTTGCATCGAACCAAACGCCCTCGCCCCCGGCGTTCCCACAAGGCGCATCTGGCTTTCGCCGCAACACAGGGTGCTGATCACAGGGTGGCAAGCCGAGCTCTATGCAGGCAGCTCCGAAGTGCTGGTGCCCGCTCGCGCGCTGGAAAACGGCACAACAATCCGCACGGATCCCACTGGCTCGCGCACCTATGTTCACCTCCTCTTTGACACACATCAGGTGATCGAAACAGACGGGCTGGCATCCGAAAGCCTGCATCCCGGCGAAATGGCCCGCACAGCCCTTGGAGGCGCCGATAAAGCGGAGCTCTTCGCCCTCTTCCCCGATCTGCGCACCGACACCACCGGTTACGGCCCCACCGCACGCCACGCCACAACAGTCAGCCAGGGCCGCCTCTTCGCCGCCTGACCCAAGGCCACACACGGCCACCTTGCCAACGCCCCGCGCATCAGCCATTACCGGCGCCACCACGACCTGCGCAAAACCGCCCCTTCTTTTGGACCAAAATACTCTCGGGGGGCTGCCGCAGGCAGCGGGGGCAGACGGCCCCCTCCACCATGAGCCAAAGGCGCGCCGCAGATGCTGAAAACCCGGATCATCCCCTGTCTCGACGTGGCAGACGGCCGCGTTGTCAAAGGCGTCAATTTCGTCGATCTGATCGACGCCGGTGACCCGGTCGAAGCCGCCAAGGCCTATGACGCCGCGGGCGCAGACGAGCTCTGTTTTCTCGACATCCACGCCACCCATGAAAACCGGGGCACCATGTTTGATCTGGTGCGCCGCACGGCGGAGCAATGCTTTATCCCGCTCACCGTCGGTGGTGGCGTGCGCACGTCCGAAGATGTGCGCAACCTTCTGCTCGCTGGCGCAGACAAAGTCAGCTTCAACTCCGCCGCCGTCGCCAACCCCGACGTGCTGACCGCCGCCGCCGACCGCTTTGGCAGCCAGGCCATCGTCTGCGCCATCGACGCCAAAACGGTTGAACCGGGCCGCTGGGAAATCTTCACCCACGGTGGGCGCAAGCCCACCGGCATCGACGCGGTCGAATTTGCCTGCACCGCTGCGGCCAAAGGGGCCGGTGAAATCCTGCTGACCTCAATGGACCGTGACGGCACCCGCGCGGGCTTCAACCTGCCGCTGACCCGCGCGATCTCAGATGCGGTCTCGATCCCCGTGATCGCCTCTGGCGGGGTGGGCACGCTGGATCATTTGGTCGACGGCGTCACCCAGGGCGGCGCTTCCGCCGTTCTGGCCGCGTCGATCTTTCACTTTGGCGAATTCACCATCGGCGAGGCCAAAGCCCACATGGCCGCCGCTGGCATACCGATGAGGATGGCATGACCCTGCACGATCTTTTTGCCACAATAGAAGCCCGCAAAACCGCCGACCCCGACAGCAGTTGGACAGCCAAGCTTCTGGCCAAAGGCCCCGAAAAATGCGCCGAAAAGTTCGGTGAAGAGGCCGTAGAGGCCATCATCGAAGCGATCAAAGACGACAAAGCCGCGCTGACGTCAGAGGCCGCGGATGTGATCTATCATCTGCTGGTCATGCTCGCTGCGCGCGACGTGCATCTGGACGATGTGCTGGCCGTGCTGGCGGCCAGACAGGGGCAGTCCGGGATTACGGAAAAGGCCGCGCGGTCAGAGGGTTAGGCGGGCCGCATTTACGAAATTGGCACCAGACATGGCCAAGTTGGCTTGTGTTTCGCGTGCTGGGCCAGAAGCACCCTCTCCATGAAGACACTTTACAATGGTGGTTGCGAGCGTTGCCGAATTACCCACTTTGGTTACGATGGCTTTCAAGGGAGTTAGTCAGCGTTGCACCAAGCCCCCCCGCGCAAGCCATTTTACCAAACGACTTCTCTTGAAAAATTGAGCTTGCGTTTCAATACTGACATACTCTTTAGGCCAAACTTACAAAAACAACAATTGAAAGCACAAATCTGTCTTAGCTTCTCAGCATCCAAACAAACTGAATTTGTAAGATAGGATATCAAATTTGAAAAACCCAGCTACATACGCTGTTTTACTGCCTTTTTGGCGCTGACGGCTTGCGCCCCCTCAACAAAATGCGAAGCTGCTTTCGACATTTTCAGTCGCTTTTCCTCAGAATTAGACGTGAATTCCTTTGAGGCATTCCTATCCAGGGGGGTAAAAATAAGGCAAAACAGATCTGGATCGTTCGCCCTAAGCGTTCCCTATAGACGTAACGACGGCAGCGAGGTGGCGAAACTCTATCATGCAGAACGGCGTCCTTTAAAATCAAAATTAGATGTCAAAAAATTGACGATAACGATTGAAGAACACCTCAACTCTCCGAAGGAAATACTTGTTTGTGAGCAATAGAATTAACCGAAACAGCAATATTGGATCGAGCGGCACAAAAGCCTAGGCTGTCGCTGGCGAGGCGGCACCAAATTCTCATCTCGCCGTCAAACACCCCACCTGCACTGCCCCCCGTCACCGGAGGGCAGCCGCGTTCCTAAATCCGCCTCAGCTTACCGCCTTCGACAGCGCCTGATCCAGATCCGCGATCAGATCATCGACGTCTTCAATACCAATCGACACGCGCACCACTTCGGGCGCAGCACCGGCCGCGCGCTGCTGTTCGGCCGTCAGCTGACGGTGTGTGGTGGAGGCCGAGTGAATGATCAGCGACCGCGCATCACCCAGGTTGGCGACATGGCTGAAGATCTCCAGCGCGTTCACCAGCTTCACACAGGCCTCATAGCCGCCCTTCACCGCAAAGGTGAACAGCGCCCCGGCCCCGCGCGGACAGATCTTGGCGACACGCTCATAATACGGCGAGCTTTCCAGCCCCGCATAAGTCACGTAATCCACGCGGTCATCCTGTTCGAGCCAGCTCGCCAGCCGCTGCGCATTTTCAACGTGGCGGTCCATCCGCAGCGACAGCGTTTCGATCCCCATCAGCGTGTAATGCGCGGCTTGTGGGTTCATCGTCATGCCCAGATCCCGCAGCCCTACGGCGATCCCATGGAACGTGAAGGCCAGCGGGCCAAAGGTCTCGTGGAACTTCAGCCCGTGATAGGCGGGCTCCGGCTGGCTCAGCGATGGGAATTTGTCGTTGGCGGACCAGTCGAATGTGCCGCTGTCCACCACCACACCGCCGGTGACGGTGCCATTGCCGGTCAGGTATTTGGTGGTGGAATGCACCACCAATGTCGCCCCATGTTCGATCGGGCGGCAGAGGTACGGCGTGGCAGAGGTATTGTCCACGATCAGGGGCAGGCCCGCCGCATCGGCAATGTCGCTGATCGCATCCAGATCGGTGATATAGCCGCCGGGGTTTGCAATCGCCTCGCAGAAGACCGCACGCGTATCATCGTCAATCGCGGCTTTGACTGCGTCGAGATCGTCAAAGTCCACAAACTTCGCGGACCAGCCAAAGCGTTTGATCGTCTGGCTGAACTGCGTGACCGTGCCACCGTAAAGCCGGGTGGAAACAACCACATTCAGCCCCGGAGCCATCAGCGGGAAAAGCGCCATCAATTGCGCCGCGTGACCGGAGGAACAGGCCACAGCACCCGCGCCACCTTCCAACGTGGCCACACGCTCCTGCAACACCGCAATTGTCGGGTTGGTCAGGCGCGAATAGATGTAGCCAACTTCCTGCAAATTAAACAGCGCCGCAGCGTGTTCGGCATCGCGAAACACAAAGGCTGTGGATTGATAGATCGGCGTTTGACGTGCGCCGGTGGCTGGGTCGGGACGAGCACCTGCATGAATCTGCAGGGTGTCAAAGCCGTATTTTGGGCCTTCAGGATCAGTCATCGGTCTCTCCGTTAAACAAGCGTTACCCGATGGTTAGGCCAATCAAAGGGGGGCTAGCAAGGGTTGAGATACGATCACGGGTTCACACGCGTTCGCGCAGCACACGCAAATTTGGAAAATACAGCCCCAAAATAGGCTTAACGCATCCAGAATCCGGCATTTTTGATCTTATTACGCAAGGCTTGTTCTTTTCGCGGCAACGCATCGCGATCAAAGAGCGCACGCACTTTTTGCCCCCGGCCCTGATAAATCATGCGCTTAAACGGGTCATAGCCCTTCAGCACCTTCTTGATCTTGTTCGGCGCGCTCACCTCTTCCAGCGCGGTCACAACCGCATCCGCCTCGCGCGCATATAACAGCGGCAATACCCGGTAGTGGCAGGTGACATCGCCATCCAACAGCCCCGCAGGCAGCGCATCCTTGCGACCCCCTAGCCCGTGAATGACCAACGGCAGTACAATCTGATCCAGCCAGGGTTCTAGCGCCTGACACACCAGTGCAGGCGGTGGATCGTTGCGCACGCTGAGCGCATAATCGAGGAAGCGTTCGCCAAATTCATGCGGGCAGCGGTAATAGAAATAGCCCGCGTTGTAATAGGGATAGCGTTGCCAATATTCGTCTGGCCATGCCGGATCGAGTGCGCCTTCGAAATCCAGCTCAAACCGGTCGTAAAGCGATTTCCAGATCTCGCCGTAACCCGGCCCGTAAAGTTCGATCTGCGGCCAGGTCGCTTCCCGCCGTAGCGAGGCGGAAGGCACCGCGAAATCAAACGGCACCTCAGCCGGGTCATTCAGGATCAGCGTGTCGGTGTCAAAAAAGACAAAGGGTTCACCTTTGGGCAAAGCGCTCAGCATCTCGATCTTGTTGCCGTAGGGATAGGATTGGCCGAAATGCACGCTTTCAAACGGCACAATCTCGGCCCCCATCTCGGCCAGTGCATTGCGCAGCTCACCGGGGGCGATGCGCGGATCGTGCGACCATTTCGGGCCGGGCTGCGGCTCCATCACGTAAAGCTGGCCTTTGAAATCGGGCGCATTGGCGCGCAGCGAGGCGGCAAAAAGCAACGCCTCATATCCCAATCGCCCGGCCTGGCCG
Organism: Paracoccaceae bacterium; assembly: GCA_013214665.1. GTDB lineage: Bacteria > Pseudomonadota > Alphaproteobacteria > Rhodobacterales > Rhodobacteraceae. The sequence goes on from JABSSA010000206.1 coordinate 14,976, forward strand.
ACGATGGCGATGTTGAACGCATCGCTTTTCACGGATTTTGGTTTGCGCCGGGCCATGCCTGTTCTGCTTTGTCTCTGCTTTTTCAGGCAGTATAGCGCAAAGATCTGCGTTTCTGAATCGGGGAATGTGCGGAGGTGCGGATTTTTCGCTATTTCAGCCGGTTCACCACCGCCTGCACAAACGACAAGACTGCAAAGACGCCCAAGGCCCAGATCAGCAGATCAAAGGGCCGCAGCGGCGTGCCCCGCAGCCATTGCGCCAGCAAATCGCCCTGGGGCCGCAACGCCGGCAGCCCGAAAAGGCCCGGCCGCCCCCAAAGATCAAAGATCCAGAACCGCCCCAGATAGGCCAGCACCACCGCAAGCGCGGCCACCGCGATCAACGCCAAAACCCGCGTCATGGCGCCAACGCCAATGTGTCAGGGTCCATGGCAAAAACCAGAAGTGACCCATGCCGCCGCACCTGCCCTTCGACCGTCACATATTGCGCCACGTAATCATAGGCCGCCTCAGGCAGGGCCGTGCCATCCGGCCCGGTGATCAACAAAAACTCTGACCCTTCCACCGGCTGCGTGCTGACGAAGACGGGCGGCACATCACCCAAAAGGCACAGGTTCGCGCAGGCCTTATGTGCCAATCCCCGGCCCGGGCGCATCGCGCCGGACAGGCATTTGCCATCACAAATCTCTCCGGCCAGCCGCCAACGGCCCAGATCCTGCGGTTCTGGCACCGCACCGGAGCCTTCGGCGGCACGAATGCCATTTCGCCCGCCACGCAGCTGCAACATATAAAGATCGCCCCGCTCCAGCATCACGCCGGAAACCTGCGCCACCTGCCCCGCTAACGGAGCCGCGCGGCCATCCACACCGGATTTGCCACCAGCCGACATCATAAAGGTTTCGCCCGCCTTGATCCGGTCATTGCCTTCGGTGACATGGATCAGCGGATAGGGCGTTAATTCCACGACGCCAGTCACGGTCTGGCGGCCATAGTCAAAGCGAAACGCGCCCTCCCCCGGATCGTCCTGTGCCACGCCCAGCGCAAAGCCCGCCGCCGCCATGCCCAGCATCAACAGCGCCCCCGCCAGCACCAGACACCCGCGCAACCCGCCGGGCGCGGGCAAATATCCAACGAAGAACGGTTTGTCGCTCATGTCGCGCCCTTTTCCAGCGGTACGGGGGCCACGGCGGTGCCCGGTGGATTGGCCGCCGGGTTCACAAACACCGCACCGCCTTCGACCTTGACCAGATAGGTGGGCACCTTTTCGGTGAAGGGCGCGGGGGATTGGCCATTGCGCACGTCGTATTGAAACCCGTGCCACGGGCAGGTCACGAGGCAATCCACAATCTTGCCTTCGCCCAATGGCCCGTTCTGATGGGCACAGGCGTTTGCGATGGCCGAAAGCTGCCCTTCGTGCAGAAACACGGCGACCCGATCCCCGTCGGGCAGTTTGGTAATTTTGGCAAACCCTTCGCGAAACGCATCCACCGGCGCGACTTGCACCCAGCCCGTCGCGGCGATGCCCATCGGCTCCGCCCGCCCCTGCCACCACGCTGCCAGATGCAGCACACAGACCAGGGCCGCGCCGCCGATGAACAACAGGTTCACGCCGATCCCACGATCATCTTGCAAAATGCCTAGCACCACGTGGCCCACGACAGCGGCGTAGGCTGCGTAAATCAAATAATGCAGCCGTTTCCACACCGGGGGCGTCAGGAACTTGAGCCAGAAGTCATGACTTGTGGCCGCCAGAAGCGTCAGACAGATCAGAGCGAAAACCCCAAGTATTTCAAAGGGAAAGCCTGCAATCTGGCCATAGCTTGTATTGGCCTCCAACAAGCCCTGAACCGGGCTGCGCGATGAAAAGGCGAAATACCAATCCAGGATATATCCCGCATGGGTCGCCGCGACAAAAGCAGTCATCACGCCGAAGTGCCGACGGTTATACAGCAGCGGCAAAAACCGATGGTCCAGCCGCGCCAAAGGCCCGATGCACAGGATCACGGTGAGCATGGTAAAGGCGCAGGCCCCAAAGGCGCGGGCATTGTGGATTTGCGGATTGATGGGGCGCTCGTGACCCAAAGCATCCGGCGTGATGTAGAGAAACACCCACAAAAACGCGGCGACGCCCACCAGCATGATGCCGTCGTAATACCACTTGTTCGGGTTCCACTGCACGGGGATGTATTTGACGCTCATGATCCCGTCTCCACCCGCACGGGCGCGATATCGGCGGGCCAATCCTGCCGCGCGCTCAGCCCGAAAAAGACGATCAGCGCGATGGCAACGCTCATCGCGAGTGCGGCCAGACCATGGGCGCGCCGCACCGGTTGATACCGCGCCAGCCACCGGCCCGATTGCGCCTCAAGCTGCCACCAGCGCCACAGGACGAGCGGCCAGATCAGCAAAATGCCCGGAATAATCAGGACGCGAAACACATAGGCCCCGCGCGCGTCCTCATCGATGCGGTCAATGCCCCACGCCAGAAACAGGAGCGCCACGCCCGCACCAACACCGCCCCAAACCTGTAGGAAAAAGATCAAACTGGGGGCAATGGACATTAAAGGCTCGGACCTCGTCTAGCTAAGGGTGACGATACCAAGCGTATGTGAAAAATCCATTCACAATTTTGAAGCGTAATGTCGAAAGGCGTTATCAGCCGTCGTCGAACAGGAAATCATCCACCAATGCGGCTGTTTCCTCGGGCCGCGTGACCACGAACAAATGCCCGCTGTCGATCACTTCCAGCCGCGCGTTGGGGATCAACGATTCCAACACACGCGCATTCACCAGCGGGATCAACGGATCATCATCGCCCGCCAAAATCAGCGTCGGCTGGCGCAAGGTCCAAAGCCACGGCACGCTGGTCCAACCCGTCATGGCCAAAAGCTGCATCATATAGCCTGCGCCGGTGGCCGCGCGCACGCCGGCTGTATGGGTGCGGATCGCGTCATCCCCTTCGCGGAAGTCGCCGCCATAGATCTCTCCGGCGATCGACTTCATGTACTCCTTGTCGGTGTAGCGCTTGAAGCTCGCCATCTTTGACAGAACCGATGGCTTACCGGGCACCATCGTCCAGCCCGACGAGGTGGCGATCAGGACCAGCTTGTTCACCCGCTTGGAATATTGCCGGGTGAATTGCTGCGCGATCCC
>JABSSA010000207.1 GCA_013214665.1 Paracoccaceae bacterium
AATCCGCTGATCGGTCCCGTTCCGGGCATGACAAACTACTGGGTGGCGGTTGGCGTCATGGCGGGCTTCTGCCAGGGCGGCGGCGTGGGTCTAACCCTTGCGGAATGGATGATTGACGGGGAGCCATCCATTGATGTCTGGGCGATGGATGTCGCGCGTTTTGGTGAGTTTGCGACACCTGACTGGGGCACGATCAAATCGTCGGAGAATTACGAACGCCGGTTCGTGATGACCTTCCCGAATGAAACCCTGCCTAAAGGCCGAAAGCAAAAGACGACCGCGCTTTACGATCGCATGATCGCCAAAGGTGCTGTGATGGATCAGAGCTTCGGCCTCGAACACGTGCTCTGGTTTGCCGATGGCCCCGACGACGCGCATGAAATTCCAACCTTTGAGCGCAATCGGTCGCATGACTATGTCGCGCGCGAAATCAGGGCCGTGCGTGATGCAGTTGGTGGTATCGAGATCGCCAACTTCGCCAAGCACGAATTCAAGGGCGCGGGTGCGCGCGATTTCCTGAACCACATCCTTGCAGGATACGTGCCCAAGCCTGGCCGCTTGACGCTGACACCGATGCTGACGCCCAAAGGCAAGCTTTACGGCGATCTGACGGTGGCTTGCCTCGCCGAGGATCATTTCGTGCTGTTTGGGTCGGGGGCCATGCAAGAGGCGCACCGCCGTTGGTTCGAAAAAGATCTGCCGGCAGGCATTGCCTACGCTAATGTTTCGGACGACTGGTACGGCATCGCCCTGTCTGGCCCAAATTCGCGGGAGCTGCTGGCCCGGATCACACGCGACGATGTGTCCGCCGAAGCTTTCAAATTCCGCGACGTGCGGCTAACGTTCGTCGGTGGTGTGCCAGTCATTATCAACCGGATCAGTTTTTCGGGCGAGTTAGGCTATGAGATCTACTGCAAACCGCAATACTTGATGCGCCTTGCCGACGCCATCGAAGAGGCCGGTGCTGATCTGGGCTTTCGCTGGTATGGAGCGCGTGCGCTGCTGTCGATGCGGCTCGAAAAGGGTTGGGGTGTCTGGACTATGGAATACCGTCCCGACTTCAACGCGGTCGAATCTGGGATGGATGTCTTCATCAACTGGAAGAAGGATTTCGTCGGCAAGGAAGCCACATTGAAGGCGCGCGATGACGGCGTTTCGCAGAAGTTGGTGACAATGACCATCGACACTGACGGGATCGACGTCGCCCATGACGAGGCGATCCTGAAAGACGGCACGCCGGTCGGCTACGTCAGTTCGGGCGGCTATGCGCACCATGTCGGCCAGTCGATGGCGATGGGCTATGTTGCCGCCGAATTCGCGGCCCCCGGAACAACGCTCCAAGTGGAAATTCTGGGCAACTTCTACGACGCACAGGTTCTTTCGGGGCCAATCTACGACGCCAACGGCGCGAACATGCGGTCTTGATAGGAGGCGAACCATGGGGCGACCAGAAAAAGACATCGAAGCAGCGGTCAGCGAACTGGCTGCGGTGAACCGTTTCGTATTTCTGTTGATGCCGGGATTTTCGGCGTTGGAGCTCGGATCCGGGATCGACTCGTTGGCTGCGGCGAACGAAACGCTGGGCAAGACCTTCTTTCAATGGAAAACCGTCAGCGAAACGGGCGACAGCATCGTCTCTTCTTCGGGCTTGGAAGTGGCCGTAGATAGCCCTCTGCCGGATATCCAGGGTGGTGATTGCATCGTCGTTTGCTGTGCCTTCAATTCACAAAACTACCGCAAATCCGGAAAGGCTGTGGCTTGGCTGCGACGCGCCGCGCGACAAGGCGTCCGGCTTTGTGCTGTGGGAGGCGGCGCTCTCCTTCTCGCCCGCATCGGCATAGCCACCGAAGGACGCATCAGCACACACTGGCGCATGAAACCCGTCTTTGAGGAAGGTTACCTAGACCTCGAACCGTCCTGCACAATTTTTGAAGAGACCTCGAACATCGTTTCCTGTGGCGGAGGTGCAGCCACCTTGGATCTTTTTTCTGCGTTGATCCGCCAAAAGGCAGGCCTGGAAACCTCGGAGCAGGTTGCTGATCATCTGCTTTGTGGGTCTCTGCGTGACGGGAATTGTCGCCAGAGCAATTCAAGCCCGCTCCGCCTGAAACACAGAAACGAGAAGTTATTCAAAGCGACAACCTATATGCAAGAGTGCATTGAGGAGCCTGTTTCACCCTCGGTCATCGCCAGTCAGGTTGGAATATCGACACGACAACTGGAACGGTTGTTCAGTCGCTATCTCGGAGTTAGCCCCAAGACCTACATGATGACGCTCAGGCTCGAAAAGGCGCGGGCTTTGCTGCAACAGACCCAAATGCGCGTCATTGACGTTGCCACTGCGTGCGGGTTCTCAACGCAAAGCCTTTTTTCCAAGAGATACAAGAGGCACTTCGGAATTTCGCCTTGCAATGAAAAAGCACTGCTCGCGCATTGAGGTGGGACAACGGCAATGAGATCACTGCGGATAACAACAACCGATATGGATCTGAATGGTGCCTGCTTCCAAGCAGACCGCCCTCCGTTCTGTTTGAATTCTGGATTTTGAGAGGAAGCAAGACATGAACACCCATTACAGGGATCACCGCAAGATTGACCCAAGCCAGGGCACTCGCCTGGGTGACGGCACCGAAAACGACGGCAACCGAGTTGAGATCGGGCCTACGGCACTTGCCCATGCCGAATGGCGCGAGGCGGGGTTGGCGTTGCCCGA
>JABSSA010000208.1 GCA_013214665.1 Paracoccaceae bacterium
CGCGAGCGATGCCACCAAAGAGCGCGCATCGGCCATGCCGCCTGACGCCACGAACGGAATGTCGAGGTCGTCGGCCGCGCGCGGCAGCAGGATCATGTTGGGAATGTCGTCTTCGCCCGGGTGGCCGCCACATTCGAACCCATCGACCGACACCGCATCACAGCCAATCGCCTGCGCCTTAAGCGCGTGCCGTACAGAGGTGCATTTGTGGATCACCTTGATCCCCGCGTCCTTGAGATACGGCAGCACCTGTTCGGGATTGCGCCCGGCGGTCTCGACCGCTTTCACACCACCTTCGATGATGGCGCGCACATAGCCGGGATAATCGGGGGCCGTAACCGTGGGCAGAAATGTCAGGTTCACCGCAAATGGTTTGTCGGTCATGTCGCGGCAACGCGCGATTTCGTTGGCCAAATCCCCCGGTGTTTTCTGGGTCAGCCCAGTGATCGTGCCAAGCCCGCCCGCGTTTGAAACAGCGGCGGCCAACTCGGCAAAGCCGACGTAGTGCATCCCGCCCTGAATGATGGGGTGTTCGATGCCGAACAGCTCTGTGATTGCAGTTTTCATGATGTGCTCCTTTCGTGGGCGCGGGACTTACCCTTGCGCCAATATTTCGTCTTCGACCTGGCCCAGCCGCTCTTTGCCGTAAAACATCTCGTCCCCCACAAAGAATGTGGGCATGCCAAAGACACCGCGGTTGACCGCCGCTTCGGTGTGCGTCGCGAGCTTGCCTTTGATCTCGGGGTCTTGCGTGGCCTCAAGGAGGGCAGGGCCGTCGAGACCTGCCGCGCTCATCTCAGCTGCAAAAACCTCGGGATTGGACATGTCTTTGTCGGTCTCCCACATGGCTGTCATACCTGCGGCCACATAAGGTTCCAGAATGCCCTGATCTTGCGCTGCGATGGCGGCGCGCATCAGGATCAAGGTATTGACCGGAAAAGCCGAGTTGAACTTGAAATCGAAAAGCTTGTGTTTCTTGATGAACCGTTTGATTTCAAGCCGTTCGTAGTCAAGTTTGCCTTTGACATTGCCAAACGCCATCATGGGCGGCTGGTTGTTGGTCGCTTTGAACACTCCGCCCAAAAGCGCAGGCGTGTATTTCAGTTCAGCCCCCGTGCGCGCGCAGATGTCGGGTAGAGTTTTATAGGCGAAATAGGCATTCGGGCTTCCGAAATCAAATATGAATTCAACGGGTTGCGGCATGATGTTCACCTTTAGAATTTCTCGGACCACGGGCGCAGATCAAGCTCGTGGGTCCAGGCGCTGCGGGGTTGGTTGTGCAGCATGACATAGTTTTGGGCGATGGCATCCGGGTTCAGGATCGCATCATTGTCGCGACGGTCATCCACATCAGGCAACAATTCGCGGATAAAGTTGGAATCGATGGCCCCATCAATGACCACATGGGCCACGTGAATGTTTTTCGGACCCAGCTCGCGCGCCATGGATTGCGCCAACGCGCGGGTGGCGTGTTTGGCACCAGCAAAGGCCGAAAAGCCGCTGGCGCCGCGCATACTGGCCGTGGCACCGGTAAAGATGATCGTGCCGCGCTCTCTGGTCAGCATTCGTTTGGCGGCTTCACGGCCCATGAGAAACCCGGCGAAGGTGGCCATTTCCCAGACCTTAGTGAATACGCGCGCGGTGGTTTCCGTGATCGAGAACCGGACATTTGCGCCGATGTTGAAAACCGCAATCTCAATCGGCCCAACTTCGGCCTCGATGGTTTCGAACAGCGCGATCATGGCGTCTTCGTCGCGGGCATCTGTGGGAAAGGCGCGCGCGTCGCCACCATCGTCGCGGATGGACTGAGCCAGCGCTTCGAGCGCGTCGGCGTGGCGCGGACGACGGGCCACACAGGCGGTGTATCCGTCGCGCGCAAAGGCCCGCGCAATGGCGGCACCTGTGTCGTCTCCGGCACCGATAACCAGGCATACGCCTTTGGGTGTCATGGCTGTCCTCCCGGTGTTTTCATTGACTAAGCGCAAATCCCGCGTGATGCGCAACATTGACGTTAAGACACATCCTGACCTTGCGCGCCGCCACGTCACCCTTGCGCTTGGCTGGTTGGCGGGATTGCTTGGTGCAAACAGCAATCCTGAGGGTCTTGTCATGACCGACACCATTCTTGTCACAACAGACGGCCGCGTGCAGACGATCACGATTTCTCGGCCCGAGAAAAAGAACGCAATCACACAGGCCATGTACGGAAAGATGGCCGATACGATCAACGCCTATGGCAGCGATGACAGCTTGCGCGCGTTGGTGGTAACCGGGGCAGGGGACATGTTCACTGCTGGCAATGACCTGATGGATTTCTCGACCGGCGATGCCCACGATACGCCGCCCGTCATCCGGTTTTTGGAAGCCATTGCCGCCTGCCCCAAGCCCATTCTCGCGGCGGTCAATGGTCCGGCGATTGGCGTGGGTCTGACGATGCTGTTGCACTTTGATCTGGTCTTTGCCGGTCACAGCGCGACATTCAGCGCGCCATTTATCCAGCTTGGCGTGGTACCGGAAGCTGCGTCTTCGATGCTGTTGCCGGCGGTTGTCGGGATGGCTGTGGCCAATGACATCTTCATGACCGGCCGTGCGCTGACTGCTGAAGAAAGCTTGGCGTTTGGGTTGTCGTCGCGGCTTTATGCGGATGACGTTTTGATTGAAGAGACGATGAAAGCCGCACATGGCGTTGCGGCGTCTGCGCCAACGGCGCTGCGGAAGTCCAAGGATCTGGTGCGCTTCAATCGTGCAGCCATTGCAGAGCATATGCGGACCGAAGGTGCGATCTTTGCTGATCAACTCAAATCTGCAGACTTCGCTGAATCTGTAGCGGCCAAGATGCAAAAGCGAGCGCCGGTCTACAAATAGTGTTTTGGCGGGATATCAGGTGCTTAGGGCGTTTTTTGCTATCTGCTATTTTAACATAATGTGGATTAAAGAATTATAACTAGCGCTTGGCAAGTCCTCACCTTTTGGTAGTCTAACTCTGTTTGGGAGGACAGATGATGGCAGGATGTACCATATGACTGCGGCGCTGAGCTACGAGGACGCCGTTAAGAAACTTATTTCAGAAGAACCTGCATTTGCGGTGACCCAAGCGGAGATCCGTGGCGTCACGTATCGCGTTTTTGAGAATATTCCAGGCACCCTGCCTGAGCTTTTGGCGGCAAGTCGCGCACAGCATCAAGATGGCGCGCTTAACTACCTGAATTTTGAAGACAAAAGTTGGACTTATGATGCGTTCGTAAACGCGGTTATGCGCTGTGCCGTCTACCTGCAATCCGAACATGGTGTGACCAAAGGCACGCGTGTGGCGATGGCAACGCGGAACAGCCCCGAGATGTTGATGATGATGATGGCCATCGTTCAACTGGGTGGCGTGGTGGTGTTTCTGAATTCTTGGTGGACGACAGAAGAGCTGGACTATGCGTTGCAGGACAGCCAGGCCAAGCTGGTTTTTGCAGATGGTGCGCGGCTGGATCGGCTGGAGCCGTTGCGGAGCCGATTAGGTATCACGGAAGCCGCAATAGAATATCATACAAAAAACATTAAAAACAATTTACAAGAAGAAATACTTAATGTAGAGAATGACGTAATCCCCCTGCCCGACGATGACTTTGCGATCATGTATTCATCGGGCACAACGGGACATCCCAAAGGTGTTGTGCTGACCCATCGCGGTGCGGTGAATGCGGTTTTTACCTGGCTCATGCAAGCGGCGGTGCAAACCTTGACGGACCCGCCAGAATACCCGGATGCTCCAAAGCCGAGGCCATCTGCCTTGATCGTTACGCCGCTGTTCCATGTGACCGCCACGCATCCGTTGTTTCTGTTGTCGTTGCCTGCGGGCGCCGAAGTAACCTTGATGGACAAATGGGATGCCGAGACGGCGGTGCATTTGATTGAAAAGCACAAAGTGACGCGTATTCTGGGCGTTCCGACCCAATCTGCGGATCTTATGGCCGCTGCTGCCCGCTTGGGTGCGGATCTGTCGAGCCTGGATTACATTGGCTCTGGCGGAGCCAAACGGCCTGCGGCGCAGGTCAAAGAACTGACTGAGAGCTTTCCCGACGCAAATATTGCGACTGGCTGGGGCATGACAGAGACCAACGCCAATGGCATCGGGTTGGTGGGTGCGGAATACCATGCGCGGCCGGGCTGCGCCGGGCGGCTTTACGCGCCAGTGCAAGAGATCCGGTTTCTGGATGATGACGGTCGGGATGTAGCCCCCGGTGAGGTTGGAGAAATCACTGTAAAAAGCCCGTGCAACATGCGGGAATACCTGAACAAACCGGAGGCGACTGCGGAAGTTTTGCAAGACGGTTGGCTGCGTACGGGCGACCTTGGTTTTATGGATGAAGATGGATTCATAACCATCGTCGATCGCAAGAAAAACATCATCATACGTGGCGGTGAAAACATCGCCTGTCTGGATGTGGAAGGCGCACTGCACCGCCATCCTGCGGTGGCCGAAGCCTGTGCTTTTTCGGTGCCTCATGACCGTTTAGGCGAAGTTGTTGGCGCGGGCATTCAGCTGTCTGCGGGCGCGCAAGTTACGGCGGAAGAGCTGCAAAGATTTTTGCGCGATCACATCGCCCATTTCAAAGTGCCAGAGCACATTTGGCTGCAAACCGATCCCCTGCCCCGTGGCGCGACCGACAAGCTGGACCGTCGTGGGCTGCAATCCCTTTGTCTTGAAACCTTAAAGGAAGGTGCCTCGCATGTTTGATCTTACTGGCAAAACCGCATTGTTAACCGGTGCCTCGAAAGGCATGGGTCTTGCCATGGCCAAAGGCCTCGCGGCTCAGGGGGCGGAGGTTGTGATCTCGGCCCGCAACGAAGAAACCTTGGCTAGCGCGGTGCAAGAGATTGACGGAAAGGCCCATGCTGTAGCCGCCAATATGGGCGACAAGGATCAGATTGCGGCGCTGGTTGCCAAGACACGCGATTTGGTGGGGCCGATTGATATCGTCGTTGGGAATGCGGGGGTGAACCCGTATTATGGCGAGACGAGCGGCATTCCCGACGACGCCTATGACAAGACCATGGAAGTGAACGTGCGGGCCAACCAGTGGCTGGCCAATTTGGTGGTCGACGACATGAAAGCCAAAGGCAGCGGCGCGATGATGTTTACCGCCTCGATCGGAGCGTTTCGCGCCTCTGACACCTTGGGCACCTATGGCATGTCCAAGCTCGCTTTGATCGGGCTGGTCCGCAATATGGCAATGGAATGGGGACCGTTTGGCGTGCGTGTGAATGCAATCTGCCCCGGTTTGGTGAAGACGGATTTCGCGAAAGCCTTGTGGGAAGATCCCAAGGTGGAAGACCGCATTCAACGCCAGATCCCGTTGCGCCGTTTGGGGGAGCCCGAGGATTTCACCGGCATCGCGGCCTTCCTCGCTTCAGACGCGGGCCAATACGTGACCGGGCAGGCCATTACGGTCTGTGGCGGCTCTAGCATGTGGGCGTAAGGCATGGAGATCAAAGATAAAATCTGTGTTGTTACGGGTGCAGCCAGCGGCATCGGGCGCGCTTTGTGTCAAGCCTTTGCAGCCGAAGGTGCACGTGCGGTTGTTTGCGTTGATGTGAATGAGGCGGGCGCGCAAGCCACGGCGGATCAGATCGGCGGCACCGCTTATCGCGTGGACGTGTCACGCGAAGACGAGATCGCGGCAATGATCGACGATGTTGAGGCCAAAGTTGGCCCGATTGATCTGTTCGCCTCAAACGCCGGGATTGGGGCTGCGGGCGGGGTGGAAGCCTCTAACTACGCATGGCAGCGGATCTGGGATATCAATGTGATGTCGCATGTTTGGGCGGCCCGCCATCTGGTGCCGCGCATGTCGGCGCGTGGGGGCGGCTATTTGCTCAACACGTCGTCAGCCGCGGGGCTTTTGAACCAGATCGGCTCTGCGCCTTATGGTGTGACCAAACACGCCGCCGTGGGATTGGCGGAATGGATTGCGTTTTCTTACGGCGATCAGGGGATCAAGGTGTCTGTGCTATGCCCACAGGCGGTGCGCACAGAGATGACCAAAGGCCACGAAGATCATGTCGCGGCCATTGACGGGATGATGGAACCGGAACCCGTGGCGCAGGCCTGTGTAGAGACGATCCGCGCCGAAGAGTTTCTGGTGCTGCCGCATAAGGAAGTCTTGGGTTATATGCGGGCCAAGACCGAAAATTATGACCGCTGGATTGGGGGAATGCGCAAGCTGAACCGTCGGTTTGGCGAATTTCCTGAATAATGCAAAGGACAATGCCGTGACAGACCGACTGAGCCGTCTTCAATCGAAACTGTCCGCCGAAGGGGTCGACCTGTTGGCGTTGGCTCCGGGCGCGCATCTGGCGTGGCTTTTGGGGTTTAACCCGCATGGGGATGAACGCCCCCTGCTCTTTTGTGTGACACCCGAGAGCGCCGGATTTCTGATGCCGGCGCTTGAAGCGGACAGCGCGCGACAGCACACCGATCTGCCGTTTCATTGCTGGGTGGATGATGCCGGGCCACAGGCGGCGTTTGACGCGCTGTTGGAAGACTTGGGCGCAGGCAACGCGGGCAGCATCGCTTTGGACGAGACGATGCGCGCAGATCACGCAGCGCTGGTGCAAGACCGGTTGATGAACGCCAAGCGCCAGTTCACCGAAAGTACGGTGGGTGCGATGCGGATGCGCAAGGATGAGGCGGAATTCGCGATCCTCAAGCACAATGCGCAGACCGCGGACCGCGCGATGCAGGCAGCCTGGGGTGCGATGCAGGTCGGTATGACCGAGCTTGAGGTGGCCGGGATCGTCAAAGACGCGTTTCGCGATCAGGGGGTGGCGCCGCTCTTTTGGATTATCGGCACCGGCGGGAACGGCGCGTTTCCGCATCACCAGACGGGTGAGACACGCCTGAAAGAAGGTGACGCCGTGATTATGGACATAGGCGGCGGCGTCGACAGCTATTGTTCCGACATCACGCGTATGGCGGTGTTGGGGGCTGCGCCGGAAGGCTTTGACGAGGTGCACGCGGTGGTAAACGCCGCCGTTGAGGCTGCATTGCAAGCGGCGCGCCCTGGCGTGAAAGCCCATGTTTTGGATGATGCGGCACGCGCGGTGATCACAGAGGCGGGCTATGGCGACTATTTCGTGCACCGCACAGGCCATGGGTTGGGCACCACGGTGCATGAACCGCCCTATATCACAGCGTCGTCGCAGACCGTGTTGGAAGAGGGCATGGTGTTTTCAATTGAGCCAGGGATTTACCTGCCGGATCGGTTCGGGCTGCGGCTCGAAGAGATCGTGTATGTGCGTGCGGATGGACCCGAGATTTTGTCGGATCTGCCAAGAGATGTGCGGGTGGTTGGGTAGGTTATTTCCGGCGGAATCTACCCACAATACCAATCTGTTACCCGGCCTTCTTGATCTGCAACAAGGGTCAACCGCGCGGGGCGAAATTCGAGGCTGTTTAACGGCTCAAACATCACGCGCGTGTTTTGAGGCAACGCTTCCGGGATCAATTGCGAGAGGTTCATGTGCTCAAATGGTGGGGATCTAAGCTCTGCGCAGGAAAGGTGCGATGTGCCGTTGAGCGAGACGGAACGGACCTGTGTCGCCGCGTGTTGCAGCTTTTGCGTAAACCGGTGGATATCTTCGCACATACGCTCACGCAGGTCTTGTTTCAGATTGCGCAAGTCCTTTTCAATCTCTGCTGGGCAGCGGTGCGGTTCGGCGCTGGCCCCGAATGCGGCGAGCATTAAACAGGTTCCCAACAATGCAACTGTGCGCATGACCGCCTCCTGATTGCGCGGCCCTACGCCTTTGATTTCTCTATCGGACGCATCAACCCTTCCTGGGCGACGCTGGCGACCATGCGCCCTGCCCGGTCAAAGATCGAGCCGCGGTTAAATCCACGCGCGCCGCCAGTCCAGGGGCTGTCCATGGTGTAGAGGTGCCAATCCTGGAACCGGCATTCGCCGTGAAACCACATGGCGTGATCCAGGCTGGCCGTCATAACGCCGCCCTGGAACCATGTTTTGCCATGAGGGCGCAGAGAAGAGCCCAACAGGTTCATGTCAGAGGCATAGGCCAGCAAGCAATGCTGCATCTGCGGTGAACACTCAGCTGCGGCGGCCATGCGGAACCACATGTGATTGACGTCTGAAGTGGGCTCGGGCGTAAAGAAATCGCGCGGGGCGACCTCGCGAATTTCAATGGGGCGCGGGCGCAGGAAATCATCGCGCCGCTTTTCTGGCATCTGGTCGGCCACGCTTTCGCGCAGGGCGATGCGATCAGGCCAATCCATCGGGTCGCCAACATCGGGCGCGTCGTGTTGGTGATGCCAGCCGGGTTCTTCCACGTGAAAGCTGGCTGACATGTTGAGGATTTGGCGACCATGCTGAATGGCGACCACGCGGCGCGTGGTAAAGCTGCCGCCGTCGCGGGCGCGGTCGACCTGGTAGATCACAGGGATCGAGGGATCGCCGGGCCGGATGAAGTAGGCGTGCAACGAATGGCACAGCCGCTCTGCGGGCACGGTTTTGTAGGCAGAGGCCAACGCCTGCCCGATCACTTGCCCGCCAAAAATGCGCGTGGGCGTTTCGCCGCCCGAGCCCACACCGCGGAAGAGATCAATTTCGAGCGCTTCCACCTCAAGCAGGTTCAGCAGGATTTCGTATTCATTCTGCATTGTGGGCCTTTGCATAGTCGATGAAGGTCTCAAAGCTCTCGGGGTTAGCCATACTGTCGCGGTTGACCACCATAGCAGGATCACCGCCCAAGAGCAGCTTTTTAACCGGTACTTCCAGTTTCTTACCCGACAGGGTGCGCGGCACCGCCGGGATTTCCACGATCTCGTTCGGGATAAAGCGGGCAGAGACGGCCTCGCGGATCGCGGTGTTGATCTGATCCTTGATTTCGTCGGTCAGGGTGGACCCCGCGGCCAGTACGACGAACAGCGGCATAAAGCTGTCACGGCCAAGGAATTCAAGATCGACAACCAGGCTGTCCATCACCACGTCGAGCCCTTCTACGGCCTGATAGATCTCGGCCGAGCCCATACGCAGGCCCTTGCGGTTGATCGTGGCATCCGAGCGCCCGTAGATGACAGAGCCGCCTTCGCCTGTAATCTCGATCCAGTCGCCGTGCCGCCAAACACCGGGGTAGGTGTCAAAATAGCTGTCATGCAGGCGCGTGCCGTCTTCATCCCCCCAGAAATAGAGCGGCATAGAGGGCAAAGGTTCGGTGCAGACCAGCTCGCCCACCTCGTCAAAAACCTCGTTTCCTTGAGCGTCGTAGGCGCGCGCCGCGTTGCCCAGAAGGCGACACTGCATTTCGCCTGCACGTACGGGCATCATGGGGTTCCCGCCTACAAATGCACCCGCCAAATCGGTGCCGCCCGAAATTGGCGTGAGCCAGACATCGGATTTCACATCCGCATAGATCCAGTCGTAGACATCAGACGATAACGGCGAACCGGTAGAGCCCAGCGTGGTGAGGGCCGAAAGATCATGATCGCGCGCGGTCACCCCCATCTTGCGACAGCTGTCGAAAAACGCGGCGCCTGCGCCGAAGTTGGTAACCTTTTGATCCGCCACAAAGCGCCAGACCACATGCATATCGGGATGGTTGGGCGCGCCATCGTAAAGGCATATGGTCGCCCCCTGCCCCAGACCCATCCATTGCGCGTTCCACATGATCCAGCCGGACGAGGTGAACCACATGAACCGATCCTGATCCGTCAGATTGTGGTGCAGCGCTTGTTTGCTGGCCTCCAAGACGATGCCGCCGTGACCATGCACGATGGGCGTGGGGTTGCCGGTGGTGCCCGAGGAATAGACGATCCAGAGCGGATGATCGAAGGCCACGGGTACCGGGGTCACTTGCGCGGATGCGGTTGTAAGGCTGGCCCAGTCGATATGGCCTTGGTCCAGCGCGCCCACGACCGGGACGCGGATGTGATGGGTCACGCTTGGCAGCCCATCGGAGATGTCGCGCAACGCGGCGCGTTTGTCGATCATTTTGCCAGCGTGCACATAGCCGTCTTGGGCGATCAGAACCTTGGGCTCAATCTGGCGAAACCGATCGAGGATGGCGACTTGCCCCATGTCCGGTGCGCAGAGCGACCAGACAGCCCCCAAAGAGGCGGTTGCCAGAAACGCGATGAGCGCCGTTTCGGTGTTGGGCAGAATGGCCACGACCCGGTCCCCTTTGGCCACACCCATTTCCCGCAAATTCGCCGCCACAGCGGTGACTTGCGCGGTCAGCTCGGCCCATGAGATTTGGGAGGTGCCAAAGGTTTCGGATTGTACGATCAGCGCAGGCGCGTTTGGATTTTTCTGTGCAACATGAAATATTTGCGCGGCATAGTTCAGCTCGCATCCAGCGCCCCATTCAGCCCCCGGCATTTGGTTTTTGACCAGAAACTGATCAGGTCGTTTGCCTTGTACGTTACAAAAATCCCAGATCGCGCCCCAAAACGCTTCCAGATCGGAAATGCTCCACTCCCACAGGTCGTTGTAGCTGTCAAAGCGTTGGCCCGTTCGGGTTTCGGCAAAGGCGGTGAAGGCCGCCATTGTCGAAGATTGCGCGAATTCCGGTGTGGGTGACCAGAGGATTTTGCGGCTCATTCCATGGCTCCGTGGACCAGCGCTTTCAGTTCAGCGCGGTTCGGATACGAGGAGGATGGGCTGAGCTGGGTGAAAAAGACGACGGACACATCATTGAGCGGGTCCACCCAAAAGAATGTAGAAGCCATGCCGCCCCAGCTGAAATCCCCGACCGAACCGGCGCATCGTGCGCGGGCGGGATCAAGGACAACCGCACCGCCGATGCCAAATCCAACGCCGTCCATCGGTTGTTCGGCAAACGAAGATGGACCCATGCTGGCGATATCCCCGGCCAGATGGTTGCGGCACATAAACTCAACCGTGTGGCGGCTGAGCAAGCGTTGACCGTTCAACGCGCCACCCTGCCGCAGCATTTCGGCGAATTTGGCGTAATCGTCGATCGTGCCAATCAGGCCGCCACCGCCCGAAAACGTTGTTGGCGCGAGGTAAGGTGATCCTTCGGCGCGGTCAATTTCACGCAGAGGATCACTGCCTTTGGTTTCTGCGTTCAGATCCATCGCGTTGCCTGCAAGCGGGGTATATAGCGCCGCAAAACGATCCGCCTGCCCGTCTTTCACCGCAAATCCGGTGTCTGTCATGCCAAGCGGGTCAAAGATACGCTCTTGAAAGAAGGTATCGAGCGTTTGGTCTGAGAGCACTTCGACCACGCGGCCGATCACGTCGATGCCGACAGAATATTCCCACCCCGCGCCAGGCTGGAACACCAACGGATAGGTTGCGAGACGTTGGCAGATGTCTTCAAGCGTGCCCTCGGATGGGCCAAAATTGAGATCGGCCTCGGCCATCGCGGTTTGTACGAGCCCCAGGTTAAAGCCATAGGTCAGGCCCGATGTGTGTGTCAGGAGTTGATGCAAGGTTGGGCTGGGCGCGGGTTCGGTTTGATCAAGGCGGGTTGCGCCGGGCACGACCGCTGTCATCTCTGCAAACTCGGGCAGGATCTGGCCCAGAGGCGCATCGAGATGCACGAGGCCTTCCTCGACCAGCATCATCAGCGCGACGGAGGTCACCGGCTTGGTCATGGAATAGATGCGCACGACGGTATCGCGGGTCCACGGCTGGCTTGCTGCGATGTCGCGTTGGCCGCAATCGTGGTAAAACACCTCTTGGCCCTTTTGCGAAATCAGAACAGAGCTTCCCGGAAATTTCTGTTCATCTACATAGCGTTGCATCCATGTCTTGATACGATCCAGCCGTGTTTGCGAAAATCCTGTCATCCCTGACCCTCCAAAACGCGGGCCATGGCCGCGCGTGTTTCATCGTTGAACCAACTGTTGCGATTTTCGGGCAGTGCCGCTGCCATGTCGGCTGAAAGCGCGCCCCGTATCTGCGCCTTAACTTGCGCATAGGCCTGTGCAGGCAGCCGCGCTAATCGCCGCGCCGCGGCCAGCGCCTCTTGTTGCAGCTCTTCTGGCCCCACCACCACATCTACGATCCCGGCCTCAGCGGCCTGTGCGCAGCGGTAAGGTTGGCCTGATTGCATGAGGCGCCGCAGATCGTTGGGCGCCAGCATGGCCCGCGCAATTTCTAGCGCGACGATGGGGAAATTGACGCCCACCCGCACTTCGGCCAATCCAAAACTGGCGTCTGGTGTGGCCACGCGGTGATCGGAGGCGAGCACGAAAAACAAACCGCCCGCGATGGCACCGCCCGAGACGGCGCAGACAACAGGCTTGGGGCAGGAATAGAGTGTGAGGTAGCAGCGGTTTAACGCATCGACCACGGCGGATTGGCTTTCTGTGTCAAACGCACTGGCTTCTTTCAAATCCATGCCGGCGGAAAACGTACGAAACGCGCTTGCGATCAGAATGGCACGCACGTTGTCATCTTGGGCCAGCCGCGCGATTTCAGCCTCTATTTCATCCAGAAAAGCTGGGGTGAGTGCATTCACCGGACCGCGCTGTAGCACCAACTTCGAAACGCCGTCTCCGGCATCCTGCACGTCAATCCATTCGGTCATGATCGTCTCCTTCGGGGCGAGTGTGACCAAGTTCGCGGGAAGTTGCAAAGCCAATCACATTGACGCAGCGCAACACGCTGCTAGCCTTGGAAAAAGACAGGAGAACACCGATGAAATTGCACTTTGCCGCCAATAGCCGCGCGATGCGCGTGGCGTGGTTGTTGGAAGAACTGGAATTGCCTTATGAGCTGATCAGCTATGGCTTGGGCGCACCGGAAATGCGCAGCCCGGAGTTCCGGCAGTTGCACCCGATGGGGCGTGTTCCAGTACTTGAAGATGGGGATGTAACCCTTTTTGAATCCGGCGCAATCTTGGAATATGTGCTATCCCGCTATGGCGAGGGGCGCCTGCGCCCGGATGTGAGTTCGCCGGCTTATCCGACCTATTTGCAGTGGTTCCACTATTGCGAAGGGATGATCATGCCGCCGGTGAATAACTACATGGTCGAAACCTTCTTTTTGCCGCCTAAACGCCAATCGGAGGTCCATGCGAAACGGGCGCGCAAGCTCTTGGGTCAAATGCTGATCGCGGTCGATCATGCGCTCGACGGGCAAGACTATCTTGCAGGTGAATTCAGTGCGGCGGACATCATGACAGGCTCGGCCGCGATGACGTCAAAACGTGCGGATGTTGACCTGAGCGAGATGCCAAATCTGACGGCATATCTGGAGCGGCTCAGCGCGCGCCCGGCCTTTCAGACCGCGGCGGCACTGTCCTAAATCA
>JABSSA010000209.1 GCA_013214665.1 Paracoccaceae bacterium
ACTTTCAAGCCAGTTTTGATCAACACCCAAGCCACAAATGATTCGAACAACGCAACGCGGCGCGCTTTGGCCAGCGATCCCAAACCGCGTTGCGCATGCGCTTCCAGCTTGGCGCCAGCCGGTGGCCACTTTACCCCCGGACCATCAACAGACGCAGGATGCCCACCACGGTCTAGTTTTTGCACAAGGCTCAACACCGTTTTGGCCACGGCCGCGAATTCACTGTCGCGTCCCTCACTTGGGGCAATCACGAAAGACACAATTTGCCCACGCTGCGCAGGCATATGTGACCACCTGCAAGACAATCCGGTCAGATCGGGCTGCGCATCCTTTGGAGCTTCCGGCAAGCTGCGGCGATCTGCTTTCATTTCCGCTTCTGCCCAGCTAATGCCACCGCCGATGAACATGGCGTAGTCGACACCTTCGCTGACTTGATACCGCGCCACCAAAACGTCATGGCCCGCGGCCCGAATGTCGCGCAGAGGCGTCAACGCGACGCGCAAACCCATATCAAATTCGCGGCGCGCCCAGCTGCGCGTGGCCGCCAGTGCATTTGCACATGTCTCAGCATGTTCGGGCGGCACAGCAAAGGCCGCACCGTCGCCACCGAACACATAAGGAAACGGCGCACCGCCCATCGCGTTTATCTGGGCCGAAACCACCGCCGCGCCAACCATATTGACGGTCTTGTAGCGCCCTTGCGCCACTTCCTGCGTCGATCCAACAACATCCGACGTGCCCACAAGCCAATCGTCTGGCAACGGCGTATACCGATCAGGGTCTGCCATTGCAGAGAACGACCCATGTTTTGGGATATCTGTGTAGGTTTCCACGCACCACACCCTAACGCAGTTTTCAAACTGTACCAGCGCCTCTTTCCCCTCAGGTTTATTGGGTGTATGGCCACGCCCGCATATCAATTAGGAGAAAATGCAATGGGCTACCGCGTCGTCGTCGCCGGTGCCACAGGCAATGTGGGCCGCGAAATGCTGAACATTCTGGATGAACGTCAGTTCCCAGTCGATGAACTTGCCGTTTTGGCAAGCCGTCGGTCGTTGGGAACAGAGGTTACGTTTGGTGAGACGACGCACAAAACGAAAGACCTCGACACGTTCGACTTCACGGGTTGGGACATTGCACTTTTCGCCATCGGCTCTGACGCCACCAAAACCTACGCCCCCAAAGCGGCGGCGGCTGGCTGCGTTGTGATCGATAACTCATCGCTCTACCGCTACGATCCAGAGGTTCCTCTGATCGTGCCAGAGGTGAATGCCGATGCCATCTCGGACTACAAGAAAAAGAACATCATCGCGAACCCGAATTGTTCGACAGCACAGATGGTTGTGGCGCTGAAGCCGCTGCATGATCGCGCGCGGATCAAGCGGGTGGTTGTCTCCACCTATCAATCCGTGTCCGGTGCGGGCAAAGATGGGATGGACGAGCTGTGGGATCAAACCAAATCGGTTTACAACCCCACCGATGACGTCCCCCCGAACAAATTCCAAAAGGACATCGCCTTTAACGTGATCCCACAGATCGACGTGTTCATGGAAGATGGCTCCACCAAAGAAGAATGGAAGATGGTTGTTGAGACGAAAAAGATCGTCGATCCCGCCATCAAGGTCACAGCCACCTGCGTGCGCGTTCCGGTCTTCGTGGGCCATTCCGAAGCGGTGAACATCGAATTTGAGGATTTCCTCGACGAAGACGAAGCCCGCGATATCCTGCGCGAAGCGCCAGGCATCATGGTGATCGACAAGCGCGAAGCCGGTGGCTACGTGACTCCCAAGGAATGTGTGGGCGATTACGCAACCTTCATCAGCCGCATCCGGCAGGATTCGACGATCGAAAACGGTCTGAACCTGTGGTGCGTCTCTGACAACCTGCGCAAAGGTGCGGCGCTGAACGCGGTGCAGATTGCCGAAGTGCTGGGTCAGCGCGAATTGAAAAAGGGCTGAACCGCTAGGGTGTTAAACCACCCCGATCAGCAAAAAAGAAAGCCCCGCCAGGCGCGGGGCTTTTTGCATCTTAGGGTTTGGGTTCCGCCAACTCAGCCTCTGGCGCCGCTTCTTCCGGCGGAGCATCTGGCGCCACGTCCGGTTGTGGCTCATCTTCCACCACGATCACCGCATCCATAATCTCTTCTTCAGCGGGATCGGAGTCGTCAGATCCCACCAGCAATGGCAACATATCGGCCCCGCCTGGCAAGGTGAATTCCTGCTCTGGCGGTTCGGCCCATGTCATCGAATCAATCGCACCGCAGTTCGGGCAGCTCGACACCCATTCCCCGCTGATATGCTGGCAATTGTCGCACACCCAGCTAGGCCCACGCGGCGCAGTGACCGCGCGCGCCAACCAGCCTTTAACAACCGGATCTTTCGCGCCCTCACCTTTTTCAATGGCCGCCATCAGCGTGGCCACACGCACCGTCAGATGCGTTTCGGCCAAATCACCAAGGGCGCGCCGCGCTTCGGGGAAATCCTCGGCCGCGATATGCAATTCAGCCAGCAGCATACGGGTTTCATCCGCGTCGGGATGCAGCTTGCGCAACATTTCAAAGCGTTTGATCCGGGCCTGCGGTGTCTCATCCGGCTCTATCGCCGCAAATGCCGCCGCCAGATCAGGATGCGGTGCCTTGGTCCAGGCGGCTTTGATCGCCTTCACAGCTTGCCGAGGTTGACCTTTTTCCATGTAGACGTCCGCCGCCAAAACAGCTGCAGGCACCAATTCGGGTGAGGCCTTATTAGCCTTCATGACCGTGTCTTGAGTTGAGGCTGTCGGCTCTTCCGCCGCTTTGACCTCGCTCAGCGCCAAAACAGCATCGCGCCGTTTGTGCACGTCACGCGGCAACGCGCCATGCTTGAACTTTGCGGCCAGTGTTTCGCGCGCGCCAGACCAATCTTCGCTATCGGCCTGCAGCTTGAGCAAGACATCTTGTGTTTCTTCGTGCTTGGGCTTCAGCGCAAATGCCGACTTGGCCAGAACCAGTGCCGTATCCGTATCCCCATCGGCCAGGCGCTGGCGCAGAATGCCCCGCACCCCGACAAACCTGGTCCGGTCATCGGTGATAAGGGCCTTGTATGTCTCTTCCGCCTTCTTGCGGTCACCCGCCATCTCAGCCGCCTGAGCCGTCAACAAGTTGGTGAGTTCCGGGCGTTCTAGATAGCGCTCTGCGCGCTCCGCCTTCACCATGGCCAACCGACCTTCACCAGACGCGAGGGCCATCATACCATCGGCCAAAGCGTCATATCCTTTGGCCAAACGGCGGCGTCCCAAGAACCGGGTCAGCGCGGTTTCATCCCCGTTGATCACAAGCCATGTCGCACGCAACAGGCCGATCAGCTTCAAAACCAGCCAAAGCGCGACCAGCAATACAATCAGCGCAATCACCGACTGAAGAGGGCCCAGGTTGATTTCCATGCCGACGGCTTCCAGGCGGATACCGCCGTTGGTTTCCATCAAAAGACTTGCCCCAAACGCCATCGCCGCAACGGCACAGACGAACAACACAAGTTTAAATAGTGACCAGAGCATCAGGTGCCCCCTTTTTGTTTAACCGGCAAGCATCGCGTTCAGGCTGTCAGCCGCCTGCGTCGCGTCCAATCTCAATTGAGCCGCCTTTAACCAATCTTCCAACGCCGCGCGGGAGACCTCTGGCAGGCCTGCAGCCTCATCCAGAGCCGCACCAAAATCACCCGCCTTCGCGGCCGCCTCAACGCGGCTTAGCACCGCATCGGGATCATCCCCTTCCTTGGGCTGAACCGAACGCAACCCAAGCTGGCGCTGAACAAAACCGGAAAACCCACTGCTGTTTGTGTCTTCTGCACGCGCCGCGGCCAACGCGTTGCGCGCTGCATCCGCGATGCCAGCTTGCAAGCCGCTGAGCGTCGGCGCGCCGTCCTGCGAGACAGCAATCAGCCCTTCGGGCAGCGGCGTTTCCGTTGCGCTTTCCAATTCGGCCAAGGCAGGGCCAAAAGGCGCGCCTGAACTGAGGGCTGCGTTGATTTGCGCCATCGCCGTGCGCGCCTGTGCCCGACGGGCGTTTTCGGCGGCGGCATCATCCTTGGCTTTAAGCTCGTTCAGCAAGGACTGAATCTGGCCCTGCTGGTCTTGCGCTGTCGTTTCCAGATCAGAAAACTGTTGCGAAAAGTCGGGCAGCGTCACGTCCCCGTTGTCTCGGCTTTCCAAAGCGGCAATCCGATCAAGTATCTCTTGCGATACAGTCTCGCCAGCAGGTGCATCAGCCATCTCTTCGAGCGCGCTCAACCTGTCATCGAGCGGCTTGGAAAGCCCGTCCATCGCCGATTTTGTCGCCGCCAATTCGGCTTCCAAACTAGATACAATCTCTGTTAACGCGGCCAGTTGAACCTCGGCTGCGCTGGGCTCAGCTGGAAAGGCACCCGGCAACAGTGTGTTCAAAACACGCCCATCGCCAACCAAATACCCCAACCCGGCCGTTACAATCCCGGCGATCACCAAAGGCGTCGCGGAGCGCCGTGGCGCGGGTGTTGGTGCAGGGGCAATCGTATGAGCTGGCTCTGGCTCTGGCTCT
>JABSSA010000021.1 GCA_013214665.1 Paracoccaceae bacterium
CGGGTTTGACGGGCTAGCTGTCGATCTGGGGGATGCGCCCAACGCGGTGGCACTGGTCATGGACGCCAGTTTTGAAGAACGCGACGATCAAATCGCCGTCTTTGACCATGGCGGCGCGATCACCGGTTTCGAATTTATCGGCCGGATCGGGGGCACGGATTTTGGCGATGAGTTGCGCCAACCTGGGTTGGTCAACAACGAATTCCTGACAGGCGGGGGCGATGACACCATCGCGCCCGGCTTTGGGATCGACGTCATCGACGGCGGTGAAACACCAACCGATCCCAGCCTGCCAACGGATGCGGATTTGCTGATCCTGGATTATTCCGAGGGGGATCTGGGCGTTGGCGTGATGATGGCCACAGACCGCAACGGCGCGCTTACCGCCACGCGGCGGTTTGAGGTCACCGACACGATTACGATTGTGGATGATCTGAACGCGCTCAACATCGAATACGCCCATATCACCGGATCTGTGCGAAACGATGTGCTCGAAGGGATCAACGATCCGTTTTACGATGCGACGGGCGATACGATCATTGGCCACGATGGCGATGACGTGATCCGCAGCTACAACGGCGCGGATGATCTGCAAGGCGGCGCTGGCGGCGATGTGCTCAGCGCGGGGTCCGGCGACGACCGTTTGCAGGGTGGGTTGGCCGAACGTGACGATGGCGCAGACAACCTTACCGGCGGCAGCGGCGCGGATCTCTTTGTGCTGGGCGATCAGACCGGGCAGCATTACGGCGAACAGGTCGACGGCGCGCAAAGCGCAGATTTCGCGGTGATCACCGATTTTGCAACCGGTGTGGATCAGATCCAGCTGGTGGGATCACCTGCAAGCTACGATCTGGTGGATTTTGGCGGCGACACCTTTGTGCGCCATGTGACAGACAACACGTTCCAAACCATCGCGCGGGTTCAGAATGTGACGGGTCTTGATCTTGAAAGCGATGATTTCACCTATGTCGCACAGTCCGGCGGAGGCCCTGGCGATGTGATCGTCAATCCACTGCCGTCAACCAAACAAGACCCATTGCCCAATGTCAGCCCCTCGGCCCAGAACCTTGCTGTCGACGATCTGAGCGATGGGGTGCCGGACCCGGCACCTTTTGTGGTCACGCAAGGTGAGGCCGCAACCAATCTGGGCTCTATCATCGCGCAGTCCTTGAGCGCACAGGGCATTGCGGTTGGCTCTAACTCGATCCGTATAGAACGCGATGGCGATGCGCGCGCCTTTGGCACCTTTGAAAATGGCCTCGGGCTGGACAGCGGGGTGGCCTTGTCGACCGGCGACGTGCGCGATTGGGCCGGTACCAATACCGAAGATGGCGGGATCAAGTCGCATCTCTTTGGTGGCAATCAGTTTGATCTGAGCTTTGAAAAAATCGGTGTTTTGGGGCCGGAAGGGTCGCCAATGACCTTTTACCGGGCCAATCTGGCGGATGTGCCTGTCTCGGTTCAGTCACTGGTTTTGGTGGATGACGATGATGGAACGGGCGGCTTGCCCAGTGCGCGGTCTGGCGCGGATATCGCGGGGCTGGCGCTGACGACGCTTGATATCGCAGATATCGAAGAGCTGACCGGCGGAGATGTGTCATTGCTGGCTGATTCAACGGTTTTGCCGCGTCTCGATCTGTTTGATTTTTCACCCCTCAGCACCTTCTTTGAACAGGGTGAAATGCGCCCGTTCAACCCGGCGGAAACCGGGGGCGGGGGTATTGGCGGCATCGGGATGGGCGGCGGTGACGACGTTGATCTGCCCACTTCGGTGGGCTTTGGTCAGGATACGGATGGCGCGGCCTCGGGCTTTGTGAACAACTTTATCGCCACGCTTGGGCAGTTTGATTATGATGCAGGCGAACGCACGGGGTATCTGTCGCTCGGTGATGGCGGGCAATTGGGGCTGAACCTGTCAGATGTGATCGCTGCGGATGACGAGGTTTGGCTCATCGTGGCCGAAGCGGGCGGGTCCGAAAGCTTTAACAGCACCTTCACCGCTTCGCCGCAATCCCTGATCCCACCGGGCGATGCCTCCACCGATTTTGGCGCGCCGGGGGCCGAAGACGACACGATCACCTACACGATTGAATTTGAGGCTGACCTGTCGCCGCGCACCGGGACAATAGATCCCGAAGGCCCGGACGAGGCCTATGTTCGCCTCTTTGACGCGATCCTTGGGTCAGAGGAATTGCGTGAATTTGCCGGAACGGCTCAGCAAGACGGCATTTCGATCCGTATCAACGGTGTGGAGGCCGCGTTCCTGTTGGATGGCCAAGCCGCATCGCTTGACCGGCTGGCTGCTGGTGTCAGTGGCCCGTTCCACGAAGATCTGGTGCCGAATTGGGATGGTGTTAACGTGCATCCAACCCAATACGACGCTTTTGCGAGCCTTGTGGTTGAGGGCACGATTGTTGAAGGGTTGAACCGCGTTGAAATCGTGCTGAGCGATGAACGCGATGGATATCTGGATACAGGTCTCTTGCTCGCAGCGGCGCAAGCCGGTCCAACAACCACGCCGCAAGCGCCGCAAAGCACCACCTTTGGCGGAGAGGAAGACACCACAATCACCGGCGCCTTGCCAAACAGCGCCGAAAACCCCTTTACCTATGCGGTGGCGTTCGACAGCGGGCCGGGCAACGGCACGCTGATCCTCTCCCCCGATGGGACATTCACCTACACACCCGACCCTGATTTCAACGGGCAAGACAGTTTCGTTTACATCCGCACCGATGCATCCGGGGCTGAGACCTTTGGTCAGGCCTTGATCGACGTCTCCCCCGTCGCGGATGCGCCAGAGGTTGACGCGGCACAAGTGGTGATCACCACCTTTGACGGGATCGACATCGGCCCGATTGATGCAAGCGATGCGGACAGTGATCCGCTGAGTTATACCGTGGCAGGCGGACCAGATGCCGCAGCACTGTCTGTCGATCCGGGAACCGGCGTTTTGTCGTTCCTCACGCTGCCCGACATGGACACGCCGCAGGACGCAAACGGCGATGGCATCTTTGAAGTGACCATCGCGGTCAGCGACGGTGCCGAAAGCCGCGAGGCTGAGGTGAGAATCTATGTCTTGGAAGATGATTTCACCGTCACTGGCGCGGTGGTCGAAGGCTCTGCTGATGCAGACACCGCCAATGGGGATGCTACGCAAACCGGCCCACAGCCAACGGAATTGGACGATTTGATATACGGGTTCGCCGGGGCAGACGTGTTGGAAGGTCTGGCCGGCAACGACGTGGTGAACGGTGGCGATGACGATGACACGCTTTCAGGCGGGCCGGGGCAGGACACGCTGACCGGGGGAGACGGTGCCGATGCGTTCATCATCGCGCCGGGTGACGAAAACATCCTGATCACCGATTTCGAACTGGGGACCGACACACTCGATCTGACCGGGTTTTCCCGCGAAAACGCCTTGGCCGCGATCAATTCCGCCCAAGCCGGAAGCGCGATCTTGACCTTTGCAGATGGCACGTTGCTGGCCATTGAGGGGGCGAATGTCACGCCGCAAACTCTGATGCAGGAAGAGATCAAACTGCGCGAAGAGGTAACGCCGGACCAGTTGATCAATGGCACGTCGGCGGCGGATACGCTAACTGGCGGTATCGGGAATGACACGCTGAACGGTCTGGAGGCTGACGACCGTCTGATCGGTGGGGAGGGCGATGACACGCTTGATGGCGGTGCAGGTGTTGATACGGCGTATTTCTCTGGTCCGCAGTCCAGCTATACGCTGACCCTATCGCCCACCGGCACCACCGTCGAAGATCGGCGGGGCAACGGGAATGGCACCGACAGATTGCTGAACGTGGAGCTGCTGGATTTTGATGTCGATTTTCTTGACCCGACCACTGACACGCCCTTTGATCTGCGATCGTTCGGCGGGCCAACAGGCCTGTCAGAAAGCGATTTCGAAAACTTCATCGAGCTTTACATCGCCTATTTCAACCGCGCACCGGACGCGGTTGGGTTGAACTTCTGGGGCACCCAATTTGCCAATGGCACGACATTGCCCGAGATGGCCGCACTTTTCGGCCCGCAACCGGAAACCATCGCAGCCTATCCTGCGGGCACGACCAATCAGATCTTTGCAACCACCGTTTATGACAACGTTCTTGGCCGTACGCCTGATCAAGCGGGCATCGATTTCTGGGTCGGGTTGCTGGATGCCGGTACGGTCAGCCGTGATCAGTTCATCCTAGAGGTTCTGCGCGGTGCCAAATCCGATCTGAAGCCTGAATTGGGTCAGGACTTTGTGGATCAGCAACTTGCGGATCAAGCCTTTCTCTCAGACAAGACCGACATTGGCGCCTATTTTGCGGTGATCAAGGGCATGTCTGACACCGCCAACGCCGCCGCAGCCATGGCGCTGTTTGACGGCAGCACCAGCAGCCGGTCTGCGGCTGTGACGGCGATAGACGGCTATTTCACAGCAGCGCTTGATGGTGCGACAGGTGAATTCCTGATGCCGCTGGTGGGCGTGTTGGACGATCCGTTTGCGTGAGTAGGCCGCTTAGGTGGGCGCATTGAACGCCCGCCCTTTGTTTTCCCCACATAGACGTCGGGAAAGCCGTGTCGCTGACGGCGAGACGCGCTTTGCGCTTGTTTGCCAATGGCGCTACCGTCGCTGACAGGGCTTTTCAAAGTGGCTCACCCCTCAGGCAAACATCCAAGGAGACGATATGGACTGGCATGACTTCATGGCGGAAACCGAAGCCAACATCGCGACATTGAACCGAGAAATACCAAAGACAGTCCAAGGTTTTGGCCAGATGGGTCAGGCCGCCAAGGTGGATGGCGCATTGAGCGAAAAAACCAAGGAATTCATCGCGCTGGGCATCGCGATCGCGACCCGGTGCGACAGTTGCATCGGGTTTCACGTACGGTCTTTGGTGCGCCTCGGGGCCTCGCGCGACGAATTTTGCGAAGCACTGGCCATGGCCACGTATATGGGCGGCGGCCCGTCTTATGCCTTTAGCGCAAAAGCACTGAAAGCATTCGATCTCTTTTCAGCGGAAAAGGGCAGCTAAAGGGCCGATAGTCACGTGCCGCTTTGCGAGCTCGTTAGCGGCGCTGACCGGCGGTTTTGAACAGCAGCAAAAAGACAAACGCGGATCCCACGGATGTTGTTACGATGCCAACCGGCAGTTCTTGGGGTGCCAGTATCAGGCGCGATACAATATCGGATCCGGTGAGCAATGCCGCCCCGACCAAGGCCGCCGTGGGGATAAGCGGGCCATGCAATGGGCCCGCGATGCCACGCGCGATATGTGGCACCATCAACCCAATGAAGCCGATGACGCCCGCGACCGAAACGAATACGGCGGTCGCCAGAGCGGCGGTGAAGAACAGCGCAAATCGCAGGCGGCGGACAGGCACGCCAAGGGTTGATGCCGTCAAATCACCGGTCAATAGCGCGTCGAGCCAGCGACGGTGATAGAGAGAATAGGCAAGGATCAACACCAAGCCCGCGCAGACCAGCGGAAAGGTCTCCCAGCGTGCCAATCCCAAACCGCCCAGCATCCAGAAGATGACAGAATGCGCGGCGCGGTTGTCGCCTGCGAAAATCAGATAATTGGTCAATGCCGCAAAAAGAAACGATACCGCGAGCCCGGCCAGGATCAGTTTCTCGGGCGCGCTGGTTTGTAGCCCGTGCACCAGCGCCAAGACGATGCCAGAGGCGATCAGCCCGCCGCAGAATGCCGCAAGCGGTAAGGTCCAAAATCCCAGTACATCGCCTGTCACAGTGATGACAAAGACTGCACCAGCAGCTGCGCCCGAAGACAAGCCGAACAAAAATGGATCCGCCAGATCATTGCGGGTCGTTGTTTGCAATACGACGCCAACGATGCCTAATCCTGCCCCGATGACCGCCGCAAACAAGGCCCGGGGCAGGCGCAGGTCAAAAACGATCCGATGCAAGGGCGCCATGTCTTCATCGCGCAGGCCGGTGCCGCGCAATATAGCTTCCAGCACATCAACCGTGGGTATCGAAGTTGTTCCGTATGCCGTTGACACCAGCAAGAGGGCGGCCACGACGACCGCCCCCAGAATTTGCATGATGCGCAATCGGCTCACGTTAGTTCAGGCCAGGATGCATGGCTTTTGCCATTTTCGAGATGGCTTCGATGTTGGCAGGCCCAGGTGTAAGTTCTTCATACCGCAGCCCAATCCAACGTGCGTTCTTGACCGCATCGGTTTCTGACATCACCGGGTGCTCTTGCAAGAACTTAAATGTGTCTGCTGCGCCGTTGCCGGTTTGGTAATCAAGCAACACAAGGAATTCCGGGTTTGCCGCTGCCACGGTTTCCCACGACGTCCGGCCCCAGCTTGTGTCCATGTCGTGGGTCACATTGGCGCCACCCGCGGCGGTGATCATCGCATCCGGGATCGCAAATTTGCCAGCAGTGAATGGCGCATCTGCAGGTCCATCCAGCAAAAAGACCCGAGGCTTGGCAAGGTCGGCAGTTTTGGCTTCGATCCCGGCAAGCTCGTCTTTCCAGCCTGCGACCAGGGTTTCGGCCTTGTCTTCGACATGCATGACTTTGCCCAGCCGCAGCACGTCATCAAACAGCAGATCCATGCTGGCCTCTGGGCGGTCTTTGTCCAGATGCACACAGCTTTCCGTCAGGATCATGGTCTTGATGCCAAAAGGCGCAAGCGTGTCAGGGGTGACGTCGCCACCCGGCTTCATGCCGTAATACCACCCGGCAAAGAAAAGGTCTGGGTTGGCGGCAACCAGATTTTCAACCGTTGGGTATTTTGGGGCAAGCTCTGGAATATCACCGCGCAGCGTGTCGAATTCCGGGCTCGTCTTGTACCAGCCTGTGATGCCGGTCAGGCCAACAATCTTGTCTTGCAGACCCAACGCAAACGCCATGTCGGTCATGTTCATGTCATGCACAACCAACCGCTCGGGCTGCGTTTCAAACACCAGAGGTGCGCCGCAATTGTCTACTGTAATTTCGCCGGCCGAAACTGAACCTGCTATTGCGACCGCGATGGCAGCGGACCAAACCTGTTTCATTCAATGGTACTCCTGTGTGAATGTGAGCTGGGAAGTCTTCGAATATCGAGCGCGGGAATAAGGCGCCCTTCATGTTCGAAATGATGGTAATCGACGCCGAAAGTCTCGCGGACATTTTCAGGCGTCAACACGTCACCAACTGGGCCAATGCCCGTCAACGATGCGGATTTCATCAACGCAACATGCGTCGCAAATTCAGGTATCAAAACGAGGTCATGCACGATCATTACGACCGTGACGCCAAGTTCGGAAACCAGTGACAGCATTCGGCCTTTGGCGTCGGGGTCGAGGTGGTTTGTGGGTTCGTCCAGAAACAGAAGCGACGGGTTTTGCGCCAAAGCGCGTGCGATATGGGCGCGTTGACGTTCACCGCCTGACAAAACGGCAATTTTCTTGTCTGCCAAAGGCAATAAACCCGTCAGGTCCAACACCCGCGTCAATTCCCGTGCATGTTCGTCAGCGGACCGATCCGCAAGAATGGGGATCTGTCCCAGCGCAACGTATTCGCGCAGCGAGAGGCGACCGTCAGGGTATTCTTGTTGGCTGACCACAGCGATCATGCGGGCGCGATCGGCGGCGTTCATCTCTTTCAAGTTGCGGCCACCCACTTTGACCTCACCCTCGGCCAGGTCAACCGCGCCGCACAGCAGGTTCAAAAGCGTCGTTTTGCCCGCACCATTGGGGCCTGCGATGGCGAGGATCGCGCCTTGCTCCAGATGAAATGACGTGTCCAGCAAAAGCGCGTCGCCGTTTGGCGCGCGGTAAGAGACGTTGTTGACAGAAAGGGTGCCGAAACATGCCATGGCTCAAGCGCCCTCGCAAAATCGCGGAAATCGCTTGCGATGCAGTTTGGGGGGCAGTGCTAAAAGGTCAGATGAATGTACCATCGGCCACCCCATAAACTGCCCGGGGTGAGCGAAAGGTGCCGATGATGAACACACGTGAAAAACGTGCCATATAGCCTCCTTCCAGGACACCCCGTCCCGGCTTGGTTACAATGCGATGGCAGGTCTCCTGACTTGCGGGTCTCGGCTGAGCCAACCTTCCCGGCATTCCTGCCAGTGGTTCTTGGCGTCGCTCTCCGCTTACAGTTGCGGGGGCAGTTGTGGACTTGACGCCTTGAAGCATCGCACCACATTCCCATTTTCACCCCACCAGATTCGGCAGGGAACCATCGATGCCAGCATTGGCTGAGATTGTACGGTCCGTCAACACTGCAGACGTTACAGAACTGTCAGTCGCAGCAGCGACCTATTTCTTGCGGGGGAGGTTGAGCAGCTCTTTGATTCACTGTCTCAGGTTTGATGCGTAAGCTATTTGTAATTATAGAAAAACACGATTTCTCGAATGATATCACTGATTGCTGTTACGCCCCTTTTGTTGGGGCGAAGCTGGCATTAAACTTAAGACAAGAAGCTCTCTTGCACGGCAATTCGAGGATGAAACTTTGAAACGCAACAGCCGTCTTTCCTTGGCGTTACATACCCTTGGCCACATGGCGGGGGATCCGTCGCGCATTCGAACCTCAGCGGAAATCGCCGATCACGCAGGAACAAACGCCGTCGTTGTTCGGCGTGTTTTGGGTAAGTTGCGTGAAGCCGGGTTGCTCACGTCGGAAAAAGGCCATTCGGGTGGCTGGCGCCTGACAAAGCACCCGCAGGATATCACGTTGGCCGATGTTTATCTGGCCTTGGATGAAAGACTGGTGGCCGCAAGGGAGGATACCTCGACATCCCCAAGCGCTTCTAGCTGTTCGGTGGAGCACCGGTTGCAAGAACGTGTGGCTGGCATTTTGGCCGACGTGGAAAAAGATCTTATTCGGAAGCTCAGCGAAACCACCATTGCCGAAGTTGGCCATGCGTGACCCCAGCAAGCCTGAGTGATGGTTTCAGGCGATGCTGGCGGAATGCCAAACGTTTTTGATCGTCATGTAGTTTTCCAACCCTTCGGTTCCGCCTTCGCGGCCATATCCGCTTGATTTGACGCCACCAAACGGGGTTTCTGGCATAGACGCTTCCAAGGTATTGATGGACAGGTTGCCAACTTCGACCTCGTCTATCATGCGGTCGATGTAGTCGGCGCGGTTGGTAAAGGCATAACCTGCCAATCCGTAAGGCACAGAGTTCGCTTGAGCGATTGCCTCATCAAGCGAAGCAACTCTGTTCACAACAGCGACGGGGCCAAACGGTTCTTCCTGCATGATCCGCGCGGTGTCAGGCACGTTCAGCAAAACCGTTGGCTGAAAGAAATACCCAGTGTCGCCATGACGTGCACCGCCCGTAGCGACGGTTGCCCCTTTGTCGCGCGCATCCTCGACCAACGCGGAGAGCGCCGGGACGCGCCGGTCATTGGCCGTTGGGCCCATTTCCACGCCATCATGCATGCCATTCCCAACTACGGTTTCTTGGGCGCGCGTGACAAATTGGCTGGCGAAGTCTTCAAAGATCGCGTCATGCACAAAAAACCGGGTTGGCGAAGTGCAAACCTGGCCTGCATTGCGCAACTTGCGAATGGCGCCAGAGACCGCCGCTTTGGGCACATCTGTGTCTTCGCACACAATCACCGGCGCGTGGCCCCCCAGTTCCATGAGAACGCGGGTGTCATGTTGGGCGGCGAGTTGGGTTAAGTGACGCCCGACCGTTGTGGACCCGGTAAACGCCACAAGCCGCACTGGATCTTGCGGGATCAGGTAGCCTGAGATGTCGGCGGGATTGCCAAAGACCAGGTTCAGCACACCGGGAGGCAGGCCTGCGTCTTCGAAGGCCTTTGCGATGTGCAATGCGCCGGCAGGGGTTTCTTCTGCCGCTTTGAGGATGATTGAACAACCCGAAGCCAGCGCGCCCGCAATTTTGCGCGCCGGTTGGCTCATGGGGAAGTTCCACGGCGAAAAGGCCGCGACGACACCGACGGGATGGTGATGGACAGAGAATTTGTTGCCCGGCGCGGCGGGAATGATCCGCCCATAAGTCCGCATGGCCTCGCCCGCGTCCCATTCAAAAAACTCGGCCCCTCGAATAACTTCTAGCTGGGCCTGTTTGAATGGCTTGCCGTGCTCCAGCGTGATTGAGGTTGCGATGTCGTCTTGTCTGGCACGCATGAGGGCGGCGGCCCGCAGGATAGTATCGGCCCGGTCGCGCGGTGCGGTAAGGCTCCATAGCTGAAACCCCCGCACCGCTGCATCCAGGGCATCATCCAGATCGGCTGACGACGCGCAGGGTAAGCGTGCCAGCTCTTCTTCGGTCGCCGGGTTGAGCACCGGAATATCCGTGTCTGTTTTCCGCCATTGTCCGTCAATGAACAGATTGAGATCGGGATACATGGGCCTGTGCCTCAAGGTTGCTGGATGTTCAGATCACCCGCCGCAGCGCCGCGCTTCAAGTGAATTGACAGAATACTGATATCGGTTTGAGGAATATCAGGGGTGAAGGACGTTCGCGGCCCTGTGCAACGCTGCTTTGAAAGCTCGGCCAGCCGGAGGCAAATCTTCGTTCATCCGCAGCGAAAGTCCGATAGGGCCTTGGCCAAAGGGCACTGGCCAGTCGAGCTCGACCAAATGCCCATGCGCGATGTCTTGAGCAACGACCTCGGCGGGCATGAGGCCGATCAGGTCGCGCGATTGCAGCAAGGCGCGGTTGGTGAGGTAGGACACGCTTTCAATCGAGACAGACGGTGCATATTGCTGTTGTCCGACAAAGAAATGATCCGCCTGTCGTCTGAGCGTCGTTTCCAGCGGGGGTAAAATCCACCCAAAGGGTTTTGTCTGCGCAAAGGTGATATCCGCCCTGCCAGCCAGAGGATGACTAGGGCCCGTAACGGCCAGAACCCGGTCTTCAAACAGTTTTTCCTGTTGGATCTTGTCGCGGTGCCGATGTGACGGCAGCCGCCCGACCACCATATCAACTTCACCCGCCAAGAGGCGCGGCATCAAGACCTCGTTTGTCCCTTCGATGATCTTGATCGCCACGTTGGGGCGATCCACCAACAGTAGTTCAATCGCCATCGGGATAAGGCTGGGCGAGGCGGCGAGGAGCGTGCCCACCACTACGCGACCCGCATTGCCTTCGCTCAGATCATCCAGTTCCTGCGCGGCGTTTGAAATCTGCGCAAAGATCAGCTTGCCATGACGGATCAGGGTTTCCCCGAAGACAGTCGGTACAACGCCGCGGTTGGTGCGGTCGAAGAGTTTCACCTCGAAATCGAGCTCAAGATCCTGGATCATTTTTGTTGCCGCAGGTTGTGAAATCCCCAGCGATCTGGCTGCGTTTTGAATGTTGCCATGCGCCCCGACCGCAACCAAAAGCCGCAATTGCCGGAGCTTGAGGCGGGTAAAAGCGCGATCCACAATCCGGGCAGAGCGGTCGATCATAGCGAAATCGCGCTGCTGATTTGATCAAGTTTGGCCAGCACGCTCATGGCGGCCAACGCAGAAGAGCGTGGGTTGTCGGGCAGGGCGTTGCCGCTGATTTGGAAGGCAAATGTGCCGAAATCGCCTTCGGCAACGATCTCATGCATATTTTGGTCTATCGTCGCATCCGCGATCAAAGAGACTTTGGTTCTGTCAAACCCAAGTCCGGCCAAGGCCACCGCCGCTGCAACATTTGCGTTTTTGGGATAACTAAGCGCGGCGTCGCGGGCGCTGCCCTCGAAATGGGTCACGGCCCCTTCGGTCAGTGCTGTAAGGTCCACCTTGGCCTCAGCAGGTGAGCCAAGCCACCCTTTCGGCGGTTTGCGCCCTGTGTACCTTACTGCAGTAAGCGTACCGGCCCGTGCAGCACTCAGGCAATCAAGCGCGCCAATCGCTCCGCTCGCCAGATGCAGGGTGGATTGCCCTGTGCCCGCCGCGGTTTTGAGCGCGTCAGCTGTGCTGTGATCGGCGAGCGCACCGAGTGAGACGGATATCATGTCAACGCCCCGGCTCAGTATCGGCGGCCCATATGCGATCAATGCCGAGTGCCCGGCGCAATCGATCACAACGTCCAGATCCGAAGGCAGATCTTCGACGGCGCCGAATTCTTTTGGCCTGCCGGGGGTGAGCTTCTCAGGTCGCACCAAAATGGCGGATACATGGTGGCCGCGCTCGCCTAGCCGCGCCATGACATATTGCGCAATAGCGCCTTTTCCGATCATCCCAATCTTCATACCAGCAGCTTAGCCCACAGGCGCCAAAAGCGGAATTCGAAAGCTCTTGGTATTCAGAATTTTGATACCCACTTGCGCGCTTCCGTTTGGACGCAAGCGTTTGGATGATGTTTCTTTGGCCTGAGACACATGCAAAGGGCAGGCCATGCACTACACAAAGAACGAGGCGAAGGCCTATGCGCGCGACAACATGACCGGCATCTGGGCCGCCGCGCTGAACCCGTTCAAAGATGATCTGAGCTTGGATGAAGACGGTTTGCGCGCCAACATCCGACACTGGGTCGATGATCTGAACATCCAAGGGCTTTTTGTGGCGGGCAAGCAGGGCGAGTTTTGGGCCATGAGTCTGGAAGAGCGTGCCCGCAATATGACCATCGCGGCGCATGAATGCGCGGGCTCTGCAGGAACCATCATGTCCATCTCGGATCAGAATATGAACACCGCGCTAGAGCTGGGTCGACATGCGCAGGACTGCGGTGCGGATTATGTTGTTGTGCACGCGCCAATGCTCAGCTTTTGTCAGGATCGCGGAGAGCTTTTGTATCAATATTACAAGCGGTTCTGTGATGAGCTTGATATTGGCATCGCTATGTGGAGCCACCCCGACAGCGGGTATCTGATGCAGCCCGAAGACTGCGCGCGGATTGCTGAATTGCCAAACATTGTTGCCATTAAATATTCCGTGCCACGCGAGATGTATGTGCGTCTGACTCATCTTGTGGGGGACATGATCCATGTCTCAACCTCAGCCGAACATGAATGGTTGGACAACATTCTTGAACTTGGCTGGAAACTCTATCTGTGCTCGTCGCCGCCCTATCAGTTGCAAAGTGCCAAAGACAAAAGAATGAACGAATACACACGTTTGGCTTTCGAAGGTAAAGCCGACGAGGCACGCCGCGTCTTTGACAGCCTGAACCCTGTACGGGATGCGATGAAACGCACGAAACCAGCGGGTAAGCCAACGGCCTTTGGGAAATATTGGCAGGATTTGCTGGGGCAAACGGGGGGACGCGTCAGGGCGCCGATGCTGGAGCTGACGGACGCGGAAAAAGGCATCATTCAAGCCGGGTTTCGGGAATGCGGCTTGCAGGTATGATATAAGCAAATCGGATATCTAGTTGCCGACAATTTCTTTGCGGTGATGGCGATACTTGCCGAGACTTTTGGAACACACATGGGAGGCACTCATGCCAAAGCTGTCTGCGTTTAACTTCAAAGCCTGGATTGACGAGCATCGTCACCTTCTCAAGCCGCCGGTTGGCAACAAGATGGTTTTCGAAGATGCGGATATGATGGTGACCGTCGTGGGTGGGCCAAACAAACGCACCGATTACCATGACGATCCCGTTGAAGAGTTCTTTTACCAGTTGGAAGGCGACATGCTGCTCAAGCTGTTTGACGGTGAGGAGTTTTATGACGTGCCAATCCGCGAAGGCGAGATATTCCTTTTGCCCCCGCATGTTCGGCATTCACCGCAACGCCCACAAGAAGGGTCTGTTGGTCTGGTGATCGAACCCAAGCGGCAGGAAGGGCAGTTGGACGCGATCGAATGGTATTGCTTTGAATGCGGCAATCTGGTGCACCGCGCCGAGATGCAGCTGAAATCCATCGTGAAAGACCTGCCGCCCGTTTACGAACAATTCTATGCGTCTCAAGAAGCGCGGACATGCCCAAGCTGCAACGCCGTCCATCCGGGCAAAGAGCCGCCAGAAGGCTGGGTGCAGCTGTAAGTGGGCAAGCCGATATGAAGCAGCTTCACGCTTGAGATAAATCCCAGCCCGGCCTAACGTTTTCCAAAATTTGAATAAAACACACTAAAACCGCGGGGAATCCAATGAAACACATCGCAAAAATAATCGCATCTGCCGCAGCGCTGGCCGTGTCAACATTCTCGGCCCATGCCGCAGATTTTCGCCTGGGGCTGATCACGCCTCCGCCGCATATCTGGACAAAAGCCGCTGGCGCATTTGGCGAAGAATTGGCCGCGGCCTCTGGGGGCAAGCACAGCGTGTCTGTCTTTCCCGCGCGCCAGCTGGGCAACGAAGCCGAGATGCTGCAACAGCTGCAAACCGGCGCGCTCGACATGGCTTTCATGACAATTGCCGAAGTGTCGAACCGCGCGCCTGAACTTGGCGCCTTCTACGCACCGTATCTTGCAAAGGACATCGGGCATGCGGGCCGTATTCTGCGGTCTGACACAGCCAAATCCATGCTGGAACCGCTTCCCGGTCAGGTGGGTGTTGTCGGCGTAGGCTATGGCATGGCGGGGCTTCGTCAGGTCGTCAGCCGTGGCGAAGTGAACTCGGCCGCCGATCTTGCGGGGCTGAAGCTGCGTATCACGCCATTCACGCCGATCCTTGATTTCTACAACGCCGTCGGCGCGGCCCCTACGCCCATGCCGCTTCCGGCAGTTTATGACGCTTTGGCCAATGGTCAGGTCGACGCAATTGATATGGATGCCGAGCTGATCTGGGTTCTGAAATATTATGAACATGCCGACACAATTGTTCAGTCGGACCACATGATGTTCCCAATGGTGGGATTGGTGTCTGCTCGCGTCTGGGCCGGTCTGTCGGAAGATGACCGCGCGATGATCGGCGATCTGATGGCCAAGCATGTCGACAGCACCATCGACAGCTATGTTGCAAAAGAAGCGGGTTGGTTGGAACAGATTGCCGGCACCGGCAAAACCTACACCAAGGTTGACGCATCCTTCTTTGGTGATGCCGTGGATGAGTGGAATGCGATCTGGTCCAAGAAAACCTCTTCGCTTGACGCATTGCGCGCCACTGCGGCAGAAACCGAATAAGTCGTAACAAAATCTTGGAAAGGGCGCGGGCACGCTCGCGCCTTTTCTTGTGGGGATTGGGCTATGTTGTTTCGTGTGTCTGCCGCTGTCGCGCGGGTGGAATTGTGGGGCGCTGCGTTCCTCGCGATCTGTGTGACGTTTCTGATCCTGTTGAACGTGCTGACACGCAACTTAGGGCAAGCCCTGTTTTGGGTTGACGAATTGGCCATCTACACGATGGTTTGGATGACTTTTTTGGGGGCATCCGCCGCGTTGCATCACCGCAATGCCGTGTCGATCACACTGCTGACGGATGCCGTCTCTCCCCGCGGGCGCGCGATCCTGCACAAGATCGTGGATGTCATCGTATTCGCCTTTTCCCTCGCGATGCTCTGGTTCTGCTGGCGTTGGTTCTTGCCAGCCGACATCCTGAGCGCGGGCTTCGACGTGACCAAATTCCAAGGCGCCACGTTCAACTTTATCTATGCAGAGCCCACACTCACGCTGGGTGTGCCCAAATTCTGGTTCTGGCTGGTNATGTGGCTTTTTGCGCTGGGGGCCATTCTGCATTCCACCATGCACCTTCTGTCGCGACCTGAGCAGAAGGAGCCATCATCATGAGCCCCGCGGTCTTTCTGGTCTCGTTGTTTTTGTCTGTGCCCGTGGCCATCGTGCTGGGGATCACCGCGATTTGGTACATTTGGGAAAGCGGTAACACGATCCTCTACGACAGCTTTGCCCAAAAGATGTTTGGGGGGCTTGAAAACTACGGCCTTCTGGCAATTCCGCTCTTTATGCTGACGGGTGAGTTAATGAATGAGGGCGGCATGACACGCCGCTTGGTAGGGCTGGCGCGCGTCTTTGTGGGCGGCTTTCGCAGTGGGCTGGCCTATATCAACTTACTGGCCAATATGTTTATGGCGGCGATCATCGGGTCGGCGACGGCCCAGATTGCAGTGATGTCGCGCGCCATGGTGCCCGCCATGAAAGAAGAGGGCTATGACGAGGGTTTTGCTGCTGCATCAACTGCGGCAGGCGGATTACTTGCGCCAGTCATCCCACCGTCAATGATGTTTGTGATCTTTGGCGTTCTGGCGCAGATCCCTATTGGCGATATGTTTATCGCGGGTATTATCCCGGGTCTTTTGCTCGCGTTGTCCTTTGCGCTTGTCATCACTCTTATTGGCTGGACACAGAATTTCCCCAAAAGCGCGTGGATGTCGAAAGGCGAGGCAATGCGCGCGATCCTGGCTTCGATTCCAGCGATGCTGGTGCCTGTCGCCATCATCGGGGGCATTCTGTTTGGCATTGCAACGCCAACTGAATCAGCGGCGGTCGCGTCGCTTATTGCCTTTCTCGTGGGATGGCTCTTTTATCGCGATCTGGACCCGCGCAAACTGGGCGAGATGTTCGTTAGAACGGC
Source organism: Paracoccaceae bacterium (assembly GCA_013214665.1). Lineage (GTDB taxonomy): Bacteria > Pseudomonadota > Alphaproteobacteria > Rhodobacterales > Rhodobacteraceae. Next base: position 16,387 of record JABSSA010000021.1, read on the forward strand.
GGCCAACGCCTCCATGATCCTGTTCATGATCGCCGCTGCCAGCGTATTTGGCTGGGTCATCATTTACGAAGAGTTGCCTCAAAAGTTGGCGGGTCTGATCACCTCGATCACTGCTGATCCGTTTGTGTTCCTATTGATTGTGAACTTGGCGCTATTGGTCGTGGGTATGGTCATTGACGGGATCGCGGCGATCATTCTGATCACGCCAATCCTGTTGCCAATTGCCACCGGATCATATGACATCAGCCCTTATCAATTCGGTGTGGTTGCTTGCCTCAATCTGGTGTTGGGGCTGCTCACGCCGCCGGTTGGGATCGGGCTTTATATCGCATCTTCGATGAGTGGTGCGTCACCGGGAGCGATCCTTAAGTCTCTTTGGCCATTTCTGATCGCCGTTGCTTTGGTCTTAGTTTTGCTAAGCTATTTCCCGCTCTTGTCGACCTATCTGATTTGATAACAAAGCCGCTGGGCACTCAAGGAGCCTTTGGCGGCTTTGCTGCGTCAGTAGATTACCCGCATCAATCCCAATGTGATCGCCGGGAATGCGACAAGGATGGCTGTGCGCACGATGTCTGAGGCCACAAATGGCAGGATGTATTTGTAAGTCTGCACGATGCTGGTGGTACGGTCCATCGCGCTGATCACAAACAGGTTCATGCCAACCGGCGGCGTGATCAAACCAACCTCCACCACGATCAGAACGATGATGCCAAACCAAAGTGCCGTTTCTTCTGGCGTCAGGCCAAAGTCCAGTGTTGAGACGATGGGAAAGAAGATCGGAACGGTGAGCAGGATCATCGACAAGCTGTCCATCACGCAGCCGAAGATCAGGTAGATGCACAGGATGACCACAAGGATCGTCCACGGCGACACCTCAAGCCCAACGACAAAGCTCGACATCTCTTGCGGCACGTGGGTCAGCGCCAGAAAGGCGTTGTAAAAGCCGGCGCCCAGAATGATCAAAAAGATCATCGCTGTGTTCTGTGCGGTCTTCATGATGGCATCTGTCAGCGTCGCCCATGTGAGCCCGCCGCCGAAGAGGGCAATCAACCCCGTGCCCGCACACCCGATTGCGGCGGCTTCTGTGGGCGTAAACCAGCCAAAGTAAATGCCACCAACCACCAAACCAAACACCAGCAACACGGGCCACACACGGGACAGAACCACCAATCTCTGCGCCCAGGGCAGGCGTTCCATCACGCTGGAATTGCCCGGAGAAACTGCCACGATGATGCGGATCACGATCATATACCCGATGGCGGCCAGCAGGCCGGGAATGAACGCGGCAACAAAAAGTTTGGCGATGTTTTGCTCTGTCAGGATGGCATAGATCACCAGCACGACAGATGGTGGGATCAGAATGCCCAACGTGCCGCCCGCCGCCAGTGTCGCGGTAGACAGGCCGCCCGAATAGCCATAGCGCTTCAACTCTGGCAGCGCGACCTGACCCATGGTGGCTGCGGTGGCCAGAGACGATCCACAAATTGCGCCAAAACCCGCACAAGCCCCCACAGAGGCCATCGCAACGCCCCCCTTACGGTGGCCCAGAAAAGCTTCGGCAGCTTTGAAAAGCGCTTGGCTCATGCCGCCCAGTGTCGCGAATTGGCCCATCAGCAGAAAGAGCGGCACAATCGACAGGGAATAGTTGGAAAAGGTTGTGTAGACTTGGCCCTTGAGCTGGGCCAACACGATGATGGGGCCGCCCATGGCGATCGTTGTACCAGCCATGCCGACGGCCAGCATCGCCAGCCCGATAGGCATCCGCAAAAAGATAAGCAGCAGCAAAACAGGCAGCGAATAGATGCCGAGTTCAAGATTGGTCATGCCGCGTCGGGCCTTTCTTTCGCGAACAATTCTGCAAGGCGCTGCCACACAACATAAAGGCCGACAACGGCCGCAATGCCCGCAATGACAGTGCAGATTGCGTAGGGCCACCAAACGGGCATTTGCAGCAGGAACGTGGTTTCGCCGTAGCGCATTTTTTCCGAGGTGCCGATTGAAATGCGCCACGTCACCACGAACAGAATGGCGGTCAGCATTATTTCCCAAATCAGGGACAACAGCGCATTCACCCGGCGGCCCAAAAAGTTTGTGAACACATCAACGGTCGCATGTGTGCGGCTCAGTTGGCACCACGGCAGAAAGGCAAAGATGGCGATGGCCACGCCGGCCTCAACCAGCTCGTAATCGCCGTTGATCGGGCCGAAAGAGCGCAAAAGCCCGCCAAGCCAGCCGATGTTTTCCATCACATCGGAATGCCCGATGGTGTTCAAACTGCGGCCTATGATGCTGAATGTGGTTGTCAAAACCAGGGCGATCAGAACAAACCCGCCCAAAAGCGCCAAGATGCGCGCGATCAAAGTCAGCGCCCTGTTCAAAACGTCTGCTCCCCCGTGAAAACGGGCGGATCTGGTCCGCCCGTTTTGATACGTCGTCCGAAATTACTCGGTGTATTCTGCGATCAAGGAGCGGGCCTCGTCAATGAGAGCTTGGCCGTCGATGCCCTTGCTTTCCATATCCGCAACCCAAGCTGCATAGATCGGCTCTGCGGCCGCTTTCCATTCGGCAATTTGCGCATCAGTCAGCTGAATGATGTTGTTGCCATTGTCCACAGCCAGCTTGCGTGCTGGATCGTCAGCCGCTTGCTGCGTTGTTCCGGCATAGATGGAAAACGCTTCGCCAGATGCGCTGTCGATAGCCGCTTTCTGAGCGTCGGTCATGCCGTCATATTTCGCTTTGTTCATCGCCAGAACAAACGTCAGAGTGTAAAGCGACTCTTCGCCAAATTCCGTGTGGTTGCCGACAAGCTCAGGCACTTTCAACGCAGCTGTCACTTCCCATGGGATGGTCGTCGCGTCGATCACGCCTTTGGACAACGATTCAGGCACGGCAGGCACAGGCATCCCAACAGGGGTCGCGCCCAGTTCGACCAGCAGGTTGTTCACAGTCCGGGAACCGCCTCGGATTTTCACACCGCGCAGGTCCTCAACCGACGCAACCGGATCTTTGGAGTGGATGAGGCCAGGGCCATGTACCCAGGTGCCCAGAATTTTCAGGTCTGCGAACTCTGTCGATTCCATGTGGCTCTCAAACATCTGCCAAAACGCTTTTGACGCGGCGGATGCGTTCGTCATCATGAACGGCAGCTCAAACACTTCGGTGCGCGGGAAGCGGCCCGGCGTGTAGCCTACAACCGTCCACACCACATCAACGATCCCATCGCGGGCCTGGTCGATCAATTGTGGAGGCGTGCCGCCCAGCTGCATGGATGGGTAAATTTCAACCGCAACATCGCCGCCCGAGGCATTTTGCACATCTTCAGCCCATTTGCCCAAAACCAGCTTTGGCACATTGGCCTGCGGTGGCAAGAAATGGTGGAAGCGCAGTGTGACGTCTTGCGCAGCGGCGCTAGTCGCCAGTGTTGCAGCAACAATCGCAGACCCGACAAGCTTGCCGATTGTGGTGAATTTCATGATCTTACTCCCTCTTGTGATCGGTTAATCAAAACAGATTGAAATACTCGTTCTGTTCCCAGTCAGAAACGGTACGATGATATCGATCCCACTCAGAACGTCGTATTTCGCTCAGGTAGTCAACAAACGTTTGGCCCAACACGTTTTTGTAGAAATCCGATTTCTCAAAGTGTTCGACCGCGTGCAACAGGTTTTCCGGCAAACGTTTGGCATCTTGCTGATACGGAGTCTCGACCGGATCGGGCGCCGACAGACCCCGCTCCAGGCCGTCGAGGCCAGACAATATTTGGCTGGCAAACACATAGTAGGGATTAGCGGAGGGTTCGGGCACTCTGTTTTCGATGCGGCTGGCGCGATCATCCGCGGCCATGATGGCACGGATCATGGCGCCACGATTGTCATAGCCCCAAAGAATGCGATCGGGTGCCAATTGGTGCGGTTGGTAACGTTTGTAGCCGTTTATCGTGGGTGTGGTTAGCAAACAGGACGCTTCTGCATGGTCCAGCAGCCCCGCAATCCAAGCGGATGCATCCGGGCTCAACGCGCCATCGGAGCTTGGCATCATCAGGTTTTTGCCGCCCGTATCGCACAGCGATTGATGGATATGCCAACCGCTTGCAGCAGCGTTTGGCACGTTTGGTTTGCACATGAATGTCGCGTGCAAGCCTTGGCGTGCGCAGGTCTCTTTCACCATGGCGCGAAACATCATCATGTTGTCCGCATGGCGCATTGGATCGTCCGGGGCGAAAGTGAATTCGAACTGGCTCGGGCCCATTTCAACTTCCAGCGATCTGACCGGCAAACCCAGCGCTTGTGCATTATGGCGCAACATTTCCAACACCGGTTCAGCTTGGTCAAAGCGCTGTTCGGTCAGGAATTGATAGCCTTGTGTGATGTTCCGGGTCTCAATCGGCTGTCCCGGCATCGTTGCGGCGGGGTGGTCCAGCCTGTCGTCCACACGGTCAAAAACGTGGAATTCGACCTCTAACCCCACGGTCAGTTGGCGGCCCGTTGCCGCGAGCTTGTCGATCGCTTTGGCCAGGAGAGGCCGCGGCGAAAAAGGTAGCTCAGCGCCGCTTTTGGAAACGGCAGAACAGAAAATCCACGCGGAGGCATCTGTCCAGGGCAGGATGCGAAAGGTTGCAGGATCCGGGACCAAAAGAATGTCGCCCGCGCCGGCGTCAAGGCCTGCGGCGTCTTGCGTCCAAACCGGGAAAGCCGTCCGATGTGAGGTGTCTTTCAAAAGCAGGGTGTTGGGCACACATATCCCGGCGGTGAACACTGAGGCAAAAGCCTCGGCCAGAATGGTTTTTCCGCGCAGGATGCCATGCTGGTCCGCAAACAGGATGCGCACAGTTTTTAGCTTGTTGGCCTTGACCTGGGCGATGCACTCAGCCGCTTTCAGCAAATTATCCGACGTCAAAAGACCGCGCGCTTCCAGCGCTCCGTCTTGCAGGTCTTGGTTGCCAGCGGTCACGTCTGCCTACCTACAGTTTATCGCACGTTTGGTCGAATAACGCATACATTTTGTCAATTTGCACATCCTCAGCTGCGCTGTCTATAGTCATCTCCAACCTATACCCGTGAAACAGGTCCGATGCCAAAACCCGTAAACCGGAATATTTCCACAACCTTTGTGAAGGGCATTCAAGTCCTTAAGGCCTTTGATGATGACAATACGCACCTCACACAGGCCGACTTGGCTGTGCGCACAGGTCTGGATCGGGCATCGGTGCGCCGGTTGGCTTTGACCCTTGTTGAGCTTGGATATGTGCGCCAGGCCGGTCGCCATTTCGTATTGACCCCCCAAATCCTGACCCTCGCGGGCAGCTTTTTCCAAGGCAACGGGGTCGGCGTAGAAATACAGCCGTTGCTAAACCGCTATTCAGAGCGGATCGGCGGCCCAGCCAGCTTGGCTTTGCGGGATGGCGCGCGGGCGGTGTACGTCTGCCAATCCGCGGCGCGCGCGCAACCGGTGACATTCGGCTTTACAGTGGGCAGTCGCATTTCGCTGACTCACAGCGCGATAGGGCGCATGATACTGGCTTGGGAAAAGACAGGCTGGAGCGAGAATTTCCTGCAAGAGACAGAGATTGTGCAACACACCGCCGCCTCGCTTACGGATCGTGGCGCGATCCTGAAAGCGGTCACGGAGGCGCGCGCCCTTGGGTACGCGCTGGTCCGCGAAGAGTTTGAACCGGGTGTGACGGGTTTGGCCGTGCCCATTGGTCATGCAGGCGGGCATGGTGCGGTGGTGGGCACATCAATGCCAACCGCAGAATTGGACGATAACGCGCGGCGCGAAGACGCGCTGCAAGGGCTGCGCGAGCTGGCACGAGAGATGACGCACACGCGGATGTTCCGTCAAAGCTGATCCCAGACGATCTCACCATCCTTGACGGCCAACAGGCAAGCGCACTCGGCAAGTTCGTCCAGTGGCGCGGTAAACGGATCCATGTTCAGAACCACAAGATCGGCGGCCATGCCGGGTGTCAATTGCCCGCGAAACGCTTCGTGCCGCATCGACCAAGCCCCCCCTGAAATGTAAGCGCCGAGCGCCGCAGAGCGCGAAACGGCTTCGCCCGGCCCGATGTTGCCCCCGTGCGCTCCAATCCGGTCGATTGAATGGCGCATACCCTGCCAAGGGGAAAGGGGGCCGGTGGGGGCATCTGAACTGAACGTCAAAGGGGCCTTGGCAGCCAAAGCTGAGGCGCCGGGATACACCGGGCCGTTCACCCGATCGCCAAGGCCGCGGGCGATGCTGCCGCCCATGCGGTGCAGAAATCCGGGTTGGGTTACGATGTTTATGTTTGCGGCTGAGGCACGCTCAAACCCCTCGGGTGGAGGCACAAAGAAATGCTCGATCCTATGCCGTCTGGACTGATCCGCGCCCTGCGCGGCTGAGATGGCCGACAGCACGCGGTCCACACCTCTGTCGCCCGTGGCATGGACCGCAATGCGCCATCCATTATTGTGTGCGTCAGCCAAGTCTTTTTCCAAAACGCCCGGCGCCTGCATCAATTCACCTGTGCCGCTGGTGTCGTCGTATGGATGGGAAAGGGCACCTGTTCTGCCGCCAATGATGCCGTCGGCAAAGAATTTGAGCGTTTCGCTGGACCAGTCTTTGGACCACTGCGGATGCAACCCGCGTTCTGCGGCCTCATTCGCCTTCAGCTCGTTCATAAAACCAAGCCGCACGGGTACATTGCCGCGTGCGCGCAACGTTTCCCAAATCGCGGCTTCGCGGTCATATCCGAGCGTAAAACCAACCGCGGCTTCGACCAGTGACGTAAGCCCGAGCGCGAGGCAATCGCGCAGAAACACATCCATCTCGGAAAGGATCATTTCATCTGGCGGGGCAGGGGCACGGGCAAATACCCAAGCGGCGGCCCCTTCGTCAGCTTTACCTGTCAATGCGCCTGCGGCATCGCGAAAGAATGAACCGCTGCTCACTTTTGGCGCAGCCTGGGTCAGGCCAAGGGCGCGCATCGCGGCAGTGTTTAGGATCGCAACATGACCGCAATACCGGCGCAGCATGACCGGCGTGTCGGGGAAAGCTGTATCAAGTTCCTCAAGCGTCGGCAGCCGTTTTTCTGCAAACGTGTCTTCGACGAGCACCGCCGCTTGTAGCCAGCCGCCAAACCTCCGGTTGGTCGGAATTGCGGATAAGGCTGCCAAAAGATCTGGAACAGACGTGATACCCGCCGTCGCCACATCTAGTTGCAACCGGAACATCGCTAAGGGGAAAATGTGCAGATGCGCATCGGTCAGGCCCGGCAAACACACGCGGCCGCCGATGTCGCGCACCGGGCCGTCAGAGCGGGCGCAAATTTGGGCGCCGGATATGCCGATCTCGGGCAACGGAGCCAATGATGTCGCGTTTTCAAAGAAACGCCCCTGCGTGAGCTGCACGGTGTCACCTCTTGTTTGTGGCCTATATTGACAAGCGAAAAGGCCAAACGCTATATCCTTATTTTACATTTGGTCGAATAACGCACGAATTTATGGCTGATCCCGCACCAATTCCAGCAGAACTCCAGATCGATGCGCCGCAGACGTGGGTGCGCCTGATCGAGAGTGCCGCGCTAGACATGCCGCGCCCTCTGATCCCTGTGCGCCTTAACGGAAAGCGGTTGGTGTTGTTTCGCGATGAGGCCGGATCGCTTGGCCTAATCGGGCGCAATTGCCCGCATCGTGGCGCCGATCTGTGCTATGGGCGGCTAGAAGACAACGGCCTGCGCTGTCCGTTTCACGGCTGGCATTTCGATCATACAGGCCAATGTGTCGAGCAACCCGCTGAGCCGGAGGACTCGCAGATGTACAAGGCGATAAAGATCCCGATGATCCCCGTTGAAGAACGCGATGGTTCGATCTGGGCATATCTGGGAACCGGATCAGACGCGGAGTTGATCAAGGAGGCACCGGCATGATTTCTGAAAAGTTAAATCAACAAATCACACAGATCGGCCCCGACACGCCCGCTGGTGACGTGCTGCGCTGTTATTGGCAACCAGCGGCTTTGGAAGAAGAGCTGGACGCCCCTTTGCCCGTGCCCGTGACACTGATGGGCGAGCGGTTGGCGTTGGTGCGCGACACCGCAGGTGCGTTGGTTTTGGCTACACGCCTCCCTTTGCCAGACGAACCCGCGATTTCGCATCCAGACACGGGCGAAATTCAGATCGACACAAATGGCCCCAGTTATCCGGTGGTTGTCAAAAAAGGGATCGTTTTTGCGTATTTGGGGCAGGGTGAGCCGCCCGCGTTCCCAAACTTTGACTGCTTTCGCGCAGATGACGCGCATGTGTTTGCGTTCAAAGGGCTTTGGGAATGCAATTGGCTGCAAGCGTTGGAAATCGGCATTGATCCGGCGCACGCCTCATTCCTGCACCGCTTTCTCGAAGACGAAGATCCCGCCAACAGTTATGGCAAGCAATTCCGCGACAAGGTGGCCAGCACAGACATGACCGTGAGCCAGGTGCTGCGCGAATATCCCCGCCCGGACATCGACGTCGAAGAAACCGACTATGGTCTCAAAATCACCGCCCTGCGGCATATGCACGATGGCTATACCCATGTGCGCATCACCAACCAGATTTTTCCCGAAGCCATCTGTATCCCCATGAGCCGGGAGATGACGATCACGCAATGGCATGTGCCGATCGATGACGAACATTGCTATTGGTATACGCTCTTCACCAGCTTCAAAGACCCTGTAAACAAAGAGCTCATGCGTGCGCAGCGGCTCAAAGAGCATGTGTTGCCGACTTACGCCCCGAAAAAGAACCGGGGCAATTTCTATGGCTACGATCCCAGAGAACAGGAAACCACGACTTACACCGGTATGGGCATGGACATTAACGTGCATGATCAATGGGCCGTGGAAGGTATGGGCGCCGTGCAGGATCGGACCCGCGAACATCTGGGACGCTCTGACAAGGCCATTATCCGCTATCGGCGCATGTTGCGGCAGGCGATTAAGGCGCTGGAAAGCGGCGACCGACAGGCTTTGCCGATGCAGGATGCGTCTGCGGCCAAGGCGATCATTGGCCCCTTGTCGAACGATTCCGTTGCGCCAACTGACAATTGGCCCGGCATCAGCCACGAAGCCGATTTGGAACGTCGGGCCAGCTGCCCGTGGGATGCTTCTATCTCGTGACGTTGCACCCGATCCGCGCGGTTCCCTTCGAAGACTTTATCGACGGATATTTTCCGCTGGCGCTGTCGCTCCGCCATTTTCTTGATCGGCGCGGGTTTGCTTCTGCGTTCATTGCCTTGCAGGTCGCTCCAATGATGCACATCGACGGGCTTGGCGACGAAGAGCCAGTACCGCTCCACATCGACGTAGCGGACGAGGGGCAGATTGACAGGCTAGCTGCGATAGCGCGGCGAGACGGGTCTACATCGTCTTTGTCGGGTTATGCGGATTGGCGGTGGCGGTCGGCGAGTGGCATCGAAAAGACGGACCTGCGGAAATCCGTGCGCTTGTCTGAGCCCGCATTTGTCAGAGGAATTGGCTTTCCCCCTGGCGCATTTGAGGCCGGAGGGCTGGGCGCAATTGATGTGCGCGAAACCGATCAGGACACCCAAGTGTTTTGGGGAAGGGCAAGCCTTGCTTCACGCGCGCAACCGGACGGTTTTACCTGGTGGATGCCGCAAGGAAGTGGCGTCAAATCTGCATGGAATGCGCCGGATAAGCGTCTGGAAAGTATATCGAAAAGCCAAAATACGTTTGGCGAGTGCATTGCTGTTTTGCACGGGAGAAATGCGGTGCTGACTCGGGTCATCAAGGATGCATCACGAGTGCGGCAATCGTAGAATACCGCGCTGGATAAATCGGGGTGCAAAACCCGTGGCCTCAGCCCGAGGGTATCCCGGGCTGAGAGGTTCAGAAAGCTTACGCTGCGATCTGTTTGCTCTTTTCAACGAGAACTTCTGCCTGCCGAATGGAAGCGTAATCGATCAAACGACCGTCCAGTGACACCGCACCTTTGCCCGCAGCTTCGGCTTCGGCCATGGCCGTCAGAATGCGGTTGGCCTTTTCGACTTCCGCGTCCGATGGGCTCATCACTTCATTGGCGAGCGCGATCTGGCTGGGGTGGATGGCCCATTTGCCTTCACAACCCAGAACCGCGGCGCGATAAGCGGCAGCTTTGTAGCCTTCAGGATCACTGAAATCGCCAAACGGGCCATCAATCGGACGCAGACCATTGGCACGCGCCGCAACCACCATATTCGCAATCGCCGAATGCCACATGTCGCCCCAATGCACATGGCGCGAACCGTCCGCTGCGGGATCTGTCAGCACGGAATAGTTTTCGTTCACGCCGCCGATCACTGTCGTACGTGCGCGCATCGATGCGGCATAATCGGCCACACCGAAATGCAGGCTTTCGTTGCGCTTTGAGGCGCCCGCAATCTCGTTGACGTTTTGCATCCCCAAGGCGGTTTCGATGATGTGCTCAAATCCGATACGTCCTGTCAGGCCACAGGCATCTTCGATTTGGGTGACCAACATGTCGACCGCATAGACATCCGCCGCCGTTCCAACCTTGGGGATCATGATCAAATCCAGCCGTTCAC
>JABSSA010000210.1 GCA_013214665.1 Paracoccaceae bacterium
GTCGCACTCACATGATAGGTGCCATCCGCATCGCGCGTGATCTCTTGGGCTTCTGCGTCAATCACCGCGTTTTGTGATTTGAGTTGGTATGTATCAATAAAGTTGGTGTTCACCGCACGCACATGACCCACAAAATGGGTGTTCCATGCAAATTTGATCGGTTGCGGCGACATCACATGGATGGCTTGTGCATGTTCGATCAAGGATTCCGCCGTCTCAAAGGCGGCGTTTCCTTTTCCAAGGATCAGAACCCGCTTGTCGTCGAACCGTTCAGGCGATGGGTCATAGGTTGTGTATTGCTCAACCAGATCCAAGCCTTTCAGCTCGGGCAGCCAAGGCAGTGTCACGCCGGTTGAGACAACAATCTGGCGTGCTTCAAAAACGGATCCGTCGGCGCAATGCACCGCATAGCCTGTATCCGCCTTGCAAATTCGAACTGCGTCCTTGTTGCAGTGAATGATGTCTCTCAACGGTTCGGCAAAATCATCCAAGTAGTCGACCAGAACATCCGCTTTGGGGAAATACTTCCGGCTGTAGGCGGTAAACAGCGGCGTTTCGTCATCCCCTAAAAGGCTGTTCCAATCGTATCGCAGACGCGCTTCGGGATCAGACAAACCGGTATTTACTTTGTTGATTGAGATCAGGTTGCGTTGACGCGGAAACTTGCGAAAAAAACCGCTGACCGCGTCGGTGCGTTCAAGCAGCGCAATGCGCATGCCTTTTTCCCGTAAAAAGTATGCCGTTTGTAAACCTGCCGGGCCTGCGCCCACGATGCAAACGTCCAAAACGCCCTGTGTTTCTGCCATTTCTCTGCCCCGAGTTAGGATTTTGTTAATCTTTACACTCTTCAATCAAAGGTCGAATCGTTCGTCAACTATTACGTGAGCCGGCGGGCCAATAGGCGACAAGTCTCTTGAAGAATTCCGCTAATGTGACATGCTGCGGCGCAGCAATGGCAAAACGAAAACGCATAAATCTCGCCCTGCAGGGCGGCGGTGCGCACGGTGCATTCACTTGGGGCGCGCTCGATCGTATTTTGCAGGACGACCGGATCGAGATTGCATCGATTTCTGGAACGTCCGCAGGCGCACTGAACGGGGCGGCGGTGAAATCTGGTATGGTTCAAGGCGGGCCCGAGCAGGCGCGCAAAAACCTCGATGCGCTTTGGCATAGCGTGGCCGGCGTCAAAGACCTGCGCATCGCGGATTGGCTTTCCACATTTGGCCCCGGCGCGGTCGCCCAATCCATTGAATATTCCTGGCCTTATGCGTGGGGTGATTTCTGGTCGCGGGTCACCTCGCCTTATGCCTATGGGCCAATGTATCAAAACCCGCTGAACGAAATTGTGGCGAGCTTTGATTTTGACTGTGTGTGCGGTGATGAAGGCCCGGCGTTCTTTGTCTGCGCCACCCGCGTGCGCAATGGTAAGCTGCGGGTCTTTAAGGGCGAAGAGATCTGCAAAGACGCCATCATGGCCTCAGCGTGTTTGCCAACGCTCTATCAGGCGGTGGAAAAATACGACGCTGAAACGGGTCAGGTTGAGGCGTTTTGGGATGGTGGGTATACCGGCAATCCGGCGCTTTTTCCGATGTTTGGTGATCCATTCCCGCCTGATATCGTGATCATCAACATTAACCCGTTGGAGCGGGATACCCTGCCCACGACACCGCAGCAGATCCAGAACAGGATCAATGAGATCGGGTTCAACACATCGCTTTTGCGCGAATTGCGTGCGATCGACTTTGTGCAAAGGCTGCTGGATGAAGGCAAGCTGCAAGCCGGTGAAATGGCGCGTGTGAACATCCACATGATTGCGGATGACCCGCTGATGAATGAACTGAGCGTAGCGACCAAAGTTGTGCCAAACACCTACATCCTATCGCAGCTCAAAAAGGCCGGGTTCGCGGCAGCGGACCGGTTTTTGGAAGATCATTTTGATGCGATTGGCCGCGAAGGCAGCGTGGATTTACGCGTGATGTTTAGCTGATCGATCTCAGGCCGGATCTTTCGGAGGTTGCCCGTTCGGATAGACAAGTCCAGCCGAAATCACGAGCTTGGCCGCATCTTCAATTGTCATGTCCAACTCGATCACATCCGCCTTAGGGAAAAACAGCAGAAACCCGGATGTCGGGTTCGGAGTGGTGGGCACGAACACGCCAACCAACTCTTCTTCTTCGGTCGAACCAGCGCGCCGGGCCACTTCGCCCTTGGCGCTGGTGGAAATGAAGCCGATGGCCCAAATGCCTTTGCGCGGGTATTCGATCAGACAGGCTTTTTCAAAGTTGCGGTCCGATTGGGCAAAGACCGTCTCAGAGATTTGTTTGATCCCAGAATAGATGGACCGCACCACTGGCGTGCGTTCGACCAAGCTTTCCGCATAGCGGATAACCGAGCGGCCAATCAGCCCTTTGGCCATCCACCCCACGATGATGGTGAAGATCAGGAAAATGACAACGCCGATACCGCGCACGTCGATCTGTACCGAGGGGTCAAGGCCCAAATAGGTCTGCAACAGGCGATCAGGCTGATAACTGTCTGGAACAAGCGGCAGCACAAACCCGTCAATCCAGCCTACAACCGTCCAGATCAGCCAGATCGTCAAACCCACAGGCGCGATCACCACAAGCCCGGTCAGAAATGACGCCCGCATTCGGCTGAAAAGGCCAGGGCGTTTGCTGGGGGCGGGTTCGAATGGGGTCGTCATGATCTGGTCCGTTTGTCTTGCGCAGTAGTTAGGTGATCATGCGCCCGGTCACAATGTCTGAACGTCAACTGGTTTGTCTTATGGGGTCAATGTGATCAAAGCGGTGGCAATCGCGGCCGCTAAGCGGGCATTGTTGCGCACCAAGGCAATATTCGCCTCCAGCGATTTGCCGCTGGTCAGCTCAAACAGCCGGCCCAACAGAAATGGCGTGACATCTTTGCCAATCACGCCCTGCGCGTCTGCTTCGGCCTGTGCCTGGGCAATGATCGGGGCCAGTGTCTCGCGATCGATTTCATCGGCTTCCGGGATGGGGTTCACGACCAGTGCACCGCCGGGCAATCCGATGCGGTGCCGCATCGCATAGGCGCCTGCGATGTCTTGGGCGCTGTCCATACGCAAGGGGGCCTTTAGCCCGGACTGGCGCGACCAAAAGGCCGGAACTTCGTCCTGCCCGTAGGCGATTACGGGCACGCCCTGTGTCTCCAACACTTCGAGTGTTTTGGGGATATCCAGTATGGCTTTGGGTCCGGCGGCCACCACGGCCACAGGCGTCTGTGCCAGTTCGATCAGGTCAGCCGAGACGTCAAAGCTCTCTTCGGCGCCTTGATGCACACCGCCGATGCCGCCCGTGGCAAAAACCGCGATTCCAGCCAGATGGGCCGCAATCATCGTGGCCGCGACCGTGGTCGCGCCAGTGTGCCCGCGGCTCATACAGACGGCCAGATCTGCGCGGCTGAGTTTGGCAACGTCTTTGGCTTGTGCCAGCGCGTCGAGCTCAGCATCAGACAGGCCAATACGCAATTGCCCGTCCAGCACAGCAATCGTTGCAGGTGTGGCACCTGCGGCGCGCACATCGGCTTCCACCTGGCGCGCCACCTCAAGGTTTTGGGGGAACGGCATCCCATGGGTGATGATCGTCGATTCCAAGGCAACCACAGGGCGGCCATCATCCTGGGCCTTGGCGACTTCATCGGACAGAATGAACAAGCTCATGGAGTTTCTCCGCTTACGTACCGCGCTGCTGCGTCCAACGCGGCTTCCAACGCCTCCGCCCGGTTTGCGCCACGGGTTTCAGCGGCAATGTGGGCGGCCATAAAGGTATCGCCAGCCCCGGTCACACGCGTCACAAGCACGTCGGGTGGGTGGCTGCTGATGATATCGCCATCGGTCGCTTCGCAAGCGGCATTACCGCCATCGGTGACCAGCACGCGTTTTGCCCCGCGCGCCTGCATGCCTGCCGCGGCATCGGATGCGGTTTCAAAGGCTGTGTTGCACAAGGTGCTGGCCTCTTCGCGGTTTACATAGAGTGTGCCGCGGCTGTTTGACAAAAACGGCGTCAGCCGCTCCGCTTTGCCGGGTGAGGCCGGGGCGACGCGCAAGTCCGCCTCTGAAAACGTGTCGCCTGTGGCAATATCCGATAGCAAATCCAACGTCAGATTGCCATCAAGCGCAACTGGCCCGCGCCAACGCTGTGACGTGTCTGCCAACGCGCCGCTTTCCAAGGGATGCAGGATTTTCCCCCCTGCCGCTTCCAGCGAATGCGCATCTGCAATCGCGGCAATCACGCCATTTGCCCCTTCTACAGCCATATAGCAGTCGGTTGGCAAATCGTCAGATCGATAGACCCAATCGGTCAACAAGCCTCGGACCTGACAGGCTGCGATCAATTCATCGCCTTCCGCATCTCGTCCGATGGCGGAGAGCAAGCCCGGCTTCATGCCAAACCGCGCCAGCGTCATCGCGATGTTCAAGGCAACACCGCCGGGCAGGCGGGTGATCCGCCCGGGGACGTCAGAGCCTTCGCGCATCACGGCGCGGGATCGCCCTATGACATCCCACAAAACGGAGCCGATACATAATATGTCTGGTGACTGTGCCATGCCCCTCTGTCACCTCTCACGCAAAGAGGTGCAAGTGGGCAGTGACGCGAATTTGCGAACTTAGTTGGGGACAGAAAACGTAAGAGCCGCCCACAGACTGTCCCATACCGCGTCGGTAGA
>JABSSA010000211.1 GCA_013214665.1 Paracoccaceae bacterium
AGCCGATTGTTAATGTTAAGTCGATTAATGACGTGGTGCAAAACCTGCCAGAATTGGGAGGCATGCTTGTTCCTGGTTCAAGTCAGTGGCAATTCCGGAAAAGTCTCGTTCAAGACATCGTTGATCCAGAGGGAAATGTCGTACAACTTTGGCAAGGTGTCTGATACCTGAAGCTGCCATTCAATATAAGAGTTCGCTCGGCAGCTTTAGTCCGCGCAGCGGTCACTCTTTCGGTACGCAGCGAACGACTGCTCCGAGCCCAAAGTTACGAATTCTGCAAACTGCACTAACGTCGGACTTGCGCAGGGACTCGGACATTGCAACACGGGGCAGATACCGCAATGCCTCCTTCGGCCTCAACGTATGACAAATACGGACTGGGATGCATGACGTGCGACGCGGGCGGCGTTGGGTCCGATCAGGTAGTCTTTTAGCGTCGGACCATGAGCCCCAACCAGGATGCATTCGGCGTCCAAGGCATCTGCGGTCTTTATGATCTGATCATAGACAGTACCCATGTGCACGTGCAGATCGATAGCCAAGTCCTTTGGAATGTTCGAAGCAACCCAGGCCTCTAGCTCCTCACGCGCGGCCTGTTGGATCACTGTGCTGTGGTCGGGAGCCATGGAGGCGCTTACGATCGACATGCCTGCATCTGGCACAACGGTCAGTACATGAAGCGTCGCGTTTTCGGTCTGCGCGAGCGACACAGCTGCCTGCGTACAGCGCACAGCCCCTTCCGGATCGTTGGTGTCAACTGCGAGAAGTAACTTCTTGAACATAAGCCCATCCTTAGAATGCAGGTTGCGTGGCCCGGCGGCGCTGGATCAAGACGATGCCAAAGAGGAGGATCAAAGCCGGAATAAAAAATAGTTCTTTGGGCATGCGTTCATTCTCGATCTGAACTTCGGTGATCTGCACCGGGCTGTCGCCATAGAAATCATACTCGTTTCCAAGGCTTTCAAAGAACGGCGTGCCAGGGAACGGCTCATCCATCGTGAGTACATCACCATCGGGAATGACCAACAAACCTTGCGCATCAAGTGCGCCATCCGCATCACCTGCGACAGCAGGCAAAGTGATGGTGGTGGGCCTAATGTTGCCGGTGTCAAAGTCCGGCCCTTCGACCACCACGCGCACTTCTGTGCCCGTCTCGGTACTGGCCATAAGCTCCAGCGCCGCAGCGCCCGAGGCCGAGGTGTATTTGTCACTCACCTGATCGAGGAAGGCGTCCGGTCGGAAGAGCATGAAGGCGATGAAGAGGAGCGCTACCGTCTCCCACGTTTTGGATTTGGCAATGAAGTAGCCCTGCGTCGCCGCCGCAAAGAGCAGCATGGCTATAAGCGATATGAAGAAGACAAGCACTGCTTTGGCCAGCCCCACATCGATCAACAACAGGTCCGTGTTGAAAATGAAGAGGAAGGGCAGAAGGGCGGTCCGCACGTCATAGGCGAAGCCCTGAATACCGGTCTTGATCGGATCGCCCCCCGAAATCGCCGCCGCCGCGAAGGCGGCGAGGCCTACGG
>JABSSA010000212.1 GCA_013214665.1 Paracoccaceae bacterium
GGGCGTTCGGGCGCATGACTGTGATTGGCGGAATAGGCTTTCTGGCACCTTGGCTCTTGGTCGCTTTGGCGGCGCTCCCGATCCTTTGGTTGATCTTGCGGGCCATCCCGCCTGCTCCAATTCGCCGCCGGTTTCCCGGTGTTGCCTTGCTTTTGGGGCTCACGGATGACGACACAATCACGGATCGCACACCGTGGTGGCTGTTGCTGTTGCGGATGCTGGCGGTCGGGGCTGTGATCCTCGGTTTGGCTGGTCCGGTTCTGAACCCCCGTGGCGACACGACAGGGGGTACTGGCCCGGTGCTGGTCCTTTTGGACGGCTCATGGGCTGGCGCGCCAAGCTGGCCCGGTTTGCTGGACGCTGTTGACGCGGAGTTGGCGAATGCCGGATCTGATGGGCGGTCTGTTGCGGTTCTGAACCTTGCCGATCCTGAACCTGTTCTATTCCAACCCGCCAACATCTGGCGCACGCGGGTGTCCGGAATGGCGCCGTCGGCGTGGCTGCCTGGAGAGACGCAGATCGCCCAAGCCGTACAATTGATCGAGGCCTCAGAAGCCCAAGAGGTCGTCTGGTTCAGCGATGGCATCGACTATGTTGGAAAAGACGATGTCTTAGCAGCAGCAGATGCCAAAGGGGGCCTGCGGATTTTGCAAGGTGGGCGCAATCCGGTCGTCTTGCAGCCTGCGGTCTACCAAGACGGGGTGATCGCCCTCAATGCTTTGCGCGCTTTGCCGGGCGATGCACGCGACGTGACTATATTGGCGCAAGGCAAAGACCCCGCCGGGAACGCACGATTGTTGGCCAGCGCCGTTGCCACCTTCGAAGAAGGTGAGCTTGGGGCGCAGGTGGAATTGAGCCTGCCGTCGGAATTGCGCTCAAGAATTTCTCGGTTCGAGATCGGTGGCGTGCGTTCAGCCGGGGCAACCACGCTGACAGACGACAGTCTGCGCCGGCGCGAGGTTGCTTTGATAGCCGGGCGCGATAGCCGCGAAGGGTTGGAGCTGCTTTCGCCGCTGCATTATTTGCAACGCGCCTTGGATCCGACCGCGGATGTCTTGTTAGGTCCGCTCTCGGAAAGTCTGTTGGCCAATCCGGATGTGATCGTGTTGGCCGATGTCGCCACGCTCAGCGCGCAAGAAAGCGAAGCGGTGACTGCGTGGGTCGACGAGGGCGGATTGCTGGTGCGCTTTGCCGGTCCGCGTGTCGCCGCAAGCGATGTCAGCCGCGCGGAAGAAGATCCGCTGATGCCAGTGCGCTTGCGTTCAGGCGGGCGCAGTGTGGGGGGCGCGATGAGCTGGGGCTCTCCGAAAGAGCTGGCACCTTTTGTAGAAGGCTCGCCCTTTTTCGGCCTCGACGTGCCACCCGATATTCAGGTGAATGCCCAAGTCATGGCACAGCCTGACCCAACGCTTGCAAACCGCGTGATTGCGTCATTGACCGACGGCACCCCCCTTGTGACCCGCAAAGAGCTGGGTCAGGGGCAGGTTGTGCTGTTTCATGTAACCGCAAATGCGGAATGGTCGTCCCTTCCTTTGTCTGGCCTGTTTGTCGAAATGCTAGAACGGCTGGCGGTTTTCTCGGCGAGCGGCACGTTGTCCGCCGAAGAGTTGGAAGGCACTTTGTGGCAAGCGCGTTCTGTGCTGAATGGCTTTGGCCAACTGCAAGACGCTGGTACGTTGCCGGGCGTTGACGGCATGGAACTTGTGGCGCAGTCGCCGGGCCCGCAAATCCCGCCGGGGCTGTACCAATCTGATGATCGCAGCCTGGCCAAAAATGTGATCACCGCTGACACCAAC
>JABSSA010000213.1 GCA_013214665.1 Paracoccaceae bacterium
CCATGCCAGCCATACCCAGCATCGCCGCCGTGGTTTGACCGTTCAGCTCATTGCCCGCCGCATGACCTTTTTCAATCCGCATGACACCCAGCGCTTCGGTGCCATATGGTACGACGTTGAATTCTTTGCCGACCTGCATCAGCGCGCGAATGAGGCTGTCGCCATAGCGGGCCGGGACGGAGATTTCATAGGCCAGCTCGCCCGAGAACGAGATACGGAATAACCGTGCATCGACGCCAAAGGCTTTGCATGGGCCGCAGGCCATGAAGGGGAACGCCTCGTTCGAGAGGTCGATATCAACCACTTTTTGCAAGAGCGGGCGCGCATTGGGGCCAGCCACAGCAAATTGCGCCCAGCCGTCGGTGGTTGAGATCAGATGCACATCCAGATCCGGCCACAAACATTGGCGGGCAAATTCCATGTTGCGGAACACCAGCACGGCGTTTGCGGTCGTGGTGGTCATCACAAAATGCGTGTCAGACAGGCGCGCAGTGGTGCCATCGTCATAGGCGATGCCATCTTCGCGCAACATCAGGCCATAGCGCACTTTGCCAACCGGCACCTTGAGGAACGGGTTGGAATAGATGCGGTTGAGGAATTCGGCCGCATCCTTGCCCTGAATGTCGATCTTGCCCAGCGTGGTCACATCACAGATGCCAACGCTGCTGCGGGTCATTTCCACCTCGCGGTCGACACTGTCGCGCCAGCCTTTTTCGCCCGGACGCTTGAACCATTGCGCGCGGAGCCATGCGCCAACTTCAACAAAGTCTGCGCCGTTTTCTGCTGCCCAATCGTGGCTAGGGGTCAGGCGGGTGGGGCGGAAGCTTTTGCCACGTGCGCGGCCTGCGAAGGCACCGATGGACACAGGTGAATAAGGCGGGCGGAAAATGGTTGTGCCGGTTTCGGGAATGCTTTTGCCTGCCGCTTCGGCCATAAGCGCAAGGCCCAGCACGTTGGCAGTTTTGCCCTGATCGGTCGCCATGCCCATCGTGGTGTAACGTTTGAGGTGTTCGACCGCGCGGAAACCTTCCTGATGGGATTGCTTGATGTCTTTTGCAGTCACATCGTTTTGCAGGTCGACCCAGGCCCGTGATGTGCTGCCGTTCACATGCCAGAAGGCCGTGATTTCAATGGCTTCGTCAGACGCCTGTGGCAGAGACAGGGTGGCCTTTGCACCAAGATCCTGCGCGATGACTTGCGCCGCTTCAGCCCCGGTGCGCAATGCGGCGGCCAATGTCATGTCCCCATTTGCGGCACCGGCCACGGTCATGCCCGGCGGCAGATCGCCCCCGGGGACAAAGGCCGCGATATCATCGCGCCAGATTGGACGCCCGCGATGGTGACAGGTGAGGTGCACGTTAGGGGACCAGCCGCCCGCGACGGCGAGGCAATCAACCTCGACCCGGCGGCTGTTGTTCAAGCTAATTGACTTGAGCGCACGACGCCCGCTTGTGTCGGTCACCACGTCGCCTTGGCGGCTGTCGATCACTTTGACAACGTCAACGCCCTTGGCGCGCAGATCGTCAACGGTGCGCAGCCCATCGTCATTGTTGGTAAAGACGGCCACGCGCTTGCCCGGTGCCACGCCAAACCGATTGACATAGCTGCGCACAGCGCCTGCCATCATCACGCCGGGGCGGTCGTTGTTGCCAAAGGCGATGGAGCGTTCAGTCGCCCCCGCACACAGCAGCGCGCGTTTGGAATAAATGCGCCACAACACTTGTCGAGGTTTGCCGTCGGAAGTGGCCAGGTGATCGGTTTTGCGTTCGAGCGCGCCATAAATGCCGTGGTCAAATGCGCCATAGACGTTGGTGCGGGTCAGGATGCGCACATTGTCGAGGCTTTCCAATTCTGCTGTGGCTTTGGCGGCCCAATCAGAGCCTGCCGCGTCATCCACGCTGTGTGTCTCAGAGTTCAGGCGACCGCCGAGGCGGAAATCTTCGTCTGCTAGAATAACGCGTAACCCGGCGCGCCCAGCCGTCAGCGCAGCAGACAGGCCCGCCGGACCGGCGCCAATGATCAGAAGATCACAATGGAGGAAACCGTGGTCATAGACATCCGGGTCCGCCTGCATCGACAATTTGCCAAGCCCTGCTGAAGCGCGAATGACGGGTTCGTAGATCTTTTCCCAGAACGCTTTGGGCCACATAAAGGTTTTGTAATAAAAACCGGCGCTTAGGAAGGGCGCGAGTAAGTCATTTGCGCTGAGCAAATCCCATTCAAGAGAACCGCGGTGGTTTTGGCTGGTGGCGGTCAGTTGGTCAAACAACTCAACCGTCGTGGCGCGGGTGTTAGGCTCTTGCGCGGCCCCGCTACGCAGTTGCACCAGCGCGTTCGGCTCTTCGGACCCGGCCGAAAAATGC
>JABSSA010000214.1 GCA_013214665.1 Paracoccaceae bacterium
CTTCGCAAGCGCCCAAAGCCGTCAGGGAATTGAGGTGAGTATGAAGCCGATCAGCAACTAGCACTTCTACGGGCATTGTCCTCGCGAGATCCGCAAGGATAACGTCAACGTCTTCCAGGGTATCCAGTAAAAGCTGGTGGGCTTGATCACGCCCCAAAATCCCGGCGGCAACATCAAACTGGCTTAGCACAACCATCACAAAACACTCGTTTTTTCGCGCCTTGCAGATACCCCAGAAACACCGGACATGACAATCTACCAAAAAGTATAACCTTTTGTGTAGAAACGTAAATTAAGTATAGAACCCCTTTCCAGAGCTTGAGCCAAACAGGGCGCATGTCCTATCCAATTACCAAAAAATTGGAGACCAAACATGAAAATCCTGTTGATGGACGACCACCAGCTTATACGCGATGTTATGAAGCAATACCTTGAAGATAACCTCGATATTGAGGTGGCTTCGGCTTCAACGCAGGAAGAGGCGATGCGTGCAATTTCGGACATAGGACGGTTCGCCTGTGTTCTTGCCGACCTGAGAGTACCTGACGCGCGCGGTGCCAAGTCGTTGGGGCTGATTGTACAGGCAAACTCACCCTCTCCGGTCATCCTGTTCTCGGGTGCGGCGCGCTATGCGGATCTTTTCGAAGCTGAAGGCGCTGGCATGGCCGGTTATATACGCAAAGACATGCACGCTCATGAAGTTGCCGATCTGGTTCAATCGATTGTCGCAAACCCAAATGACATCCCAGAAGAAATTTCGTTTGCACACCAAACCAAACTTGCACGGCAAGCACCAAGGAACATGCCCAACAGACTGCCAGATTGTCTGACCGAAGACGATTGCGTGATGTTGGCAATGCTGGCCCAAGGCGCGCGAAACACTGAAATCGCATCACGTATGGGCCTCAACAGAACCCGCGTCGAAAACAAGCTGCGCGCCATATACAAATCGCTTGGTGTATCGACACGATTGGCTGCAGCGACATTTTACAACGATCTCGCTGCTTGACCCTGAATGCCCTCATCTGAAGCACTCTGAGCGGTCAACGCATGCCAAGCTTTAAAATCACATCCTTGAAATCGGTTGGGCTTCTCGTCCTTCTGATAACCTGTGCGTCGGTTGTGTTGTCCGTTGGCGTCACAGTCTTTGCGATGGGCCATGTCAATGCCGCATCAATTATTGTGCCGCTCATTGTAGCGCCAGTTGCTTCATTTTCCTGGGGCCTTTCAGTCCTTAAGCACGCGCAGGAAATCCTGTCTCAAACTGCAAGAGCTGACGAAAGTGAGCTGAAAGCGCGTGCGTATGAAAGCGCCATCGCGAATTTAACTCACGATCTGCGCACCCCTGTGTCTCAGATTTCGGGGCTGCTGGGCTTGATGGAACAACGGGCGCCAAAAGGCACGCAACCTCCCGAAGAGCTTAAGATGGCGCGCACTGCCGCGTTCAGGCTGTCGGGCATGATCCAGGATGTTTTAGACATAACGCGATCCGAGATGGATCAGACTGACGTCGTTCGTTGTGCCTTCAATCCCGGCAGTCTGTTCGAAGATCTGACACAGTCTTTCGAGTTCTCCGCAAAACTAAAAAAGCTTGAGTTGCTTTTCGAAAATCAACTCAGCCTGGCGTCGGTCGTGCAAGATCAGAAGCGGATTGAGCGCATCACAGCCAACCTTATCGACAACGCAATTAAATATACGAACTTTGGCTACGTAAAACTGCGCGTCGCAAACGGGCCCGTGGTGCATGGCAGGTCACATATCTTGATCGAAGTAGAAGACACTGGCATCGGCATTCCACGCGAACAGCTCCACCAAATTTTCACCAAGTTCGAACGCGCCAGAAATCACTTTGCGATTGACGGCCTTGGCCTTGGTTTGGCGCTTGTGTCAAAGTTCACGGACTTGATCGAAGGTACTGTGTCCGTAAACAGCAGCCTCAACCAAGGCACATGCTTCAAGGTTTCTGTCCCTTGCGATGTGCTTGAGGTTGCAGAAGACGCGCGCACCCCGGTGAACCAATTTCGTACCTGTGCGCAACCACATATTCTGTTGGTGGAAGACGACCCATTGAACATGGAACTGGCCGCATCCGTACTTGCACCGTTCGCACAGATCACACGCGCGGCCAACGGCCTGGAAGCCGTTCAGAGGTTCGAACACGATCGTTTTGATTTGGTGATTATGGACTGTCGTATGCCGGTGCTTGATGGCGTGTCCGCGGCTATTGAGATGCGGAATTTGGAACAAGAGCTGTGCGACAGCCGGACGCCGATCTGGGGCCTTTCTGCAAACGCTTCCGCCGAAGAGCGCAGCAAAGCGTTGAATGCGGGGATGGAAGACCTTTTGGCAAAACCCCTCACGGCCGCAATCGCCGAACAACTCTTGGTGCATTAGGCCGGCATCCTCAGAACAAAGCGTGCTTTCTGCAGCCCATGGTTTTTGGCAAAACATCTTCCCGGCGAACACGCCCTTTGGCTCCACAACCTTCTGATTTAATTGACCTCTTCTCGCCGTATTCTCGGCGATTTTTCGCAGGGGAACAGGCCTGATTTGGCAGGTTCCTACTAAACCATACGCGCCTTTTTGCCAGCCATTGCCGCCTGCCCGCCGCATCCCTCACCAGATGCCCGTCACCATGAAACACGAGAGGATATCGCATGGGTCGCGCAAGCAGCTTCGAACGTCAGATGTTGGAGCTTATCAATGAGGAACGGGCAAACGCAGGGCTGGATACCTTGCGATTGAACACATTGCTGAATGCATCAAGTGAAGATCATACGGAATGGATGCTGGAATCGGGCACCTTTTCCCACACCGGACAGGGAGGGTCCTCTGCGACCAATCGCATGGACGCAGCTGGGTATCCGCTGCAAGGGGCCTGGCGCACCGGGGAAAACATCGCTTGGCAATCCGAGCGGGGGTCTGAAGGCATCGAAGATGATGTGCGCCAACTTCATCAATCACTGATGAACAGCCCGGGACATCGCGCCAACATTCTGAACCCTGATTTCACCGAGATCGGGATCGGGATCGAGCGCGGCACCTTTCGAGGGTTTGATGCCGTTATGGTGACCCAGAACTTTGCAGATACCAGCGCCGACACATCGGCCTACGCGGATACTGAAACCCCGCCTGCACCGGACCCAGAGCCAACCCCTGATCCAGCCCCCGCGCCAGACCCAGAACCGGCCCCCACACCGGACCCCGATCCGGCACCTGAGCCTGATCCAGAGCCTGC
>JABSSA010000215.1 GCA_013214665.1 Paracoccaceae bacterium
CTCGGACATCGCGAATGCAACCATTGGAAAATTCTCAAACATTGCCAGTTTCGTGCGGATCGGCGCAACGGATCATCCGATGCATACAGCTTCGATGCATCATTTCATGTACCGCTCTTCCAAGTATTTCGACGACACCGAAGATGACGCGGATTTCTTTGCACACCGGGTGTCGCGGCGCACAACCATTGGGCATGACACCTGGATCGGACATGGCGCGATGATCAAACCCGAAGTGACCGTGGGCCACGGGGCCGTTGTTGCCGCCGGTGCGATTGTCACCAAAGACGTCGCACCCTTTGAGATCGTGGCCGGAACGCCCGCGTCTCATATGCGCTGGCGACAGCCGGCCGACATCGCAGAGCGGCTCATCGAACTTGCATGGTGGGATTGGCCGCATGATTTGTTGCGGGAACGTCTCGAAGACTTTCGTAGCTTGCCTGCGGAAGCTTTTCTGGAAAAATACGAGTAACGCGGCGCAGCCACTCTGTGGCCCTAATGGAATGGCGGGAAACGGCCTTCGCCTTTAATCCAACGCCAGCAGCGCCAGAACCACAACCACGACCATGGCCAACGCCATGCCGATGTTGATCCGGCGCTGCACATGCTGCTGCACGTTCAATTCGTGGAGCTGCACACCAGCCCAAAGCCAAATCAGGTGAATGGGTATCCAAATGAGATTAAAGACCACAAGCTTGATCACGGTTTCCCACAACAACGAGTCGGGCAGAATGGGAAATCCGGAAAAGAGCGTGGACGCGACAACATAGGCTTTGGGGTTGATCGGTTGAAGCATCAGACCGTTCCAGAACCCCAAAGGTTTTCCCGGATTGATAAACCCCACGCGCGATCCCGCGGTTGCCACGCGGTAGGCCAAGAACAACAGATATGCGGCTGATGCGATTAGTAAAATCCATCGCAGCCAAGGCACGGTAAACACAATCGCCGCCACGCCAGTAATGACGGCGATCATCACCAGAAACCCACCGATACACAGCCCGGCGATAAAGCCTAAACCCGACCGAAACCCATACGCAGCCCCAATGCCCGCCGTCGTCAGAACCCCGGGGCCGGGAGTGATCAGCAGAAAGATGACCGCCGCGATGAATGCGATCATGCCAGCTGCACCTCATGTGGCGCGAGTGCCGCCCAATCAAATGTGACACCAACGCCCGGTTCATCGGGTGCGACGGCCATGTGATTTTCAACAACCAAAGGCCGCGTGGTATATCGATCTATTGGGAAGGAATGCACCTCCAACCATCCACCGTGCGCCTGAGACGACACAAGCGACACATGCAATTCCTGCATCCCGTGGGAACAGACCGGAACACCGGCTTTGGCCGCCAATTCCGCCACCTGCAGCCAGCCGGTGATGCCCCCGCAATTGGATGCATCCGGTTGAATGAACCCAAGATCCGATTGCGCCAGCGCCATTTCAAATTCGTGAATCGTATGAAGGTTTTCCCCCATCGCCACGGTCACGCCCGATGCTTGCGATACAGTGGCATATCCGGGGTAGTCGTCGGGAATGATTGGCTCTTCGAACCACAGAATATTCTGATCTTTGACAGCTTTGGCCAGTGAAATAGCCTGTGGCACCGTCATGGAATAATTCGCGTCGATCATAAACGCTGTGTCCGGCCCAATTTGTTGCCGCACGGCCCGAATACGGGCGATATCCTCTGCTTCTGTCGGCTGACCGATTTTGATCTTCACGCCGTTCAGGCCCGCATCAAGATACCCCTGCACGTGGTTCAAAAGCTTTGGCAGCGGAAACGCCAAGTCTATGCCGCCGCCATACGCCTTACAGGATTGCCCCGCCCCTCCGGCCACCTGCCACAAAGGTTTGCCCAGCGCCTGACACCGCAAATCCCATAGCGCGATATCGACTGCGGAAATCGCAAAGCTCAAAATCCCGCCGCGTCCCACATAATGCATGTGCCACTGCATCGCATCGTTTAGCGCTTCGACAGCGTCGGCATCTTGCCCGATCAAAAACGGGGCAAGGTCGTGGGTGATCATCGCGGCAGTTGCATGGCCGCCGCGCCCGCCGTTGTAGGTATAGCCGGTCCCGGTGCGCCCGTCGTCAAGCGTCACAGTCGCGGTGATCAAGTGGAAATGGGAATGGTCGCCATGTTTGGCATCCACCAAAACCTCGTCAAGCGGCACAGCGAAAAGACGGGCTTGTACGTGTGTGATGGTCGCCATGGTTTACCTCTTTATTCGCCCTAGACGTCGATATCGAATACAACGACGCCGTCTGCACCGCCCACTGTCATGTTGACCAAGGCGGCGCCGAATTCCCGATGCGCGGGGTGTTCATCATACCGTGCGAGGGCTTGCCGATCTTGAAACGTTGCGACAAATCCATAGGGATAATCGGGCGATATGTTTTCATAGTCGCGGTTTGGTCCGTAGAAATAATCAACCATCCCCTCAACTTCGCCCACCAAAGTGCCAAACCCGGAAAGAACGCGGTCAATTTCGTCTTGCGGCGTTTCCGCATTGATCTGAGCGAAAACGCAATGCTTGATCATCACATGCCCTGACATTCGGGTACGGCGCTGATCACCGTGCCATCCGCAAGATGCTGCAACAAATTGTCGACCGTCAGCGCGCCCATAGCCGCGCGGGTTTCCACCGTCGCAGAGCCCACATGGGGCAAGAGCACCACGTTTGGCAGCTTGCACAACGCTTCTGGAACTTGAGGTTCACGCTCAAATACATCCAGCCCGGCCCAGCCCAGCCTACCTTCTTGCAGCGCAGCAACAAGGGCCACTTCGTCCACGACGGAGCCGCGCGAAACATTAACCAATGTGCCTTGCGGCCCCAGCGCGTCGATGACGTCTGCATTGACCAACTTGTTGGTGGCGGGTCCACCCGGCGTGATACAGATCAGCGTATCAACATCGCGCGCCATATCCACGAGGTTTGGATAATAGGTGTAGGGCACGTCTTTTTCCGTGCGCGTATGGTAGACGATTTTGGCGCCCCAAGGGGCCAACTTGTCTGCAATCGCCTGACCTATCCGGCCCAGCCCCAAAATGCCAACGGTTTGATTGTCGGCTGAGCGGGTTAGAGGCGCGTTGCCATCCTTGGCCCAAGCGCCCGAGCGTACGTATGCGTCATCGCGCAACACTTCACGATAGCACGCCAGCATCAGCATCACGGCCGTGGTCGCGACCTCGGCGTTCAACACATTGGGCGTATGGGTCACCATGATCCCACGTTCGACGCAGGCCGACGCATCGATGGCGTCATAGCCGACGCCATAGCAGCTGATCATTTTCAGATTTGGCAAACCATCCATGATCTCAGGCTTCACCCCGTCGTGCCCATTGGTCACGACGTGGGTGATTGTCTCAGAAGGGAGCGCTGTGTCGGCCAGCGCATGGATAGTAAAGGCCTCTTCCAAACGGGCGCGCATCACATCTGTGATGCCGCCGATTTGCAAAAGATCAGGCATCCTGCCGCACCTCAGTGCGCTGCACACCAAGGCCCTCAATTTCAAGCTCCATCACGTCACCCACGCTCAGATAGCGCTGCGGACGCATCCCATCACCCACGCCCGGAGGCGTACCAGTGGAAATGATGTCACCTGGATGCAGTGTGAAAAGCTGGCTGAGGTGCTCGATGATTTCAGCAACAGAGAAGATCATCGTCGCCGTATTGCCAGTCTGCATCTGCTCACCGTTCACCTTCAACGACATGTCCAGAGCCTGCGGATCCGGCACTTCGTCGCGTGTGACCAGATAAGGACCGGTCGGCCCGAATGTGTCGCAGGATTTCCCCTTGGTCCACTGACCGGTCAGGTTCTGCTGGAATTCGCGCTCGGACACATCGTTGATCACGCAATAGCCCGCCACATAATCCAAAGCGTCGTCTTTCGAGACATACTTGGCCTCTTTGCCGATCACGACGCCCAATTCGACCTCCCAATCCGAACGCTTGGAGCCGCGCGGCATCACCACATCATCGTTCGGGCCAACGATGGCGGAATTGGCTTTGAAAAACAGAATGGGATGCGCCGGAATGGGCAAACCCTGTTCTTCGGCATGGTCTGAATAGTTCAAACCGATACAGAGGAACTTGCCGAAATTGCCGACGCAAGGCCCGATGCGCGGGTTGCCCTCAACGGCTGGCAGGCTTGCCGGGTCAATTCCGCGAAGCGCATCGAGCGACGCATCACCCAGCATTGCACCAGTGATATCATCCACATGGGCGCTGAGGTCACGCAGGGTTTCGCCATCCATCAGGCCGGGCTTTTCGGCGCCGGGCGCCCCATATCGAACGAGTTTCATCTTTGTCCTTCCTAGTGATTGTCGCGCGGCATGTAGCGACGCGAGATGTCTTGGTATGCGTCGGCACCATTTAGGGTCATACCCTGATCAAAGCGGCCAACTTTTTCGCGGAAAATCTCTTGCCAGGGCGATTGGCTTTCCGGTGCCGGATAGCCGCCCTCCGCGGCCAGCTTCGCCGCACGATCTGCGAGTTCGTCAAATTCGACCAGCATGTTCGCCGTGCAAGTGTTCAAGTCGATGCGCACCATGTCGCCCGTTCTGAGCAACGCCAAACCTCCGCCATCTGCGGCTTCAGGCGAAGCATTCAAAATCGACGGCGAGCCGGAGGTGCCAGATTGACGCCCGTCCCCGATACACGGCAGGGCCTCAACCCCTTGTTTCAACAAGTATGACGGGGGGCGCATATTCACGACCTCAGCACCACCAGGATACCCTTTGGGGCCCGCGCCACGCATGAACAGGATACAACTTGGATCAATATTCTCAGCCGGGTCATCAATCCGATGATGAAAATC
>JABSSA010000216.1 GCA_013214665.1 Paracoccaceae bacterium
CGATCCCAGACAATCAGGGACGCGATAATGAAATGGCGCACGATCTGGTCGACACAATCAACAGGGCCAAAGACGATATGCGCGTGTTTTTCAACGCGCCTAAGGGTGATATCTTTGTCGGCGAAAGCGGGACCGAACTTTTGTTCCGTCTGATCATGAACGCAATTCTCGGCGCTGAAGACGGCGGGGTGGTTCTGGGTTCGACGTTGGAACACCCAGCCACGCGCAGCGCCTGTACCCGCTGGGCCAAAGTGGCGGGCAAGCCTTATGTTCAGGTGGCGCACAACGATGCCACGGGGACCGTCACGGCCGAAGATTACAAACCGCATTTGACCCCAGATATTCGCGTTGCCACGATCTTGCACACGTCCCCTGTCACTGGAATGGGGGTGGACGTTGCGGGTGTGGCCGCTGCGATCCGAGACGTGGCGCCAGAGGCGTTGATTATTGTCGACGGCATCCAGCACGCGAGCCACGGATTGATCGATATCGCTGGGTATAACATCGATGGTTATGTGATCTCTCCTTACAAAGTATTTTCGCGGCATGGCTATGGCGTCGCGTGGACATCACCCACGTTGAACGCGATCGAGCACAACGCATTGATCGGCGGCCCGGAAGGAAACTGGGAAATGGGAACGCGCGACACAGGCGCCTATGCAACGATGTCTGACGTTGTTGGGTACTTTGACTGGCTCGGCACACAAGTCTGCGACAGCACCGACCGCCGAACCCGGATCGAAGCCGCGGGGGCCGCCATCCATGCCCATGAAAAAACACTTACCGATGCAATGATCAACGGTACCGGCAACTTAACAGGTTTGGCCGACCTAGAAGGCGTGCAGATCATTGGGGGCGCAGAAAACCCGGCGCGTGAAGGGTTGGTGTCAATTTCGGTCGAGGGGCTTAGTTCGCCCGATCTGGTCACCGAATTGCGCAACCGTGGCATTCGTACCCACACGCGCAAAGCGGATCATTATTCTGGCAACATCCTTGATCCTTTGGGTTTGCCAGATGCAGTGCGCGTTTCAATGTGCCACTATAACAACCTCGATGAGGTTAAAGCATTCCTTGTGGCCATCCGCGAGATTTTGGAGAGTTAATTGAGTGTTTTCGGAACCGGCATAACGTGCTGAATGCGCAAGGCAATGTGGCTCTTCCAAAGCATGCAAGATGAACGATTGATTTACCCGCATGGGAATAAGGGCCTACGCCGATAGAACGAACTCTGCGTGTCCGTAATCTTCAATCATTTTAAGTTTAGGTTTGTGAGCCTGGAGCCATGTTCGACATGGCTCCAGGCGATGTTCAAATCGATTACCCGTTGATCCAGCTGTTTACCAGATCTTCGTTATCTGCGATCCATTCTTCGGCAACTTCGGCCGGGTCACGCTTGTTTTCAAACATTTCGAGGATCCAGCCACCCACTTCGTCGCCAGTAAACTGAACACGGCTCAGCATCTCGGCCACAGCTGGGTTCCGCTGTTCAAGCGAAGAAGAGTACGCCACGTGCACATCGTTTTCGGCGATCTTGCATTCGAAATGAGATACTTCCAGCCAGTTTTCTGCATCCAGGTCGACGTCTTCACAACCGTCGAAACGCGCAGGCTCTTGCAGCGATGTCAGGTCATACTGTGAATGCAACGCCTCTGGTGTCCAATAGTAGAACAACTGCGGCTGACCAGCTGCGTACGCCGCGGCAAGCCCCGCTTTGAACGTGTCTGCAGAGATAATGTTTGGCTCCCACAGGTCATCCAGACCGTAGGATTTGAACTTGATTTGCCAACGCTTGGTTGACGCCCAAGTCACATCTCCGGCCCAGTATTCGCCCTTGCCGTTTCCATCTGTGTCGAACTTTGCAGCAATCTCTGGGTTGCGCAGGTCGTCGATGGAAGACACTTCACCGGCCATGTACGACGGCACATAAATGTTGGAGGTGCCTTTGTACGGCGCGCTGACGCGAATGGATTCATTGCCTTCCACATATTCATCCCACGCCGACTGCCAGTTTGGCATCCACATGTCAGGCTGAATGTCGATCGAGCCGTCGCCTTTATCCATACCCGCGTAAATGACAGGCTGCTGGTTCATGCCCGACAGGATTTCTGCCTCTGAGCCCATTGGCCCGTTGATGATCGCAGCCAAGACGTGACCGATCGCGCGTGCGCCGTTCCAGCTTGGGTCCGAAATCATTACTTTTTCCTGAGCCATTGAGGCTCCGGTCATTGCCGCGGTGATGGCGGCTGCTGTGAGAAGTGTTTTCATCGGTTGGTTCTCCCTGTTTCTCTTCTCTTGGTGGTGGTCAAATTCGGCTGAAAGATGCCCGAATGCCCCGAAGGATCCGGTCAATCATCATCGCAACGAGCGCGATCGCGACACCTGCGAGCAGGCCCTTCCCCGCTTGGGCATCTCCGAGGGATTCGGTGACAAGTGCGCCCAGACCCGCGGCGCCAATAAAGGCTGAGATCGTAGCCATTGAGAGCGCAAGCATGATGGTCTGGTTGAGCCCCGCCATGATCGACGGGATCGCCATGGGCAATTCCACTTTGCGCAGCAATTGCCGATCCGACGCGCCAAAAGCGAGTGCCGCTTCTTTGGTGCTTTCGGGAACCTGCAAGATGCCCAAAGCCGTGAGCTTCACCATGGGTGGGATCGCGAAAATAACTGTCGCAAGGACGGCGGGCGGCTGCGAAATCCCAAAGAACGCAACTGCGGGTACAAGATAGCTCAGCGATGGGATGGTTTGCATCACGTCAAGCACGGGTTCGGTGAACCATCGGAAGTACTTGTTCTTGGCCATCCATATGCCGACCGGCAGCCCGACAAACACACAAATCGCGGTCGCCACGACGACGAGTGCCATTGTTTGCATGGCTATTTGCCAAAGTTCGAATACGGCAAGGAAAGCAAGTGACGACGCGACAAAGATCGTGGTCGCCGGGTTGGTGTAGGCCCAGCTCAGAACAATGAACAGGAACGCAACAACAGGCCAAGGCGTTTGCATGAACGCAACTTCCACTCGGATCAGGGATTGGCGCAACACGTTCGTGGTTGCGTCAAAAAAGCCAGCAAACCGCGCCCGCAAGTAATTGATGCTCGTGTCTATACCCTCAGCGGTATAGGTGAAGGTGTTCACGCGGCGGCCTTCGACCGGCGCGCTTTCCTGCACGATAACCTTGGTTGCACCCAAGTTGCCCGCCGCAATGGCTTCCTCGTCTGGCACGCGGCGATAGCGCACCTCAGGGGGTGGCGTGAAGCGTGCAAGTGTCGGGAAATCATCGATCACCGCACAGTCAAAACGATCCTTAAAGCTGATCGTGTCGTAAGAAATCGCCGTATCCATGCGCCGCGAATTGTCACGGATGATCTTGCGTATCGCATTGCGCTCTGACTTCTGTTCCGCGGTCAGCTCGCCCAGCGCGTCCAAAGCCGCTAAACGGGCCTCTGCATCGGCGACAAGGCTTTGGAATGCGTCGATCAGTTCACCAACACTGGCAGCGCCGTATTCTGGCAAGAGTCGCTCAACGGTTTCGCCCGCACGGATTTGGTTAAAACAGGCGCGCTGGTCGAGCCGCAATTCAGTTGCACGATACAGCGTGATTGGTGCAACGATGGCCATAATCAGGATGCCCATCACCAAGCGCTTTAGCAGGACCCCGCTGTTGACCGCGTCCGAGATACGCCAGCGGTTATACTGCGCGTAATACCAATGGTTTGCCCGCGAACCCAACCACAGACGCCCACCCAAAAGAACGACAGCCCCCGTCCAACCGAAATTGCTGATCCAGCGGGAGTAACGTTCGATCAGAACCGTGTTGTTATCCGGGTCCTGCAAAGCGGCATCCAAAAGAGGCCCGAACTTGACCAACTGCATCAAGCAAACCAGCCCGAGGACATCGATGGCCAGCGCCACCCAAAAAACAAGCCAGACACCTCGTTGCGCGGCCCAGAACCAGGGGATCAACAACGCCCAGAGGTTCAGATCCCAAGGGCGGGATTGTCCGCGTTGAACGTTTTCGAAAACGCGGGTGTAATAGTCGGTACTGCGTTCCGCGAAAGCAGGGACCGAGATGTCGCGTTCGTCAATATTGTCGCGCGTTTCTGCACCGTTCATCCTTCGCTGCTCCCCTGCAATCCGTGCAATAAGGTGTCTTTGTTCACGACCCCAACCAAGGTGCCCGCATCTTTGATCAGCACAGGCAAATCAGTGCCCGTGCTCAGTTCGACCAATGTGTCCAAGTCGTCCGTTGGCGCAGCTT
This sequence comes from Paracoccaceae bacterium, assembly GCA_013214665.1. Classification (GTDB taxonomy): domain Bacteria; phylum Pseudomonadota; class Alphaproteobacteria; order Rhodobacterales; family Rhodobacteraceae. The sequence goes on from JABSSA010000216.1 coordinate 4,260, forward strand.
CGGGATGGGCCGCGTCGCTCAGCGGCCCGTTCAACGCGCTGAATTTTTCTGGCGGAACCATGATTTTTGCCGCTGAAACGAGCTTGAGGCGCGAAATACCAGCGACAAAGTCAGCAACGTAATCATCCGCCGGCGCGGTCACGATATCTTCGGCAGTTCCGATTTGAACAATTTCGCCATCTTTCATGATGCCGATGCGGTCGCCCATACGGATGGCTTCATCCAGGTCGTGTGTAATGAAAACAGTCGTCTTTTTTACAGTTTGGCTCAGGTTCAGGAACTCATCCTGCAGATTGCGCCGGATAAGTGGGTCAAGCGCAGAAAAGGGTTCGTCCATCAACAGGATTTCAGGATCGGCGGCAAGGGCACGCGCCAGTCCAACACGCTGTTGCATGCCCCCCGACAATTCGGATGGCAAACGGTCTCCGTATCCATGCAGGCTTACCGTTTCCAATGCGCGATCTGCTGCTTGTGCACGGTGGTACCCGTCCATGCCGCGCAACTCCAAAGCAAACCCGATGTTGTCGCGAACAGATCGATGCGGCAGAAGCGCCATGTTCTGGAACACCATGCCGATCTTGTCCGCCCGCGTGGCGCGCAATTGCTCAGACTTCATCGCGCCGATGTCTTCACCCAAAATGCGGATGGTGCCTGCTGAGGGTTCGATAAGTCGGTTAATGTGGCGCACAAGCGTGGATTTTCCAGAACCGGACAGGCCCATCAGGCAAAAGATCTCGCCTTTGGAAACGCTAAAACTTGCATCTTTTACGCCAACCACGGCCTGGAACCGTTCCAACACCTCGGGCTTTCCAAGCCCTTCAGCCCGAATGGCAGCCATCGCTTCTTGAGCGCGCTCACCAAAGACTTTCCAAACGCCTTCCAGTTCAACAACTGCGTCGCTCATACACGTGCCCTTTCACGCTTCGGATCAAAAAACGGGGTTTCGCAGACAGTTACGGGCAAACGCTTGATGTGGCCATCCAACTGGCCAACTTCGAGCGCAGATCCGAGCTCAGCGTGCTCGACACTCAGCCGTGCCATGGCAATTGTACGTTCCAGCATGGGGGAGCGCGTTGCCGAGGTAATGACACCAATCGGGCGCTCGCCCGCGTACACATGCGCGTTGTCAAACGGCACATCGTCACTTTCGAACATAAGGCCACG
>JABSSA010000217.1 GCA_013214665.1 Paracoccaceae bacterium
GCGTTGGCCGAAGGCTTACGATAGTAAAACCCGATCAGAAGGTAAGAGGCGACCCCCACCCCTTCCCAGCCAAAAAACATCTGGGCCAGGTTGTCGGATGTGACCAGCATCAGCATCGCAAAAGTAAAGAAAGACAGATAGGCAAAGAACCGCGGCTTATAGCTTTCGCCCTCTTTCCACTGCGGATCGTGATCCATGTAGCCAAAGGAATAAAGGTGCACGAGCGCAGACACAGTGGTGACCACGATCAGCATGATCGCCGTCAAACGGTCGAGGCGAATGGCCCAATCCGTGCTGAGCGTGCCGCTTTCGATCCAGCGCAAGATCTGAATTTGCTCGGTAGTGCCGTCGAATGTGAGAAAGACAATCCAGCTGAGGACCGCAGCCAGGAACAAGAGGCCCGTGGCGATCCACTGAGCCGCTGTTTCCCCAAAGATGCGCCAGCCAAAGCCGCAGAGAATGGCACCGACGAGCGGGGCAAAGAGGATGATCGTTTCCATGATACCTTAGCCCTTCATCACATTCACATCTTCCACCGCGATCGTGCCGCGGTTCCGGAAGAAGCACACCAAGATGGCAAGGCCAATCGCGGCCTCAGCAGCAGCGACGGTCAGCACGAAGAGCGTAAACACCTGCCCGACCAAATCCCCAAGGAAACTGGAAAACGCCACGAGGTTGATGTTCACCGCCAGCAACATCAATTCGATGCTCATCAACAAGATGATGATGTTCTTTCGGTTCAGAAACAGACCAAAGATGCCGATCACAAACAGCGCAGCTGCAACGGTGAGATAATGTTCAAGTCCGATCATGCGATCCGTCCAATATGGCCAAGGCTAGTCATCCAGCACAAATTCCGTCTTCTCGCCGCGCAGCTCAGGATAAAGCGCTGCGCAGGCACAGTTTTCTTCTGCAAGTGTGACACGCGTGATGTCGCGTGCGGTTTTATCAAGGGCCTCCGCCAAACGCGGCAGTGTCGCAAATACGCGCGAGCCCAGGTGATGATCCGCCACGATCCCCAGCGCCCGTTCGGTGCGGTCAAAGGGCAAGCGGTCGCTCATATTCTGTTCGGCCGTCAAAAAGCGCAGCATCTCGCCGCTGCTGCATTCCGATACGGACAGGTGTGTGGTGGTGCCTTCCTGCGACCACCAGCTGCGCCACATCACGCGGCCTTCGCCCAGATCCGTGTGATCCGCGTCGCCCGCATGGGAAATATGCGTGACCCGCGTACAATCAGCCAAAGCCAACGCCGTGCTCGCCTGCGTGGAAATCGCCATCATCGCAGCGACGCACACGCCAAGCGCGCCCCATTTTCTTTGAAGAAAATGGCCAAGAAAATTCGAATTTTCTTGTCGCGTTTCGATCACAGGCCCTGCCCCGGTTTGACGTCTTTCAATTCCATCGCCGCTGCTGGATCGCGGTAAATCTGGGCCAGCACATCCTGCCGCTTCACATCTTCGCGGTGGCGCAAAGTCAGAACAATCGCACCGATCATTGCCACGAGCAGGATCAAACCCGCCAGTTGGAACAACAGAAAATACTGATCATAAAGGATCAGTCCCAGCGCCTCGGTATTGTGCCGGTCGACGGGCACCGCCTGCGCGCGCAGGCTTTCTGCGGCGGCGTTGCTTTCCCAGACACCAAAGGCCAGCGCAAACTGCATCAGGATCACAACCCCAACCAACAGCGCGAGCGGCAGATACCGCGCCATTTCCGCCTTGAGCTCGGCAAAATCCACGTCCAGCATCATCACCACAAACAGGAACAACACCGCGACCGCGCCGACGTAGACGATGATCAACAACATCGCGACGAATTCAGCCCCAAGCAGAACGAACAGCCCCGCCGCGCTGAGAAAAGACAGGATCAACCAAAGCACCGAGTGCACTGGGTTGCGGCTGATCACGGTAAACAGCCCCCCCGTGATGACGCTGATCGCAAAGAGGTAAAACGCAAAAACGCTCATCCGTCTTCTCCGCTGTTGTCCAGAACTTCTTTCGCCAATTCCATGGTGCGCGTCATCGCGGGAATGCCCGCGAACATCGACATCATGCCAATCGTTTCAATCACTTGCTGCTCGGTTGCGCCCGCCTCAATCGCGTGGCGCACCGTCTGGCGCACCATCGTCGGGTTCAAAGCGCCCTGCATGGTCAAGCCTGACAGGGTGATCAACAACCGCGTTTTCGCATCCAGCCCGTTTTCGTTGATGGTATTGCCAAAAAACGCTTCCATCAGATCCTTGGGCATCACCGGCATCATCGCTTCAAGCGCTTTGGGATCAAACGCATTCATGACCGGAAAGGCCTTGGCCACTTCGTTCACTTGGCTCAGCATCGCCGCCCAGGGGTTTTTCGTATCGGTCATCTGTACGGCGCATCCATTTCAAGGTTGCGGGCAATCTCGGCTTCCCAGCGGTCGCCGTTTTCCAAGAGCTTGGCCTTGTCATAAAACAGCTCTTCCCGCGTCTCGGTCGCGAATTCGAAATTCGGACCTTCGACAATCGCATCCACTGGACAGGCCTCCTGGCAGAAGCCGCAATAAATGCACTTGGTCATGTCGATGTCATACCGCGTGGTCCGGCGCGATCCATCTTCGCGCGGCTCCGCATCGATTGTGATCGCCTGCGCCGGGCAAATCGCCTCACAAAGCTTACACGCGATACAGCGTTCTTCCCCATTCGGATACCGGCGCAACGCGTGTTCGCCCCGGAACCGTGGGCTAAGCGGCCCTTTTTCGTGCGGGTAGTTCACCGTGGCTTTGGGCGCAAAAAAGTACTTCAGCCCCAGACGCATACCGGCCCAGATATCGCTGAGCAGGAAGTATTTCGCTGCGCGTGTGTAGTCGATCTGAGTCATCTTAAACCCCCACGGCCCAGCGGGCATAAATCCCGCCGATCCAGCCAAATTTCGCGGCAAAAGCCACAAACACCACCCAAACCAATGAGAACGGCAGGAACACTTTCCAGCCCAAACGCATCAGCTGGTCATAGCGGAAGCGCGGCACAATCGCTTTGACCATCGCAAAGAGGAAGAAAAAGAACCCCATCTTGGCCACCATCCACAAGGCGCCGTCAGTTACGCCCGGAATAGGCGACAACCAACCGCCAAAGAAAAGCAGCGTCGTCAGCGCGCACATCAGGAAGATGGCGATGTATTCACCCGCCATGAACAACAGGAACGGCGTGGAAGAGTATTCCACCTGATAGCCCGCAACCAGCTCGGATTCCGCTTCCGGCAAGTCAAACGGCGGACGGTTCGTTTCCGCCAGCGCCGAGATGAAAAACAGGAACACCATCGGCAAGTGGGGCAACCAATACCACCCAAAGAAGCCATAGGCTGTATCTTGCGAGGCAACGATTTGGCCAAAGTTCATGGAACCGGCGGAGATGATCACACCGATGATAATCAGACCGATGGAGACTTCATAAGAAATCATCTGCGCCGCAGAACGCAGCGAACCCAGGAACGGGTATTTTGAGTTGGACGCCCAGCCACCCATGATCACGCCGTAAACTTCAAGTGATGACACCGCGAACACAAACAGGATCGCCACGTTAATGTTTGAAATCAACCAACTTTCGTTGAACGGGATCACCGCCCAGGCCAGCATCGCCAAAGCGAACGACACAACAGGTGCGATGAAAAACACCGCCTTGTCAGCACCCGCAGGCACGATGATTTCCTTCAACACCAGCTTCAGCATGTCTGCCAGTGATTGCAGCAGGCCAAACGCCCCAACCACGTTCGGGCCGCGCCGCATCTGAACCGCTGCCCAGATTTTGCGATCCGCGTAGAGGATGAAATACGCCGACAACAACAGGAACACGGCCATCAACAGACATTGGCCCAGGATGATCACAAAGACACCCAAATTGGTCGTAAAGAACTCAGCCATGGTACCTCATACCGTCGGTATTCCTTTTTCCGCGCAAGCGTTTGCCACCACTTCCGCATCAATCGTTGCGATCCCGCGCGGCAAGTCCGGCGAGATTGTGTAGGCGGCATCGCCGCGCCAAACTGCGCCGTCTTGCGCCACATCGGTGCGCAAATGACGAGCAAAGCCCCAGCCGCGGATCAACGTGTATCCGGCAGCCGCGCAATCGGCATAATCCGCCACATCACTTTCAGAGAGCGCATTGGTCATAGTCACGCGAAACTCGACCAGATCATTGTCCAACAACCGCGTCTCAACCCCTTGATAATCGGGGATAAGCCGTTCGGCTGTTGGCACGGGATCCGTGCAAGAGGTGCATGCCAATATGGCCAAAATCACGGCTCCCCTCACCTTATTCCGCCGCCAGTTTCACAGCAGCCCGTTCGCGCGCATCCGCGGACAAACGTGCCATTACCTCACTGGCCCGAGTGATCGGGTTGGTCAGGTAGAAATCTGAAATGGCGGAACCCACAGGCGTATCCGAGATCACTCCGCCTTGGGGAATATCCCATGCGTTTTGTGGTACTTCGTCCACCTGTGCCAAATGCGGCACATCTTTCACCAACGCCTGCCGCAACTGCGCAAAGCTGTCCCAGGGCTGGACCGCGTCCAGGTGAGCGCTGAGCGCGCGCAAAATAGCCCAGTTTTCTTTGGCCTCACCCGGAGCAAAACCAGCGCGCAGCGCCAGCTGCGGGCGGCCTTCGGTGTTCACGAAGAGCCCCTGTTCTTCGGTATAGGCCGCGCCGGGCAGGATCACATCAGCACGATGCGCGCCGCGGTCCCCGTGGCTGCCTTGATAGATGACAAACGCGCCGTCCGCGATTTCAATCTCATCTGCGCCGAGGTTGTAAATCACATCAGCCGTATTGACCGCGTTCATGCCCGCGTCATTGACCGCACCCACATCCATCGCGCCCACGCGGCCAGCCGCTGTGTGCAACACCATAAAGCTCGACTTCGTCGACTCCGCCAATTTCATCGCCGCCGACAGGATCGCCGCGCCATCCGGCCGCTGCAACGCAGCCTGACCGACGATGATGACCGAATTCTTTTCGGCCACGGCGCTATGATCTCGCTGGAGCAATTCATCCAGCACCACTGGCGATGCCCCGATATGGTTCGCGTCATAGGTCAGATCAGACGCTGTGCCGATCACGCCCACATTCGCGCCACGGGCCCATGCCTTGCGGATGCGTGCATTCAACACAGGTGCCTCAAGCCGTGGGTTCGTCCCGATCAGCATGATCGCTTCGGCGTGCTCGATCTCTTCGATCGACGCGGTACCAGCATAAGCGCCGCGATTGCCCGCAGGCAGATGCGCGCCGTCGGTCCGGCACTCAACCACCCCGCCCTGGCCTTCGATCAGGTTTTTCAAAGCAAAAGCCGCTTCAACCGGCGCCAGATCGCCGACGAGACCAACAAGGCCTTTGGCCCCTTTGATCGCCGCCGATGTCTTGGCAAAGGCCTCTGACCAGCTGGCCGGGCGCAGCTTGCCGTTTTCGCGGACGTAAGGCTTGTCCAGCCGCTGGCGGCGCAAGCCATCCCAGACGAACCGGGTTTTGTCAGAAATCCACTCTTCGTTCACGCCGTCATGATTGCGTGGCAAAAACCGCATGACTTCGCGGCCTTTGGTATCCACCCGGATATTCGACCCGAGCGCATCCATCACATCCACGGATTCCGTTTTGGTCAGCTCCCAAGGGCGCGCGGTAAAGGCGTAAGGCTTCGACACCAAGGCGCCGACCGGGCACAGATCAATGATGTTGCCCTGCATATTGCTGTCGAGCGTTTCGCCCAGATAAGCAGTGATTTCGGCATCTTCGCCGCGGCCCGTCTGGCCCATCTGCGTGATCCCGGCCACCTCGGTGGTGAAGCGCACGCAGCGCGTGCACGAGATGCAGCGCGTCATATGGGTTTCAACGAGCGGACCCAGATCCAGATCATCCACCGCACGCTTCGGCTCGCGGAAGCGGGAGAAATCGACGCCATAGGCCATGGCCTGATCCTGCAAATCACATTCGCCACCCTGATCGCAGATCGGGCAATCCAGCGGGTGGTTGATCAGCAGGAATTCCATCACGCCCTCACGGGCCTTTTTCACCATTGGTGAATTGGTTTTGATAACAGGCGGCTGCCCTTCCGGCCCCGGGCGCAGATCGCGCACCTGCATCGCACAAGAGGCCGCGGGCTTTGGCGGGCCACCGACCACTTCAACAAGACACATCCGGCAGTTGCCGGCGATCGACAAGCGTTCGTGATAACAGAACCGTGGAATTTCGATTCCGGCCACTTCGCATGCCTGAATCAGGGTCATGGCCCCGTCGACTTCGACCTCTGTGCCATCAATGACAACTTTTTTAAGTTCGCTCATCGGTTAGTTTGCCTTTAGAAGCGCGCCGATCTGGCTATTTTTGTCAATTTCACTGCGTCCCGCGACGCAGTATCCTTCTGGTGTTGAGGTATCAACACCTTGTTGCCCAAACCATTGTGCGCCACGTGCGCGCATCCGGTCTTTTTCAACCTCCGATGAGGTGTAGGCCTCTATTTCCGCGTTGGAATATCCCAGCTCGTTGGCGCGGGACTTCAGCTTTTGCAACGTCATCAAAGCTTTGATCTTGCGTGCAGAGATAGAGGGGCATTTCTTGCGGATCTCGTTGGCCAGGCCAACCGCGAAAAGGGCATCGTCAATCTCGGATACATCCCGCAAATGCGGCTTTGCAATCGCCACAGGAGCGGCGAGCACAAGTATCAACGAAATGGCGGCGATGCGCTTCATGTTTGGCTTCCCGTTCTGTCACGCGACATGGTGGGTTTGGCTAATTTGTTATGCAATATCCCGCCCTTCGGACAAGATACAGACGTAAAAAGTCGTCTCCCCAAACGACCTATGGATTACACGTTCCCGCGAGGTTCAAAGTATCCCCTTCAACCAGCAAATCTTCGGCGGCATCGTCCGGTCCTGCGGTCCAGATGATGTCGGATGTGCCATACCGTTCTACGCAATAACGCGTCGCTTCATAGCGACCTGCTTCGCGTGCACCTTCTGCGCTGGCTGAAAATGGACGGACGCTGATTTCAAAGGCAGTTCTATCTTTGCGATCAACGAAAGAGGCCTTGCTGCGAAACTCAACGCCCTCAAACGCCACCCGGTCGCGATCCCTGCTGCAACCGGATATCAAGAGAGCGACCAGAAGCAACAACACCAGCATTCCCCGCAATGCCCAGCTGTTGTCTTCTTTGAGTGCGTGAGCCCGCACCTTTGCGGTCTTTTGCCCGATATTCATACTCAATTTCCCCCAAGCGTTTTGGCTATACGCGCATCTTTCATGCCTTGTCAGCACGGGCGCACATTAGCCTGACACCGATGCTGTGATATCGAAGGAAATCCCTTTGGGCAACGCCTCAGAAAGCCCTAATCAATTTCGCTTGGCATTACGCGCCTGCGCCTTGGCGAATTGCCAACCAAAGGCGAAATCGCTGTCGCCATTCTGTTCCAGGTGGGCAAAGCGTTCCATGGCTTCGGTCACGCTGGGAAGATGCCCGTCCGGCACCCACCACAACACCATCCGCAGCTCATCCGTCGGGTCGTACCATTCTGCACGGCGGTCATAAAACCGCTTGTGCACGGTATTCCAAACAAAGTGTTCCAAAGCTGCCAGATCGCGCCAGACCGAAAGCGTTGACGCGGTGCGCGGGTTTCCTCCAAGCACGCCCTCTTTTTCAAGCTGGGCGGCTTCCATCCCCTCCTCGTCGAGCATCCAGATAAACCCATCCGCCCGCTGAGCCACACCGTTCACAAAATCGATATTGTCCGCAAAATCCGCAATACGCGGATCTTCCCAATCGTGTTTCAGGACACCTTTGTTGAACTCAGCGAGGGGCATGAGACATGGCTTATTCCGCCGCGAGCGATACGCCGCGCTTGTGCTTGATCCGATCCTCGATCTCGTCGCGGAAATTGCGGATCAAACCCTGAATGGGCCAGGCCGCCGCGTCGCCCAAGGCGCAGATGGTGTGGCCTTCGACCTGTTTGGTGACGTCAAACAGCATGTCGATCTCTTCGACCTCAGCCTCGCCTTTCACCAAACGGTCCATGACCCGCATCATCCAACCTGTACCCTCACGGCACGGCGTGCACTGGCCACAGCTTTCGTGTTTGTAGAACTTCGACAGCCGCCAGATCGCTTTGATGATATCGGTCGACTGATCCATCACGATCACCGCCGCGGTTCCCAGGCCCGAGCCGAGATCGCCGCGCAGGTAATCGAAATCCATGATCGCGTCTTTCATCTTTTCGCCGCGCACACATGGAACAGAAGATCCGCCGGGGATCACCGCTTTGAGATTGTCCCAACCGCCGCGAATGCCGCCGCAATGCTTTTCGATCAGCTCTTCAAAGCTGATCGACATGGCCTCTTCCACCACACATGGGTTGTTCACGTGACCTGAGATCGCAAAAAGCTTGGTGCCCGCATTGTTCTGACGGCCAAAGCCCGCAAACCATGACGCACCGCGCCGCAAAATCGTCGGCACCACCGCAATGGATTCCACATTGTTTACCGTCGTCGGGCAGCCATACAGCCCCGCACCCGCCGGGAACGGCGGCTTCATCCGGGGCATCCCCTTTTTGCCTTCCAGGCTTTCGATCAACGCGGTCTCTTCGCCACAGATATAGGCGCCTGCCCCGTGGTGCAGATAGAGATCAAAGTCCCAGCCAGACCCGGCTGCATTCGCGCCCAACAGGCCTGCGTCATAGGCTTCATCAATCGCGGCCTGCAACGCTTCGCGTTCGCGGATGTATTCGCCACGGATGTAGATGTAGCAAGCATGCGCCTGCATCGCGAAGCTGGCAATCAAACACCCTTCGATCAGCGTGTGCGGATCGTGGCGCATGATTTCCCGGTCCTTGCAGGTGCCGGGTTCGGATTCGTCTGCGTTCACCACCAGATAGGCCGGACGCCCGTCGCTTTCTTTCGGCATGAACGACCACTTCAACCCTGTTGGAAAGCCCGCACCGCCGCGCCCGCGCAGCCCGCTGTCTTTCATTTCCTGAATGATCCAGTCACGGCCCTTTTGGATCAGCCCCGCAGTGCCATCCCAATGCCCGCGTGCCTTTGCACCGGCCAGATTACGGTCATGCATACCATAGATATTCGTGAAAATGCGGTCTTTGTCTTCCAGCATCTGCCTGCCTAAATGTTGGTCGATGAACTTGTTCCGCGCTAAGTTACCTGCGCATTGAGGCAGACAACAGCCTCAATCCGCAACGCGCGACAATTTTGTGAAGATGCGGGCGTTATTTTCTCTGACGCCACATGGCCAGAGCTTGCCAAATCGCCCAGCCGAACCCGGCGAGAGCAAAAAGATCAATCAACGCGCGGGTGCGGTTCGAAAACTCAAGCCGCGTTCCGATGAAGTTTGCCAACATCCACAGAATCGCAACTGCCGCAATGATCAGCGCAAGGCGCTGACCATTCTTTTTCTCTGGCGTATCCGGTTTCGTCATATGACCCCGGCATCACTTGTCGTAAACGCCACCTTTTTCCACCTTTTTGGAAAACTCGGTCTCGCCACCAGCGGCCAGCACTTTGGCTTGAGCAACCCAGTTGTCGCGGCTGACACGACCTTTGAACCCAACAAGGTTCTGATCGGCCCATGCCACTTCTTCTGGCCCCCAGGCTGCGACCTGATCAAAGTGGAAAAAGCCCATGGAGTGCAAGACGGCTTCAAGCTTGGGGCCGACGCCTTTGATCTGTTTGAGATCATCCGGCCCGCCGTCGCGCGCAGCAGCCAGTGTCGCGGGCTTTTGTCCGTCGCCTTCGGCGGCCGCAACTGGCTCAGGCTCTGCAGCCGGTGCAGGTGCAGGTGCAGGTGCCGCAGCCTTTTCGGCGGGCTTGTCGCCCCCTTCATAGCGCCACGTGCCTTTGCGAGCGGCCAGCTCTTTCTCGCCAGCCAACTCCGTGCTCGGCTTGATTTCCACAGCAGGCGCCGCCGATGCTGTGGGCGCCGCAGCAGCCGGTGCCGCAGCAGCGGCAGGTGCCGCCGCCGTTGTCGACGCAGAGGCTTGCGGCGCTTCAGCCAAAGGTGACGCTGTCGCGCCGGGAGCCGGCAATTCCTTGCACAATAGCCAAGTCAGCAAGACGCCACCGACACCAGCGACCAACAGCGCGATGAAAATCGCCTGAATTGGCAACCAATCTGTCAGTATCAGGAAAAGCACGAATGCTAGAATGCCTCCGGCAATGGCCACCAACCAACACCAAATGGCGCACGTAAAAGTCCCTTGATTGCTATTCATCGGGTCCCTCTCCCCTACAACGTATTATCCTTTGCCTACTCTTTAGACTGTTTTTTCGTACGTTGGGAGAATTCTGTGTCCGCACCGGTTGAAAGTGTTTTCGCCTGCGTGACCCATGTGTCACGGCTCACGCGGCCTTTGAAGCCTTCGAGGTTCTCATCAACCCATTGAACTTCGGCCTCTGTCCAACCCGCAATCTGGTCGAAATGAAAAAAGCCCAGCCGATGCAAAAGCGCTTCCAGCTTGGGGCCAACCCCTTTGATCAGCTTCAGATTATCCGGCCCTTCGTCCCGCGCTTTTTCTAAAGTCGCAGGCTTGGTGCCTTCAGTCGCGGGTACAGCCGCCACCGATGATGGCCCCATCAAATCATCCCGCACGGGCGCTGCATCTTTGCTGCCTTTGCCTGTCCAAGGGGTGATCAACGGCACTTCGGTTCCGTCGATCCGTTTGACTGTGTCGCCAATATCCGTCGCCAATTGAACCGACGCGTTATACTGTGTCCGGCCACTGTCAAAGTCGGTCAGGCTGGTCAAACCGTTCAGCGGCTCCGCACCATAGCGCCCGTTTTGCGGGCCCGGCGTCGGAACTGTCCCGGCAGCCAATTCATCGAGGATTTCTCCAAAACGAGCGGCAGTCAGATCTTCGTAATAATCCTTGCCGATCTGCGCCATCGGCGCGTTCGCGCACGACCCAAGGCACTCGACCTCTTCCCACGACAACTTGCCGTCTTCCGAAATCTGATGTGGCTTTGGCGCAATCTTTTCTTTGCACACTGCAACCAGATCCTCGGCCCCGCAAATCATGCAGGACGTTGTGCCACACACCTGGATATGCGCCACAGAACCAACAGGTTGCAGCTGAAACATAAAGTAGAAAGATGCCACCTCAAGCGCGCGCATATAGGCCATGCCCAGCATCTCTGCGACGCGTTCAATCGCCGGGCGGGTCAACCAGCCTTCTTGTTCTTGTGCACGCCACAAAAGCGGAATGACCGCACTGGCTTGCCGCCCCTCCGGGTACTTTGTGATCTGCGCTTCGGCCCAGGCCTGGTTGGCCGGGGTGAATGCGAAACTGTCCGGTTGTTCTGGGTGAAGTCGACGCAGCATGAGTGCCCCATTGTGGATGTCTGACGGTGCTTTATCCAGCCGCCAAGTAGTAAAGAGTGATCATCAGACCCATCAGGGAAAGCACCCCGGTCGATGTGTGTTTGATATGTGGAAATCCGGCGCGGTGATAAATCAACCCGTCGCCCAGCCCCATCACCGCGCCCGCAACACAGAACACAGCGACCATTTCCAAATTGCCGAAAAAGATCAAACCCACTTGGATCAAAGCGACCGCAATGTAGCGATCCACCATGACCAAGGGCAATTGTTCCGGCCTATGTGTGGCTTGCGCCATGCCCTTTTCAGGGTCGCGATAAAAGGCATACGCCAACGCGGCGACCATCATTGCGCCGATGCCCAAAAGCACCACGATGATGATCGGCAGATTGATCACCGATCTACCTCACCAAACACGATATCCATCGTGCCGATGATGGCGGCAACGTCTGCCAACTGGTGCCCAGTGGCCACATGATCCATCGCTTGCAGATGCAAAAATCCAGGCGCACGCAGCTTAGCGCGGTACGGTTTGTTGCTGCCATCCGCCACAAGGTAGACACCAAATTCGCCTTTCGGCGCTTCCACGGCGGCATAAACCTCGCCCTCAGGCACATGAAACCCTTCGGTGTAAAGCTTGAAGTGATGAATGAGCGCTTCCATGGATTGCTTCATGTCTGTGCGCTTTGGCGGCGTGATTTTGCCCCGCGCCAACACATCGCCCTGCCCTTCGGGCGCGTTCAGCTTTTCGATGGCTTGATGAATGATCTTGAGCGATTCCCGCATCTCTGCCATCCGCACCAGATATCGGTCATAGCAATCGCCGTTCTTACCCACCGGCACCATGAAGTCGAATTCGTCATAGCATTCGTAAGGCTGCGCCCGGCGCAAATCCCAAGCCAGACCCGATCCACGCACCATCACACCAGAAAAGCCGTAAAGCTGAATTTCATCTTCGTTGACCACGCCGATATCGACGTTGCGCTGTTTGAAGATGCGGTTTTCGGTCAATAGCCCGTCGATGTCGTCGAGCACTTTGGGGAATTCCACTGCCCATGCTTCGATGTCTTCCAAAAGACCGGCTGGCAGATCCTGATGCACACCACCGGGGCGGAAATACGCCGCGTGCAGGCGCGCACCACAGGCGCGTTCGTAAAACACCATCAGCTTTTCACGCTCTTCAAAGCCCCACAGCGGCGGGGTCAGCGCGCCCACATCCATCGCCTGCGTTGTGACGTTCAGCAGGTGGTTCAGGATGCGGCCAATCTCGGAATAGAGCACCCGGATCAATGACGCGCGCCGCGGCACCTCCACCCCGGTCAACCGTTCAATCGCGAGACACCAGGCATGTTCCTGGTTCATCGGCGCCACATAATCCAACCGGTCAAAATACGGCAGGTTTTGCAGATATGTCCGGCTTTCCATCAGCTTTTCAGTACCGCGGTGCAGCAGGCCAATGTGCGGATCACACCGCTCAACCACTTCGCCATCCAGTTCAAGCACCAAGCGCAACACGCCGTGCGCCGCCGGGTGCTGAGGCCCGAAGTTGATGTTGAAGTTGCGAATGCGCTGCTCGCCGGTCAGCACATCATTAAACTTGGAGCCGTCCATCACGATCCTCCATTTTCAAGCTGCGCGGCTGTACGGAACACTTTGGTCAAAAGCGTCCACTCGCCGCCCAGCTTCACAAAGCCAAGATGATCTTCATACCGTACCGGGGGCACATCCACTGTCAGGTGCACCCGCCCGATCTCTCCGCCCGCTTCATCAGCGTTCAAAATCTCGTATTGCGCAGGTGCGGGAAATGGGGTTCGGCCCCGCACACGATCCAGGTAAGACGCCTTATCCCAAAACGTGGTGCCATCGTTTTCCACATGCGTCATCTGAAATTTGTCGTGACACAAGGTTTCAAAGACATCCGCTTTTGCGAAATAGACCGCGTCGCAATACGCCAGAATAGCCGCGTGCAGGTCGTCTGATATGCCAAAATCCTGCGCCATGCTCACCGCTTCTCAAGCTCTTGCAATTTGACGGCCATCCACCACAGCAAAGCAATGGTGCCAATCGGCACAATGCACACTGCGGCCCAATATTGGTTGATCCCGAAATGCGGCAACAGCTTGAACATCGGAACAATGCTGGCAACCGCAACGATGACCCACAAAATGGTATCCATTACCCCGCCTCCGCGTCTTTCTTCTCGTCGCCCGGCAGGATGTATTCCGCACCCTCCCATGGGCTCATGAAGTCAAACTGACGATATTCCTGCACCAGCTTAACCGGTTCATAAACCACTCGCTTTTCGCTCTCGTCATAGCGAACCTCGGTGTAGCCCGTGGTTGGGAAATCCTTGCGCAGCGGATAGCCGCGAAAGCCGTAGTCCGTCAGGATACGGCGCAAATCCGCGTGGCCCGTGAAAAGCACGCCGAACATGTCAAACACTTCGCGCTCAAACCAATTGGCCGATGGATGCACCGACATAATCGAAGAGATCATCTGGTCTTCGCGGATCGATACACGCAACCGGATGCGCTGGTTCTGATACATCGACAGCAGGTGATAGACGACATCAAAGCGCTTGGCCCGCCCGATGTAATCCACCGCGGTGATGTCCACGAGGGTCGAGAACTTGCAAGCCGGATCGCCTTTGAGGAATTCAATGAACTCTTCGATGTTGGCTGGCGCCACATCCACGTTCAGTTCGCCATGGCTCACATCCCAGCCCAGCACACTGTCTGGCTGCTTTGCTTCAATCAGCGCACCGAGATTATTCAGATCTTCTGACATCACCTGCTCCGGCTTTATCGCACAATCGTTCCGGTCCGCCGGATTTTGCGCTGAAGCTGCAAAATTCCGTAAAGCAGAGCCTCCGCCGTGGGCGGGCATCCGGGCACGTAAATATCGACCGGCACGATCCGGTCACAGCCGCGCACAACCGAATAGCTGTAATGGTAATAGCCACCACCGTTCGCGCAGGACCCCATCGACAGCACATAGCGCGGCTCTGGCATCTGGTCGTAGACCTTGCGCAGCGCCGGGGCCATCTTGTTGGTCAACGTCCCTGCAACGATCATCAAATCCGACTGACGCGGGGAGGCGCGCGGCGCAATGCCAAACCGCTCCGCATCATAGCGCGGCATCGAGGTGTGCATCATCTCAACCGCGCAGCACGCCAGACCAAAGGTCATCCAGTGCAGCGAACCTGTGCGCGCCCAGTTGATCACATCTTCGGTCGAGGTCAGCAGAAAACCCTTGTCGCTCAGCTCGCGATTAAGATCCTGCGTGGCGACCTCACGGTCAAACCCTGCGGTGTTGGCGCCGGTCATCACTGCCATTCCAACGCCCCTTTCTTCCATTCATACGCAAACCCGATGGTCAGAACCGCAAGGAATACCATCATCGACCAAAAGCCGATCATCGACATATCTTTAAAGCCGACCGCCCAAGGGAAAAGAAACGCGATTTCCAGGTCGAAAATGATGAACAGGATCGACACCAGATAAAAGCGTACATCAAATTTCATGCGCGCATCGTCAAACGCGTTAAAGCCGCATTCGTAAGCTGAGACTTTTTCGGGATCAGGGTTGCGCACAGCCACCACGGCGGCGGCCAACAACAACACCAGCGCCAGCCCAAGGGCGACGCCGATAAACACCAATATAGGCAGGTATTCCCGCAACAACTCGTCCATGCGTGCTTCCTCTCTGGATCGGTGCGCCCCGATCCTGACCCAGTGGCTTATTTTGGTTGCGCCATCGTTACGCTCAGGGCTCGGCAGCGTCAACAAAGCTGCCGTGATTTCCGATCAGATATTTGCGTGAAATGGACGCAGATGGCGAGGTCAGCCGCCCTCTGGGACAGCGGTACAAAAGATCAGCCGGTTTCCAAACGGATCCGCGATGGTCATGTCGTCCATGCCCCAGGGCTGTCGCTGTACACCGGGCCGCGCGTGCCGATAACGTTTTGCGTTCAACTCGGCGCAGTATGCATGCACATCAGGCACGTCGATACGCATAGAGGCGCCGGGGGCCGCATCGCCGAAATGCTCGGAGATATGCAATTCGCACGCGCCTTTTTGCACCCCCATATAAAGGGGAGTGTCCGGCTCAAAACGGAACTCGAAACCAACCTCAAATCCCAGAAAGTCGATATAGAACTCACGGGCTTTGGCCTCATCAAAACTGCGCAATATCGGAACGGGGGGGCGAAAGTCTTGGCTCATTGTGCGATTTTATCACAGATGGCATGATCAGAGCGCAAAAAAGATCTAGCCTTGCATCCACCGCGCCGGGCGTTTTTCGAAAAACGCCCCGATGCCTTCCTCGGCCTCATCTGCCTCCCACCGGGCTTTGAGCGCCTCGATGGTGTGCGCAATGGTCTCTTCGTCGATGCGCGGACCAAGCGACCGGGCCAACGCCTTGGCGGATGCAATCGCGCCCGGCGCGCCGTTCAAAAACGGGGCCACTTCGGCCTCTACAGCGGCGGCCAGATCATCGGCGGGCACAACGCGCGCCAAAAGGCCCAGGTCCACAGCTTCCTCAGCACCAAAAAGGCGTGGTGAGAAAAACACCCGCCGCGCGCGCCCCTCGCCCATGCGCGCAATCACGTAGGGACCAATCGTTGCCGGGATAAGGCCAAGACGCACTTCGGTCAGGCCCATCTTCAAATGATCCGCACCAATGGCGATATCGCACACGCTGGCCATGCCAACTCCACCACCAAAGGCGTTGCCGTTCACCGCCCCGATCAGGGGTTTCGCCAACGTATTAAGCCCTTGCAGCATGTAAGCCAAAAGCCCCGCCTCGCGGGCCCGTGTTTCCGGGTCCGAAGCCATCTGCTGTTGCATCCAGGCAAGATCGCCGCCGGCACAAAAGCTTTTGCCGGCTCCGGTCAGAACGACCACCCGCACCGCCGGATCATCGCCCAGCGCCTTTGTGGCTTGCATCAGATCATGGATCATCTGTGCCGACATGGCGTTGTGCTTATCCGGTCGGTTCAGCGTGAGCGTCGCGACCCCGCGTGCATCCACCTCAATGGCGAGCGTTTCGTAAGTTGTCATGATCTGCCTCTTGCATTGTTCTTTCGCGCACCACGCTTCACCGGGCGCCAAAGGCGTTTCGAAACGCCTTCACCCCTGCCGCAGCCCACGCGCAAAATCTGCGGCTGCGGCGATCCGGTCTTGATCCAGCCCGGTCTCATATCCCAAGCGTGCCAAATGCGCAGCCACACGCTCTGTCGCCACATTTCCTGCGGCCCCTGGCGCATAAGGGCATCCGCCCAAGCCGCCCACCGCCGCATCAAACACCCGCAGGCCCAGCGACAAAGACACATCTATATTGTCCAACGCGCGGCCATTGGTGTCGTGATAATGCCCTGCCAGCCGCGCCACGGGCACAACCTCGCGCACCGCCATCAACATCCGGGCGATTGTATCAGGTGTGCCGCTGCCAATCGTGTCACCCAAGCTGATTTCGTAACACCCCATGGCAAAAAGCCGGTCTGCAACCTCCGCCACTTTTTCCGGCGCCACTGCCCCATCATAGGGGCACTCAACCACGCAAGAGATGTAGCCCCGCACTGGCAGATCGATATGACGCGCCGCATCCACGATAGGCTGAAACCGCTCAAAAGTTTCCTCAATCGTGGCATTGGTGTTGGCCTTTGCAAACCCTTCGGAGGCAGCGGCAAAAACAGCGATCTCATCGGCTTGGGCGGCGCGCGCATCGTCGTACCCGCGCATATTCGGTGTCAGCGCGGCATAGCGCACGCCTTCGGCCCGTTTGATCCCGCCCAGAACCGCGCCGGATCCAGCCATCTGCGGCACCCACTTTGGGCTGACGAAACTGGCGCATTCGATCCTGCGAAAGCCTGCATCACTCAGCATGTCGACAAGGGTAATCTTGTCCGCAACCGCGATGTCGCCGGGCTCATTTTGCAACCCGTCCCTTGGCCCAACCTCGAATATCTCAACAAAATCTGTCATTTACGTATCCCTCAAGCCAAGTCATGTTCTGGGCATCTCACCACCCTGCCCCAATAAGAGCAAGGCTTACGCCTCTTCCAGTCGCACAAGCTGTGCTCCGGCTTCGACCTGGGCGCCCACCTCC
>JABSSA010000218.1 GCA_013214665.1 Paracoccaceae bacterium
AGGCGTTCAAGGCCAATACCGCAGCACATGAGGCCGCATTGGCCCAGATCGCCGAGGTCGCTGCATCTGCAGCTATGGGGGGCGGAGAGAAATCTCGCGAACGCCATGTAAGTCGGGGCAAAATGCTGCCGCGCGACAGGGTGGCCAACCTGCTCGATCCGGGCTCGCCGTTTTTGGAAGTGGGCGCGGTCGCCGCGCACGGCCTTTACGACGGAGCGGCGCCTTGCGCGGGCGTGGTCGCGGGCATCGGTTTGGTGCAGGGGCAAGAGGTGATGGTCATCTGCAATGACGCGACCGTCAAAGGCGGCACCTATTACCCGATGACGGTGAAAAAACACCTGCGCGCCCAGGAGATTGCCGAAGAAAATCACCTGCCCTGCGTTTACCTTGTGGACTCAGGCGGAGCGAACCTGCCCAACCAGGACGAAGTCTTTCCCGACCGCGACCATTTTGGCCGTATTTTCTATAATCAGGCGCAGATGAGCGCCAAAGGCATAGCTCAGATTGCGGTGGTCATGGGCTCTTGCACGGCCGGGGGCGCCTATGTGCCGGCGATGTCTGACGTGACGATCATCGTCAAAAATCAGGGCACGATCTTTTTGGCGGGGCCGCCGCTCGTCAAAGCCGCCACCGGTGAGGTGGTCAGCGCTGAAGACCTGGGTGGCGGGGATGTGCACACGCGTCTGTCGGGCGTGGCGGATTATCTGGCTGAGGATGATGCCCATGCGCTGGCCCTGGCGCGCCGCGCCGTGGGTCAGCTCAATCGCACCAAACCTCAAACCGTGGATTGGGCCAGCCCCGAAGATCCGGCCTATGATCCGGCGGAGCTTTTTGGCGCTGTTCCCGCCGACCTACGTACGCCTTACGACATTCGAGAAGTGATTGCCCGGATCGTCGATGGATCGCGCTTTGACGAATTCAAAGCCCGCTTTGGCGAAACGCTGGTCTGTGGCTTTGCCCATGTAATGGGCTGCCCGGTGGGGATCATTGCCAACAACGGCGTGCTCTTTTCCGAAAGCGCCCAGAAAGGCGCGCATTTCGTTGAGCTCTGCTCGCAGCGCAAAATCCCGCTGGTCTTCCTGCAAAACATCACCGGCTTTATGGTGGGCCGCAAATACGAAAACGAAGGTATCGCGCGCCACGGTGCCAAGATGGTCACGGCTGTGGCCACAACAAATGTGCCCAAAATCACCCTGCTGGTCGGCGGCTCTTTTGGCGCGGGCAATTACGGCATGTCGGGCCGCGCCTATTCGCCCCGCTTCATGTGGACCTGGCCCAATTCGCGCATCTCGGTCATGGGCGGCCCGCAGGCGGCGGGTGTTTTGGCCACGGTCAAACGCGACGCCATCGAACGTACCGGCGGCAGCTGGTCCGCCGACGAAGAAGCGGCATTCAAACAGCCCACAATCGACATGTTCGAAGAACAATCCCACCCGCTTTATGCCTCTGCACGGCTTTGGGACGATGGGATCATCGACCCCCGCAAAAGCCGCGAAACCCTGTTCCTCTCCTTGTCAGCGGCGCTGAATGCGCCGATTGAAGACACGCGTTTCGGCGTGTTCCGCATGTAACTTCTTTTGGATCCAAATACTCCGGGGTCTGGGGCAGCGCCCCAGGCACGTATACGTAAGGACACACCGATCATGTTCCGTAAAATCCTGATTGCCAACCGCGGAGAAATTGCCTGCCGTGTCATCGCCACCGCGCGGGCCATGGGTGTGGGCACCGTCGCGGTTTATTCCGATGCCGATGCACAGGCCAAACATGTGCAAATGGCAGATGAAGCTGTCTATATCGGCGGTAGCACGCCGGCACAAAGCTATCTGCGTGGCGATGTGATCATCGAGGCTGCGCGCAAGACTGGGGCCGAAGCCATCCATCCGGGCTATGGCTTTTTGAGCGAAAACCCCGATTTTGTGGATGCCGTTGAGGCCGCGGGGCTGACGTTCATTGGTCCGTCGGCAAAGGCGATCCGCGCGATGGGGCTGAAAGATGCGGCCAAAGCGCTGATGGAAGATGCCGGGG
>JABSSA010000219.1 GCA_013214665.1 Paracoccaceae bacterium
AGCTGGGATGGATGCCGCCCGCAGATCCCCAAGACATCCGGGCAATATTGCGCCTCTTCTCCGGGAAAGGCGACGGCCCAAGGCACATCTGTTTGGCGACCCCAAAGCTCGGCGTTGATGAAATTGGCGATCCGGCCCAGCAACAGGCCAGGCGGCACGCCCAGCACAACAAGATCGGCGAGGCTGAATTTGGGAATGTCGTATTTCCGGCCGTAGAGATACGCGGCGGTCACAACCCCAACCAAACCACCGTGGAACGCCATCCCGCCTTGCCAGATATACAGAATTTCAACGGGATTTCGTAGGTAGTAATCGGGTTGATAAAACAACACATACCCCAAACGCCCGCCCAGAATGACGCCAAGTATGATCCAGCCCAACATGTCTTCGACCTGGGTGGAGGTCATGATTGGGGAGTTATTTGGCCACAAGATTGTGCGTTTCAGCGCCCGCAGCACCAGCGCATAGCCCAACAGAATCCCGACGATGTAAGCCATCGCGTACCAGCGCAGGGCAAAATCGATGCCAAACAAAGAGATCGAAAAGATCTCGGGCGAGATTTCGGGGAAGGGGATCAATGCAATCATTTGCGCTTCCTTGCCTGCCTGTCTGCGTGCCGTCAACCTTGCGCCCGCGGCCACTTCGCCCCATATAAACCCTGTCGACAAACAGGAGACGACAGATGCAAGCGCGCGGTAAGATTTTTGACGATATCTCGCAACTTATGACCAACGCGATGGGCGTGGCGCAAGGTGCTCGCGAAGAAGCTGAGACAGCGATGAAATCCATGCTGGATCGCTGGTTGGCGGATCGCGATCTTGTAACCCGCGAAGAATTCGACGCCGTACGCGCCATGGCTCAAAAGGTGCGCGAAGAAAACGAAGCGCTCAAAGCGCGGATTGAGGCGCTGGAAGCCAAGGGCTGATCGCGGCGCTCTCTTTACTCCTTCGGCCCGATGGCTTCATCATCGGGTCAACGAAGGAGCCCCCATGCCACGAATCGAAATCGAATACCTTGGGCAGCCCGAGATTGACCGGGTTGGCCTGACCAATGATGACATCTTGGGCGCGGTTGAGACCGGCCTGATTGATGCCGGACGCGGCAAAACCGTGATCGAGCCACGTATGCACCTCACGCCTGACCCGGCGTTCAATGGCCATTTCAACGTACTGCGCGGTTATGTGGAATCGCTGGATTACGCGGGCGTTAAGATCGTTGGCGACTACGTGGACAATTATAAGCAAGGGCTGCCGTCGGAACTGGCGCTGCTAAACCTGTTTTGCCCGCGCACGGGAATGCCGCGTGCGGTGATTGACGCCGCGGGGATCACCGATATGCGCACCGGTGCGTTGACCGCGCTGGGCGCGAAGTGGCTGGGGCCTGAAAAGCCTCGTATTCTGGGGCATGTGGGTGCGCGCGGGACGTCGTATTGGAACGTAAGACTTCTGGATCATATCTTTGATTTCGAAGAAATCCGTGTCCACTCCCGCCGCCCGGAAAGCCGCGACGCGTTTGGCGACAAGCTGCGGCGCGATCTGGGCAAGGATGTGATCGTGACCGAAGACTGGGAAAGCTGTCTGAAAGGTGCGGATATTCTGGTTGAGGCCACGCGCTTGAATGAACCCACGCCCATGTTTGACCGCGGCTGGGTCAAGCCGGGTGCGTTTGTGGTGCCTTATGGCACGATGAGCGCGCTGCCGCTGAACTTTGTCGAAGGGTTTGATAAGTTCGTGATGGACGATTTGGGCCAGATGCGCGCCGGGCATTTGGGCGCGCTGCGACCTCATATTGATGCCGGGCTGATCTCGGAAGAGAGCTTTTACGCTGAGATTGGAGAGATTGCCGCAGGTGTCAAACCGGGGCGGGAAAGCGCGGAGGAGACGATCCTGTTTTGGCATCGGGGCATGTCGACTGGGGATATTGCGCTGGGGGCGCGCATTCTGGACAAGGCGCGCGAGATGGGGATCGTGCAAAACCTGCTCTACCGTGATGGCTGATCCGCTTGTTTTGACAGGCGCGGGGTTGAGTGCGGCCACATTGGCCGCCGCCGCGCGGGACGCGCGCCAGATTGCGCTTGATCCAGCCGGGCTTGCGCGCATGTCGGAAACGCATGCGTTGGTGCAACGCGCGATCGAGACGAAGACACCTGTTTACGGTGTCACCACGGGTCTAGGCGCGCGTTCCACCGAAGCCTTGGATGCGGATGCGCTTTCGGCGTTCTCCTTGCAAACGCTGCGCGGCCGGGCCCATGCCATCGGGCCAAAAGCGCCGCCGGAGATGGTTCGCGCCGCTTTGATTGTACGGTTGAATGCCTTTCAGACCGGATACAGCGCGGCGCGGCCCGAAGTCGCCCAGCATATCGCCACGTGTTTGAATGCGGGTCTGACCCCGGTGACAGGTCTGTGGGGGTCGGTTGGGGTGGCGGATCTTTTGCCCAACGCGATGATGGCTTTGGCCTTGGTCGGTGAGGGCGAGATGTGTGCGGCGGACGGCACGACCGGGCCGAGTGAGGACATGATGCGGGCGCTTGGGATGTCACCGCTGACGCTGGCGCCGCGTGACGGGTTGGCCCTGGCGAGCCATTCAGGCTTTACCGTTGGCGCAGCAGCTCTGGCTGTGGCGGATGCGGCGGCGGCCCTGCAAGCGGCACAAACCGCAGCGGCGTTCACGATGGAGGGATTTCGCGCGAACCTCAGCCCAACGGAGAGCCGAGTATTGGCGGTGAAGCCACATGTAGGCCAGCGCTGGGCGGGCGAAGACCTGCGGGCACGCTTGGCCGGCAGCGCCCTTTTCGAAAAGGGCGCGGCGCGTCGGTTGCAGGATCCGCTTTCACTGCGCAACGTGGTGCACATCCATGGCCCGGTGCAAGAGGCGTTGATGCAGGCGCAGGCGGTGCTTGAGATTGAGATCAACGGCAGCAGTGACAACCCGGTGGCCTTAGCGGCGGACGGGGAAATGGTGTCAAACGGGGCGTATTTTACCGGCGAGATTGCCTTGAGTGTTGAGGCTTTGAGCCGCGCGTTCGTGCCGTTGGCCATGGCGCAGCTGGCTCGGATCACAAAGCTGCAGGATCCGCAGTTCAGTGGTTTGCCCCTGTTCTTGTCATCGCCCGACAGCGCCTCCGCGGGATTGGCGCCTTTGACAAAAACCGCCGAAGTTGCGGTCGCAAAGATCGTGCGCGCCGCCCAGCCAACGCCTGTCTGGCCAAGCCTCAGCGCGAATGGCGTCGAAGATGGCATGACACATGCGCCCACCAGCATCGAGGGTTTGGCGGAACTCGTTGGGCAAACCAGGTATCTGAGCGCGATTGAAATGCTGGTCGCCGCGCAGGCGATTGATTTGCGCGGCGAAGACGTACGTCTTGGGCCCTACTTGTCGCGCGTCCACGCAGAGGTGCGGGATATCTCGCCCATACTGGTGGAAGACCGGCCCCTTGGCCAAGACGTGGAGCGGCTTGCGTCTATCGACATGTGGCGCGTCGCACAGCCAGACGGTTAAACGCGCTCTAAGGCGCGTCGACGCGCCTTGCCATCAGCTTCGAAGCTGATGTGCCGCGGTTGGGGTGGGTATTGCGAAATTGATTTGCCGGGCTGCTTTTTGTAGGCAAAATATGCTCATCCACAACTTATTGCGGTTATCCCCAACTTTAGGGTTGCCACAACGCTCCTGCTACATCACCATATCTAGTAGAGGCACGGGGGGTAGCCCCGGTCTTTTGAGCAGGCATCTAGCGCTTGGGGGCGCTGCCAGCCCCCCGCTCTAGAGCGATTTAGAGGTGGCACCATGGCGCTTTCCGAACATCTTCTAGAAGACGAAATTCATCCCATTGATATCGTTGAAACGCTCGCAACCCATCACGATTGGGAATTCGACCGTATCGCTGATGATCAGATCGCGATGGCGGTCGAAGGGCAATGGCGAACCTATTCGATCACGCTTGCCTGGTCGGGCTATGACGAAACGCTGCGAATGGTCTGCACGTTCGACATGGAACCGCCCGAGGAAAAAATGCCAGGGCTCTTTGAGCTTCTGAACCTGGTGAATGATCAATGCTGGGCTGGGGCGTTCACCTATTGGGCGGAACAAAAGCTGATGGTGTATCGCTATGGCCTTGTTCTTGCTGGTGGCAACATGGCCAGCGCGGATCAGATCGACACGATGATCGGCGCAGCGGTGATGAGCTCCGAACGCTACTATCCAGCGCTGCAAATGTTGGTCTGGGGCGATCAGACCCCGTCAGAGGCCTTGCAGGTCGCTATTGCGGAGGCCTACGGGCGCGCATAAGCATACCCCCCGATACGTTTGTGCGGGGGGATCATGAAAGACACACGCATTGCCGCCGATGGCCTGGTTCTTTTGGGCTGTGGTAAGATGGGATCGGCTATGTTGGCCGGATGGCTCAATCGGGGCCTTCCGCCAAGTGCCGTTTGGGTTCAAGATCCCTACCCCTCGGATTGGCTGAAAGGTACCGGAGTTCAGATAAATGCAGATCTGCCCGACACACCAGCCATCGTTTTGGTGGCGGTCAAACCCCAGATGATGGCCGAAGCGCTGCCCAATATGGCTGCTTTGGGGGGCGGTGAAACTGTGTTTATCAGCGTCGCCGCGGGTACTCCGATTTCCTTCTTCGAAGAGACACTGGGCGCTGACACGCCGGTGGTGCGCGCGATGCCCAACACGCCCGCCGCAGTGGGGCAGGGGATCACGGCCATCGTGGGCAATACGCGTGGCCACAGCGCGCTGGACGAGGCCGAATTGCTGTTGAGTGCTGTGGGCGAGGTCGTGCGCCTTGAGGCGGAAAGCCAGATTGATGCAGTCACCGGTGTCAGCGGCTCAGGCCCGGCTTACGTGTTCCATTTGATCGAAACGCTGGCCGCAGGCGGCGTGGCGCAGGGGTTGGCGCCAGACTTGGCGATGAAACTTGCCAAGGCCACGGTCGCTGGCGCCGGCGCGCTGGCCCAGCAGGCCGAAGAAGATCCGGCGCAGTTGCGGGTGAATGTGACCTCCCCCAATGGCACCACGCAGGCCGCGCTTGAAGTGTTGATGGACGAAACAGCAGGCTTTCCTGCCTTGTTGCCGCGCGCGGTGGCGGCTGCGACGGATCGTTCAAAAGAATTGGCGCGGGGGGCCTAATATGTCGGATGAGATCAACTTTGACGATTTTCTGAAGGTCGATATCCGCGCCGGCACTGTGGTGCGGGCCGAGCCATATCCCGAAGCGCGCAAACCGGCGATCAAGATGTGGGTCGATTTTGGCGAAGAACTGGGAGAGAAAAAGACCTCTGCTCAGGTCACGGCGCATTACACGCCCGAGACGTTGGTGGGCCGACAGGTGATGGCCGTTGTCAATTTCCCGCCTCGTCAGATTGGCAAGTTCATGTCGGAAATTCTGGTCTTAGGGCTCTCGGATGAGGCGGGCGGTATTGTGTTGTTGTCGCCAGACCAAAAGGTGCCAAACGGAGGGCGGATGCATTGACCCATATTCTTGTCACACGCCCG
Source organism: Paracoccaceae bacterium (assembly GCA_013214665.1). Classification (GTDB taxonomy): domain Bacteria; phylum Pseudomonadota; class Alphaproteobacteria; order Rhodobacterales; family Rhodobacteraceae. Next base: position 5,500 of record JABSSA010000219.1, read on the forward strand.
ATGCCCGATGCGGTCGTCGACGCGCTGAATGCGCGTTTTGATTTGGTCACGGTGCGGTCGCAAAACACGCCGCTTACAGCAGATGAATTACGCGGCGCTTTAACGAATTTCGATGGTGTTTTGCCTACGTTGGGGGATGCCTTTTCGGCTGAGGTCTTTGCCGATGTGCCCACGCCCCGGTGCAAGGTGCTTGCCAATTTTGGGGTGGGCTATAACCACATCGATGTGGTCGCTGCACGCGCTGCGGGCGTGACCGTGACCAATACGCCGGATGCAGTCACGGATGCGACAGCCGACATTGGCGTGATGCTGATGTTGATGAGCGCGCGACGTGCGTCGGAAGGCGAGCGACTGGTACGTGCGAATGGCTGGGAGGGCTGGCACCCGACGCAAATGCTGGGCCTGCATGTCACGGGCAAAACGGTTGGGATCGTGGGCATGGGCCGCATCGGTCAGGCGATTGCGCGGCGTTGTCATTTTGGGTTCGGCATGACCGTGCGGTATTTCAATCGCAGCGCCAAGGCGCTCGATTTCCCGGCAGAGCGCATCGAGACACTGACCGATCTGGCAGCTGCGGTCGACGTGATGATCATCGCCGTGCCCGGAGGGGCAGAGACGCGGCATTTGGTGAACGCAGAGGTGTTGGCTGCGATGCAGCGGCAGGCCCATCTGGTCAATATCGCGCGGGGCGATGTGATTGACGAAGCCGCACTAATCCAAGCGTTGGAAGCGCGGCAGATCGGCGGTGCGGGTCTCGACGTTTATGAGCGCGAACCGGTGGTGCCGGACGTGCTCAAATCCTTGGATAACGTCACCCTGCTTCCGCATCTGGGTACGGCAGCGTTAGACGTGCGTACGACGATGGGCATGATGGCTGTTGAGAACCTCGCAGCGGTTCTGAATGAGGGGGCCGCGCCCCTAAATCCTGCAGGCTGACTGCCCCCTTGGGGACAGTCCTGTATACGTTGAGCCGCCGTTAGCGCTTCAGCGCTCGGTCGAAAGAGACCGGGCCGGCGCCTTTCACGACCAACACGAGCAGAAGCAGGATCCACAGCGCCCGTTGATCCATGACCACTGCATCCGGGAACCGATCAAACCACGCACCCCATGTCTTTTCGTCGACCCCGTGGCCTTGCAGATCGGTCAGCGATTGCACGACGACAAACCCGATCATTCCCAACGCAGACAAACGGGTCAGCAGACCCAGAACGATGAAGGCGGGCAAGATAAATTCGGCCCATGTGCCCAGCATCACAACGGCCCAATGATACAGCGACAGCTGTGTGACGTCATAGCCCACAGCCTCCATCGCTTTCGGGAAGATTTGGGCATAAGCCCCGAGGGAGGGGTTGAAGATGCCCGCAAATCCTTCGCCTAGTTTGGTCAGACCTGAGACCCAGAAATACAGCAGCAAGATGGCGGCAAAGAGCAAGCGGGCCAATGTGGGCAGCAGCCAATCGGCGCGGCTGATGGGGTCAAAAACTCTGTCGTACAAGCGGGCAAGAGCGGTCATTTTGGGTCTTCCTATGGGTCTTGATAGGTGAGGTTGGTCAAGGCGTTGCTTTGCAAAAGCAGGCCCAGCAATGGGGTGAGGTCAAATTCCGGGGTTAGGGCTGTGGCGGCGTCTTGGGCCGCTGCGAAATCCTGCCCTGACAGGATCGCGGCGAGCCAAGCACCTTCGGCTTTGCTCAAACTATGTGGCTCCGGGTCAAATTCGGCGCGCAGGATCACAACGTCTTGGGCGACGGCCTGTGGCTTGGGGGCGCTGGGGGCTGTGTTGAAGCGCCAAAGATCAAAGAGCGGCCAGTCAGAGTGCAGCAAAATCAGCGACGGCGCACAGGTTAGGCGCGCTTGCATCAGCGTTTCGGGGGGAAGTTCGGCCAGCACCGCAGGATCCATCGGTTCCGCATCAGCGGCATGGTAGGCGCGTGTCAAAGCCAGCTCAAGTCGTGCGACATCTGGCAGGTATCCCAGGTGTTGCAACGGCGCGAACCCTTGGAGAAACGCGGGCATCTCATCGCCATATCGCATCATCAACGGCGAACTTGGCGGGTGGGCGCGCAAGAAGATCCCTGCAAGCTGGTCAAAGTTCTGATCGCCGAGCAGTTTGCGCAAAATTGGAAAGCTGGTTTGCAGTGCCTCTGTCAGCGAGACGGCAACATTGTTGCGATAAACCGAAAAGCGTTTGCCCGCAGGCGCGTTTGCACAATCCAGCAAGCCGGGCGGCACGGGCTGCGCCGCGTCAAGCAGCGCCAGGCGAAAGGTTGTTTGGTCGACATTCATGGCAACGCCTAGGCCCGCACGATCGCAAGCGCTTGCGCGGCGCGGTCTGCTTCGGCGCGCAAATCTGGCCAGTCGGGCACGTCATTGTCCCATTCCACCAGCACCGGGGCATCGCCAATTTGAGCCAGCGTGTGGTCGAGCAAGGCCCACACGGGTTCCGCCGCTTCGCATCCGTGGCTGTCAATCAGCAAGGGGCGGCCTGCGTCGTCTTCATCTTCGTCGTGGCCACCGATGTGAATCTCGCCGACATGGGCCAGCGGATAGGCGTCGATATAGCTTTGTGGGGTGTAATCGAGGTTGGTGGCCGAAATGAACACGTTGTTCACATCCAACAGCAAACCACAACCTGTGCGGCGCACCACCTCGGCCAGAAAATCCGTTTCGCTATAGGTGCTTTCGGCAAAAGCCAGGTAGCTGGATGGGTTTTCCAGCAGCATTTTGCGACCGAGCGCGGTTTGCACGTCGTCGATGTGATCGACCACGCGGGTCAGCGTCTCTGCTGTGTAGGGGAGAGGGAGGAGATCATTGAGAAACTCGGCCCCGTGGGTCGACCACGCCAGATGTTCGGAAAAGGAGGCGGGTTTGAGCCAGCCCACCAAATGCTTGAGACGGGCGAGATGATCGGGGTCCAGACGGCCTTCGCCGCCGATGGACAGGCCGACGCCATGAACGGAAATGGCAAAACGCTCTGCCAGCGCACGCATCTGCGCCAACGGGCGGCCACCATCGCCCATATAGTTTTCCGCATGGACCTCAAGCCAGCCAACGGGGCCGGGATCGGCCATCAGATCGCTGAAATGCTGAGGTTTGTACCCGACGCCGGGCTGATGCGGCAGCCGATCGAATTTGGGGGAGGCGTCAAGCATGGTGTTTATCCCTTGGCGATGGGGATGGGCGCGCGGGAGGAGGAGCGCCCATCCGCCAAACGCTTAGGCCTGTGGCAGGTCGCGATCCAGCACTTCGAGAGAGCCGGTGCGTGCGGTGCCGTCTGCCATTGCAGGCAGTTCGATTTCTGTGCAGGTGCCTGCGTCAACCAGGGTCCAGGCGTTGCCCTGATAATCAACAGTCGATGTGCCCGCGCATGTTGTGCCTGCGCCGGCGGCACAGTCATTTTTGCCTGCGAGGCTCACACCATAGCACTTTTCTTTGGACGCCGCTTCAGCGGTTGTTGTTGTGTGGCCTGTCAGAGCAGCTGCGACTGCACCAGCAACGGCGAGAGTTTTGATTGTGGTCGACATAACGAATACTCCGTTTAATCTGTGACTGTTCTTGCGTCGTAGCAGACAGATAGTGCGCGACGTCGGGGTGCACCACATCCTGACAACTGCATAACGCCAGTGTTATGACACGTTATGCCTTAGGCCATTTTTTCAGGCATTTGTAACAGAAATCGGCGCAAGTGTTACAACCTGCGCCGATAAACTGTGTAAATATGTCAGGATTAAACCCGTCAGCGCAAATCTGGCGCTGTGGCATCCGCGATGGCCGTCTCCAAAAACGAGTCGAGCGATTGCACCGAGGTCTGTTTTTCGCCGAGACGACGCACCGAAACGGTACGCTCTTCCACTTCTCTGTGCCCAACGGCCAGGATCACGGGCACCTTGGCCAGTGAGTGTTCGCGGACCTTGTAGTTGATCTTTTCGTTGCGGATGTCAGCCTCTGCCTGAACACCGGCAGCCTTCAGCATGTCGACCACTTCGTAGACATAATCATCTGCTTCCGACGTGATAGAGGCCACAACGACCTGCCGAGGTGCCAGCCAGAACGGAAGACGCCCGGCAAAGTTCTCGATCAGGATGCCGGTGAAGCGTTCGAGCGAGCCAAAGAGCGCCCGGTGCAACATGACAGGGGCCGCTTTCTCGCCAGATTGCGTGACATATGTAGATCCGAAGCGCTCCGGCAGGTTGTAATCCACCTGAAGCGTGCCGCATTGCCAATCGCGCCCGATGGCATCGCGCAGAACGTATTCCAGCTTGGGTCCGTAGAACGCGCCTTCGCCTTCGAAGATGGTGTAATCCATCCCCGCCCGATCCAACGCCGTTTTCAACGCGCCTTCGGACAGATCCCAGCTTTCATCACTGCCGATCCGGTTTTCGGGGCGGGTTGACAGCTTCACGTGCACATTTTCAAAGCCGAAGTCTTTGTAGATCGACAGGATCAGATCGTTGACCTTGAGGCATTCCTCGGTCAGCTGCTCAGGCGTGCAATAGATATGCGCATCGTCTTGGGTAAAGCTGCGCACGCGCAAAAGACCGTGCAGCGCGCCCGATGGCTCATAGCGATGCACCTTGCCGAATTCCGCGATTTTCATCGGCAATTCACGGTAGCTGCGCAGGCTGTGATTGTAGATCATCATATGGCCGGGGCAGTTCATCGGCTTGAGCGCATAATCCCGATCATCATGGGTTTTGGCGAGGAACATGTTGTCCATGTAGTTGAACCAGTGGCCCGATGTTTCCCACAACGCGCGGTCCATGATGTCGGGTGAGTTCACTTCAACATAGCCTGCTGTTTCCTGACGGCGGCGCATATAGCCGATCAGCGTCTGGAACAGGCGCCAACCGGGCGGGTGCCAGAAGACAGAACCGGGGGCGACTTCTTCGAAATGGAACAGACCCATCTCGCGACCCAGGCGGCGGTGATCCCGCTTTTCCGCTTCTTCCAGGAAGTTCAGATGCGCCTTGAGCTTTTCCTTGCCGGTGAAGGCCACACCATAAATGCGCTGCAGCATGGGGCGGTCGCTGTCTCCGCGCCAATAGGCACCCGCGACATTCATCAGCTTGAAGGCATCGGCGGGCACCTGACCGGTGTGTTGCAGGTGCGGGCCACGGCACAGATCCTGCCAATCGCCATGCCAATACATGCGCAGCGGCTCATCACCGGGAATACTCTCGATCAGCTCGACCTTATAGGGTTCGCCGTTGTCGGTGTAGTGCTGGATCGCGCGGTCGCGGTCCCAGACCTCTGTGGTCACGGGTTCGCGCTTGTTGATGATCTCTTTCATCTTCTTTTCGATCACGCCGAGATCTTCGGGGGTGAAGGGCTCTTTGCGGTCAAAGTCGTAATACCAGCCGTTGTCAATCACCGGGCCGATCGTGACTTTAGTGTCTGGCCAGATTTCTTGCACGGCGCGGGCCATGATGTGGGCCAGATCGTGGCGCACCAATTCGTTGGCTTGTGCTTCGTCGGCCATTGTGTGGATGGCAATGTCGGCATCAGCGTCAATCGGCCATTGCAGATCCCAATGCGCACCGTTGACGGTGGCAGAGATGGCTTTCTTGGACAGGGATTTTGAAATGCTTTCGGCAACAGCGGCGGCGGTGATGCCTGCGTCATAGTCGCGTTTATTGCCGTCAGGAAAGGTGAGAGAGATGGTGGCCATGCCTTTGGCTCCTCGTCAGTTTGGCGCCCACGGAACGCCCGATTGCGGGTTATGTGTGGGCGCGAAATGACAGGTGATCCGAGCCGCGTCAAGGCGGTGTAGGCAAGCAATTGGGTCAGCGTGGGTTTGGCGGCCACAGAGCAGACAAAGTGATATGAATCAGAGCCAACCCCGCCGCCGCGCCTGCGGCGATACCGATGGCTTGAATGCCGTAGGTTTGGATCACCCAAGCTCCGAATGCCGACCCAAGGGCCGCGCCTACGTAGATGGAGGCTGCGTTGAGCGCCAAAGCGACGGGCGCCTGCGGGCCTGCGATGCCGATCAGGCGCATTTGCTGGGCTGACATAAAGGCCCATCCCACGGCCGACCATGTGAAGGCGAGCACCAAAAGCGCGATGTCCGGTACCGGGAGCGCCGAGAACAAGGGCATAAGGACCATCTGGCCGATGCACAATGCGGTCAGCGTCGCGCGCCAGCCAAAGCGATCCGCCAACACGCCCCCGGCGAGATTACCAACCACAGCGCCAATGCCGAACGTCATCAAAAGCGTTGTCACACCTTCGCG
>JABSSA010000022.1 GCA_013214665.1 Paracoccaceae bacterium
GACGCGCGTGCCGTTCGGTGATGATGTGATCCGCTCGGAAATCCTTGATGCCATAGAACTTGCTCTCTGCACCCCGCATAGAGATCACGTCATTGGGCTGTGCTGCTTCCCAACGCACGGGGTTAAAGAACGCGATCACGGCGGGGGTTGCCACCTTGTGATACCAGCCATCCAACTGACCGTCCGCTGTCAGACCGGCTTCCAGTTTTTGCGCGGCGGCAGGTCGGAAAGGCCCCTGTTTGACATCATCTTCGCGCGGCCAGATCACTTTGACCGGACGGCCAACCGCCTTTGAGCTAAGCACGGCATCGCGTACGTAGTTCTGCATCAAGGCCGTGCGTCGGCCAAACCCGCCGCCCATGGTCATCATGTTGAGGCGCACCTTTTCCGGCGCGATCTCGAGGGTTTCCGCGACCGTTTGGACTGTCCAGGATTGCGTCTGTGTCCCGGCCCAAACTTCTGCGCCTTGACCGTCCGTATCGACATCCGCGACTGCTGCCATCGGCTCAATCTGTCCATGGTAGGCGTAGTCTGACAGATAAAGTTGGCTGAACTGCCTGTCCGCTCCTGAAATCGCTGATCGGGCATCGCCTTTTTCTGCCCAGACCGCACCAGACGCGCCAGGCGCATCGGCTGCTGCGGCATACTGGGCGAGGGTGTCTTCCGAGTTTGAGTTGCGGAATGGCGACGTTTGCGACCACTCCACCTCCAAAAGGCCCCGCGCACCCAAGGCCGACCAAAGACTTTCCGCAACCACCGCCACCCCGTCGGGCAATGTCACAACATCGATGACACCCGGAATGTCACGCGCGGCGGAGTGGTTCACGCTGACAGGGACTTCGTCTTCAACCGGCGCCCTGAGCACTGCGCCATAGGCCATGTTCGGGACATCCACATCGATGGCATAAACAGCCTGGCCAGTGCTTTTCTCAGGGATATCGCGCCGAGGCACATGGTGTCCGATGTAGCGGAAGTCCGCTTTATCTTTGATGGAAACCTCCTCTGCGGCAGGCACCGAGAGCCCATCTGCGCCCATAGAGGCTAATTCGCCAAAGCTGGCCTGTTGCCCTCCCGGGCCGATAACGACGCTTGGCTCCGTGGTCAGACTGGCCTTGTCGACACCCCATGCACGGGCAGCGATTTGCAATAGAACGTCGCGCGCTTGCGCACCGGCGCGGCGCATCGGCTCAAAGTAGAACTGAGTGCCCGTGCTGCCTGCGGTGTAGAGCACACCGCCGAACAGTTGGTTGCCAAAGCGTCGGTCATCTTCGTTCAGCTGAACGATTTCTACATCATCCCATGCGGCGTCCAGCTCTTCCGCTAAGAACATCGGCAGGGTCGAATAGCTGCCCTGACCCATTTCTGTGGAGGGGTGAATGATGGAAACGGTGCCATCTGCGTGAATGGTCAGCCACATATTGACATCGAGCGTGCCAGTCGCAGCCTCGGACAGGACAGCAGATACGCCACCGGCCCCCACAAAGAATGTGAGACCAGCGGCGCCTTTCAGAAATGAACGACGATCCAAGGCCATATCACACCTCCTTCGCGGCGCGTTCGACCGCTTTGACAATCCGGTTATAGGTCCCGCAGCGGCATAGGTTGGCGGTCATCTCATCGACAATCTCTTCGCGCGTTGGGTTGGGGTTGTCCGACAGCAAGGCAGAGGCCCGCATGATCTGGCCGGACTGGCAGTAGCCGCACTGGGCGACTTGTTCTTCGATCCATGCCTTTTGCACGGGGTGCGAGCCGTTTTTGGACAACCCTTCGATCGTTGTCACCTCGGCCCCTTCGACGTCACCAACAGACATTTGGCAGGAGAAACTGGCAACGCCATCGACATGAACCGTGCAAGCTCCACACATGGCGGCACCACAGCCGTATTTGGTGCCCTTAAGCTTGAGCGTGTCTCGAAGCACGAGAAGCAGCATCTCATTTGGGTCATTGCCGACCTCCACTGGGCTGCCGTTGAGTGTGAACTTGGTCATTCTGGTCGTCCTCCGTGTCAGAGTGGAATGAAAGGGCTTGTTAAAAACGCCACCGCGCGACCAACATGGCGACATCAATGGACTGAAACTGTGTTGCAGATCGCGATGCGTCGTAGCGCCGAAGTGCGCCAACGATTTCTACGTCGAACGCATCGACTTGCTGCGAGATCCCAATGCCGAAGGCCTCAGAGTTTGAACCAGCACCGCCGAGGTCGTTGCCATCGTAGTATTCAAGCGAGACTGCAGTGCGCCCTATCTCGAACAGGTCGCGCTGAAGGCCGACTTTCAGGTAAGTGTATTCGCCAGCGCCGATTTGATTGGCTCCGGTCGCGATTGACACGTTCAGCCCGGTTTGCATATGCAAAACCCCTGCCGAGAACAGAACACGCTCTTCAGAACTGTCGATCCATTCGTAGCTCAGGATGGCTTCGGCACTGTAAGCGTCTGTCTCCAGCACGTAAGCGAGGGCAACGTCATAAAACGCGCGATCATCGCCGCTGCGTAGGACTTCTCTGCCCGCAGCGACACTGACCGTCAGGCTTTGCCATTCTGGCGTATCATAACGCAGCCGAAAACGGCGTGGACCATCCAGATCATCAAAGACGTCGCCGACAAAAACGTTCGAGCCAGTTCCGCCCGCCAACAGAAACTCTGTCCCGCCACCAAGGTCGCCAATCGCGGCAGCGTGGGCGAAACCCGTGCCAGACAAGTCCACACCTGACGCACCATCTGATGCCATGCTACCCTGACCAAATGAGAAGGTCCCGGCGCTCGGTGAGACGTATACCACCTCTAACTTGCGCAAAGCGGTCTTGTCGTATTCGAAATCAAGACTGTCATTGTCTGGCGACACTTCACTTAGGTCGGTGAAGCCCAACCCTGTCTCAAAGTTGAACTTCAGCAGCCCGCCGGAAGACAATCTGTGACGATACCAGATGCCAACCCTGCTAGGGATATGCCCGTTTTCAGCAAAATAACTTTCCGACCCCGCGCCATTGTCGATCGCAAGCAGCCCAAAGCTGAGTTGACCGTAAACATCCCAGCCAGTGGCCTCGTCTGCCTGCGCGGCAGACCCTGCGATACTGGCAAGGAGGAGATATCTGGAAATGGTTCTCATGGTGCAATCAGATGCCGAACGACGGGTCCAGCCTCGCGTGTATCGAATGCACGTACTCGGTCCTGAATATCCTTGTCCTGGTTGGACACCCGCTCATGCTGAGCCATGTGCTCTTCCCAGGACGACACCATGAAAGCTTCGACCCAAAGTTCCGGGTCCTCGGCGCTTTGAAACACGTGCCAATCATAGGCACCGTCGCGCCAGCGCTCGCCCGACCAGTCGTGTAAAGCTTCAAGAAACGCGTCTTGATCGGCGGACCGTACCCGGTACTCGACCTCCACCATGACCGGGCCTCGATCCGTCAAACCAGCTTCTTCTAGCGCCACATCGGGTGCGGGCCAGTGCATAGAAGGCGTCAGGTCGAGCTGCTCTCCCTGGCCCAGTTTGAAGCCACGCGTCAGAGGGACTCCAACGATCAACGCAGCCGCCGCGATCATCAATGTCGTGGTCGTTGAGGTGGCCGTCGCGACCTGCCCCCACAGCGCTGATCCAAAGGCCATGGAGCCGAAGAACACCATAAGGTTGATCGCCAACCCGCGCGCCCGCACCCAGTTGGGAAGCGCCGTTTGGGCGGAGACGTTGAAGGTCGTGAGCACAGCAATCCAGCTGAAACCGCCTAGCAGCGCGGCGATGGCGGCCATTGTTGGAACAGTGGCCATGGCAAGAACGAGCATAGCGACAGCGGTACCGACGCTTCCGAACGCCGCCATCTTGCTGGCATCAATTTTTGAGCGGAACTTGGGAAGCGTCAGAGCCCCGGCGACAGCGCCTGTTCCGATGAGCGTCAAGAGAAGACCATAGAGCTCGGCACCACCACCTTCGATACCCCGCACAACCAACGGCAAGAGCGCCCAGTAGGCTGAAGCAAAGATGAAGAATGCAAAAGAGCGCACCAGCGTCGCCTTGAGCGGGCCGTTATGCGCCACATGGCGCAAACCGGTCAGCATTGCATTGGCGACAGGTTGCGATGTCTTCTTTACCTGACCGTCATACTGCCAAAGCAGGAGGGCCACGATGATCACGACATGGCTGACCGCATTGACTGCAAAGGGGGCAGACAAGCTGACCGAGGCGATGAGGACACCAGCCAAGGCGGGTCCAATGGCCCGAGATATATTGATGCCCATGGAGTTGAGCGCAATTGCGGGCTGCAACGCGTCACGAGGGACAAGGGCGGGGACGATGGCTTGCCATGCCGGAGCCATAAAGGCCGTTCCGGTGCCGATAGCGAGCGTGAACAGAATGAGGATTGCCGGCGTGACCAACTCAAAATGAACGAGCGCGGTCAGCGCTGCAATAAGCCCCAGCAAGATGACATTGACCGTGATGAGCAGCTTTCGCTTGTCTAACCTGTCGGCCAACGTGCCCGCGTATAGCGCGAACAGAAAGACCGGAAGGGTCGTTGCGGCCTGGACCAGCGACACAACTGCCGGTGAGGAGTTCAACGTGGTCATGAGCCAGCCAGCACCCACGTCATGCATCCAGGTGCCGACATTTGAGATTAAGGTGGCTGTCCACAAAAGAGCGAAGGCTCGGTACTTGAAGGGGGCCCAGGCCGAAGCGCTACCCGCGACTGGCGAGGCTGTAGCGTTACCACTGGATAACATCAGACAGCTCCTCGCGATGCTTTTGGGCGTAGGACCTCACGAAGGGGCAAAGCGGGACGATCCGCTGGCCCTTTTTCCGGGCGTCTGCAATCAGTTGTGCCGCAAGCGCTTGGGCAATCCCGCGACCGCGCAGCTCGTCCGGGACAAATGTGTGGTCCGCGATAATCAGGCTGGGTGACACCTTAGAGATCGTCAGTTCAGCTTCGCTCGCAACCCCGGCAACGGCTGCGCCGTACCGACCCTTGGTGTCGCTTTCGCTGTAGTGAATTTTCAACTCTTGTTCATCTAGCATCTTGGGGCTCCTTTCGTCGTGGGGTTCCACGATTTCACGCCATGGGATCGCCGGAAGCGAAACCTCGAAATTTGCGTAGTTCGGGTGCAAAGCCATCGGTCTCGCCTCACAACTTGGGAATGTTCGGTTTCGCCGCGCGTCCGGGTTCTGCGTTGGATGCACGTGACTATTCTGCGGCAAGGCCCGGTGCAGACGCGGCGTTTGCGCCGGGAGCTCCGAAAATCGGCACGGGTGACCAATCTGGAAGCTCGGGCAGTGGCGCTGGTGCGTGCGGTGCAAAGCGAGATTTGGCGTGAACGATTTTGCCGCCAGTCAACGTCAGGTCGGCTTCAATCTCGGTGATCTCATCTTCGGCAACCATAAAGTAGTCGCGATCCAGAACAGCAATATCCGCCCATTGACCAACTTTGATTTGGCCTTTCTTTCCGGTTTCACGGCTGAACCAGGCACCTGCCGCGGTCCAGTGACGCAGTGCATCATGCCGGTCGAGGCGGTTTGACGCGTCCCAGATCAAATCGCCACCGCGCCCTTTGCCTGACACGGCCCAATGGATCGCGAGCCATGGGTTGTAGGATGAAACCCGCGTTGCATCTGTTCCTGCGGCCAAAGGAGCGCCAGAGCCCATCATTTTCTTGACAGGCATGACCTCGCGCAAAGCGTCTTCGCCATAGCGGTCACGATAGGCCGTTGTTTGGAAGGCGATGCGGTTTTGATAGCTGATCCCGCCGCCCAACCGCGCGACCCACTCCATCGTGGCCTCGGAAATTGTCTCACCGTGGTCGAAGATCCAGTTGAGTTCTTCGAGCCCTTTGTCCTGGCCAACCTCTTCGATAAGGCTCAACAGGCGATGTGCGCTTTCCTCGTACGTGCAGTGGAAGCGGATTGGCCAGCGGTTCTCAAACAGGAATTCGAGGACTGGCTGCAGATCGCCCTCCATCCGCTTTGGCAAGTCCGGGCGGGGATAGCTGAAATCCTCAAAGTCATAGGCCGAAGCCACAAGCATCTCGCCTGCGCCAACGCATTTGAGATAGTCGTTGCCTTCGTCAGGTTTGACGACGTCGTTCCAGCGTTTGAAGTCATCCAGTTCGAACAAAGGCCGCTGCGCGAACAGCTGGTAGCCGATGCGCACGGTTTGTTCGCCGCGTTTGTTGAGTTCCGTGATGACGCCATAGTCGTCGGGGTAGTTCAGGAACCCGCCGGCACAGTCCAACGCAGAAGTCAGCCCCAGACCGTTGAGCGCTTTGAAGTAGTGTTTCGTGGATGTGACCTGTTGTTCGAAATCGAGCTTGGGGGCCATATCCAGAAGCGCATAGAGCGGCTGCGCATTGGGCCGCGCCATCGCTAGACCGGTTGGGTTGCCTTTGTCGTCGCGCTCAAGGCGGCCTGATACAAAGGGCTCATAGAAGTGCTTGTCGATGCCGATGGCGCGAAGGGCGGCCTTGTTCAGCCATGCGCGATCATAGAGATGCAGAACGTAGACCGGCACATCTGGTGCCACGGCGTTGATCTCGTCAATCGTTGGCAGACGCTTCTCAGCAAATTGATCAACTGACCAGCCGCCTACGACCCGGATCCACTGGCCTGCTGGCGTGCGCTCGGCTTGGGCCTTGAGCATCCGCAGACCATCGGCCAGAGACGGCACGTGATCCCACCGCAGCTCCATCGCAAAGTTGTTGCCCTGCCTGATGATGTGCGTGTGGCTGTCAATCAGGCCGGGGATCACCCTCTGGCCACCAAGATCTATCGTCTCAGTATCAGCTTCAGCGAGCGACAGGATGTCTTTATCCGAGCCAACCGCAGAAATCTGATCGCCGCTGATCGCGACCGCTGTCGCCTCGGGCAGGTCATCATCCATAGTTGTGATCTTGCCATTGAACAGGATTTTCTCTGGGGCGGTCATCTCGAAGTCCTTTCGTCACATAGGCTCTTTGTGCGCCCAGAGCTGTGGGCGTTGGGGGTGTCAATTGAAGGGTTCGCCCGCTCGGCGATGCGGGGAGGGGACAGGCCGAGCGGACGGTGCTGGCCAGATTATTCGGCAGCGAGCTTTGCGCCAGCAGGCACCGGCGCGAGGGTCTCACCTTCGTGCAGGGACCGTGACGGCGCTTTGTGAACCATGGTGTATGCGTAATCGACGCCCATGCCGTAAGCACCGGAATGCTCGCGGACAATGTCCATAACGGCGTCGTATGTGTCGCGTTTGGCCCAATCGCGCTGCCATTCGAGCAGCACTTGTTGCCATGTCATCGGCACGATGCCAGCTTGGGTCATCCGGTCCATGGAATAGTTGTGCGCATCCACGGAAGTGCCGCCGGAGGCGTCGGCGACCATGTAGATTTCGTAGTCGGTGTCGTTGGCACAGCTCAGTGCAAAGGTGGTGTTACACACTTCGGTCCAAAGACCCGCAACGACAACTTTTGTGCGCCCCTCGGCCGCATTTTTTGCCAGTGCATCGCGCACCTTCTGATCATCCCAGGAGTTCATCGAACTCCGTTCCAGCAAAGGTGCGTCTGGGAAAACGTCAAGGATCTCCGGATAAGTATGGCCTGAGAAAGCTTCGGTTTCGACCGTTGTGATAACTGTCGGCACGCCGAACACCTTGGCCGACTTCGCGAGGCCGACAACGTTGTTTTTCAGCGTCTGCCGGTCGATGGATTGCACACCAAAAGCCATTTGAGGCTGGTGATCGATGATGATCAACTGGCTGTTTTCGGGGGTAAGAACTTCGGTTTTCGACATAGTTTTTCTCCGTTTGTGAAGGTTGACGTTAGACGGATTTGGTCTTGGCCGTTTTGGAGGCGCTTTGCGCGTCGGTCACAGCGAAAGATTTGAGATGCAGAACGCTTGCGACGGTGTCCGAATGTCCGCGCAACCATTGAACGGTGGCTTCACCAGCCAGCATGCCCAAAAGCCCTAAAAGGGCGATGATCGGTGGGGCAGGACTGCGCACGGCAATCAGGCCGTAAATCACGCCGATCCCGAGACCGGCGATGAGAGAGATCAAGTAAGGTTGCCAGGTCACAAAAGGCCTCCATCCTGTAGCGTATTCAACAGATGCAGATCGTTTCTGTCTGCTGACATGCGAGATGGGCGCGTTGTGGCGCGAAGCCTTCTGGATTCCTGATTTTGTTTTCCAGATTCTGATCGATCTGGTCAGATTCTGGAAATGCGGGTGCTACGACCTCAGATGCAGCGCTTGCCTTTGCCGCATCGCATACCTTTTGCGTAGGTGACTTAAAATGCCCCATCCAGTTGATCGCCCACGAAACTTTCAAAATACTCAGCAAACGTACCAACGATTGGCGGAAGCTGCTCGTAGGGAGGGTAAAAGAGCGTCAGCCAAAGAGAACTGACCTCCCATTCCGGAAAGACCACAACAACATCGCCGCGATCCAATGCCTTTCGCGTTATAAAGTCAGGAAGCACGCAAATGCCTTCGCCGGCGATGGCCATGCCCAACAGATAGTCGCCGTTGTTCGAAAGGACTTTACCACCCGCCCGGATCGACTTCGCGATGCCTGCTTGGGACAATTCCCATACTTCTCTTTCCCCTGTGTCGCTATACGACATCAGCAAATCATTTTTGAACGTGCTTGGGTGATCCGGCATGGGAACGCGCGCAAGCAAGTTTGGTGCCGCAACCATATGCCTTGGCACTTCGCACAGCTTGCGCCAGATCGTGGACTTGTCGGTCGGTGGGCCAGAGACGCGGATCGCAAGATCGCAGTTTTCCTCGATCACGTCGACAAGCGTATCGGTGAAATTGATCTCAACAGAGATGTTTGGATAGGCTAGCCGGAACCCGGAGATGACTTTTGGCAACACTGTCACGCCAAATGAAACAGGCACGGTCAGCCTAAGATGTCCGCTGTCTGGTCGAACCGCGCGTTTGAGATCATGCGTGACTGTCTCAAAGCCCTCTAGCAGGGGGCGGTACCGGGCCAAGGCTGTCGCACCGGCACTCGTCAACGCAACCTGCCGGGTCGTGCGCACAAGAAGCTGCGTTCCGAGATCTTTTTCTAATTGAGAGACGATGCGGGTCACAGATGCTGGCGCAAGCCCAAGCTCACGCGCGGCGAGTGTGAAGCTCTTCAGGTCGGATACCGCTCTGAGAACGCGAATGGCCTTCAGCTCAATCATTGCTGTCTATCATTCCATTTTTGCCAATAATAAACTTACATAGATGTCTATTAACTTAATCAATGAAAAGCGCATCTTTGGGGCAAGACGAGTTTTGCCAAGGAGCGCACAATGATCAAAGATATCAAAGGGCTGCATCACGTCACATCGATGGCTGCGGATGCCAGCACGAACAACCAGTTTTTTACGGGCACGCTGGGTATGCGTCGTGTGAAGAAAACCGTGAACTTTGACGCCCCAGACGTCTATCACCTCTATTACGGGGACGAGGTCGGCACACCGGGTTCAGTTATGACGTATTTCCCGTTCGGTCATATGGCGAACGGCCGCCGTGGCACAGGTGAAGTGGGCGTGACTGAATTCGCCGTCCCGATGGGCACGTTGCCATTCTGGCGCGACCACTTGGATGGCAAGGGCGTGCAGGGCCTGACCGAAGGAACCCTTTTCGGTGAAAACCGGTTGTCCTTCGCAGGTCCGGATGGCGATGCATTTGCGCTTGTTGAAGCGGAGGCCCGTGGCCGCACGCCGTGGTCGACGGACACTGTCGCTAAGGATGTCGGCATCCTCGGTTTCCACGGGGCGCGGTTTGCGCTTCGCGATGTCGATGCGACAGCGGAACTGCTTGGGTTCATGGGCTATCAGAAAGCCGATAAGGAAGGCGATGTCACGCGGTTCGTCATCGAAGGCGGAAATGCTGCCGATACGATTGACCTCGAACACCTTCCAGGCGCAGCGCCTGTCGCGGATCAAGGTGCTGGTTCTGTGCACCATATCGCCTTTGCGGTTGAGGATCGCGCGGCGCAACTGCGCGTGCGTCAAGCCCTCATGGACACCGGGTATCAGGTCACCCCAGTGATCGATCGCGACTACTTCTGGGCGATCTATTTCCGCACACCTGGTGGCGTGTTGTTTGAGATCGCGACGAATGAACCCGGTTTCGACCGTGATGAAGACACTGCGCATCTCGGGCAAGCTCTGAAACTGCCCACGCGGTATGAGCCGCATCGCGACAAGATCGAGGCTTTGTTGCCTCCGCTTGCCGCGTAGTCGGAGGTATCACAATGTCACTCAATGCATACGAGGCGCGTGTGAGCGCGCCTCAAGCCTCAAGACCGCTCGTCTTTGCCTTTCACGGAACGGGTGGGGATGAGCATCAACTGTTTGATCTCGCGCAAAAGCTCGTGCCCGGTGCGGGCGTCGTCTCTCCGCGGGGCGATGTGTCTGAAATGGGTGCTGCGCGGTTCTTTAAACGTGCTGCGGAAGGCGTCTATGACATGGCCGATCTTGAGCGCGCAACCGACAAGATGATTGGGTTTATCCAAGCGCATGCGGATAAGAACAAAGGCCACCCCGTTTATGCCTTCGGGTATTCAAACGGAGCCAACATTTTGGCTGCCGCGCTGTTGAAGCGTCCTGATCTGTTCGAGCGAGTTGGACTACTTCATCCTTTGGTCACCTGGGAGCCAACAGCTCAGCCCGGTTTGCAGGGCACGAAAGTGCTTCTGACAGTAGGGCGTCACGACCCGATAACACCATGGGACGCTAGCGCGCGATTGCACGACTGGCTGTCTGAAAACGGTGCAGACGTCACACTAGATGCACATGAAGGTGGTCACGAGTTGCGCAACACCGAAGTGACGGCTTTACAAGAGCTTTTCAGCTAAAAACACTAGGCTGCGCCAGGTTTCATTGATCTCAATGTGGACATCAGCGCCGCCTCTTTTTGAACCCAGTCCATGAACGCTTTGACCTGCGGTTTCTCGGCCTCTGCTTCGTTGCACACAATATAATAGTGGAAATCCGTTTCGAGCAAAGGGCCGCAGAGCATACGCAGCCGACCCTGCGCCAGTGCTTGATAGACTTGGATTGACCAGCCCAGAATGACTCCTTTGCCTTCGAGAGCCATGTCGAGCGCGTAGTCCGCTGAAAATGGGTCAAATGACATTGCATAGTCTGGATTTTCCACATCAAGACCCGCCGCGTCGAACCAGCTTTCCCAGCCTGACTTGCCACTAAACAACTCAAAAACGACGTCTTCGAGAAGTGGCAAGTTCAGCATGTCTTTCGCAGAGGAAACGGGGTGCTCTGCGACAAACTCTGGCGACGCAAGTGGTATCAAAACCAGCCGGTGGATGCATCGCGAATGGAGATCTTGCGGCGGCTTTCGAGACAAGCGAAAAGCGACCTCTCCGTCTCCGCACTGAAAGTCCTCCCAGCTATGGAGGGTTTTGACGTTCGTTTTTACATCTGGCGCACTTTCCGAAAATCCATGCAGATGGGGGAGCAACCAATTGCGGATGATCATACCTGCAGCGTAGATCGTGAGATCATTTGTATCTTTTGGTCTGACTTGATCGACCGCATGCCGCAGTTTCATGAAGCTATCCGTCACCTCCGGCTGCAGCTTGTGCCCCTCGTCCGTCAGTTCAATAGCACGCGTTTTACGCAGAAAGAGTTGAACACCCAGGTCTTCCTCCAAGGATTTGATTTGCTGGCTCACCGCGCCCGGCGTCACTGCGAGTTCGGACGCTGCGTCCTTCATTGAGCCGCGGCGCGCAGCAGCTTCAAAAGCACGAAGGCTCAGCAGAGAAGGCAGTCTTGACAGCGGCAATGTAAATCCAAACCTACAGGTTAGCTTGTCTAAACCATAAGCTTAGAACTTCTGCTTTGTCGAGATGGAACAGCACACCACCTTTTGGGTGCGCCACCGCATCAAATGGCACCACCGTGACGCAAAGGAGAGGGAAGAAATGGCATTTACGCGATTTTGTCGGCCACGTGGCTATTTGGTTGAGAGACTTACGCCAACCCGCCTTGACCTCTCAAAGTCCGTGCAGTTGGTTCTGGACCCCTTCCAGACACAGATTTTCAACAGGTGCTTTTGATATGGAACATCTAGCAGAAGCGTGTAAGCCCGGTTGCATCGAATTTGAACATGAGTGGGACGACCTGAAGAAAAGCAGTGGTTTTCGTGGCAAGGTTAACATGGACTTGCCGCAGGTCGGGCTGTCTGCAGCGAAATTCAGTTACCCCGCTGGAAAATACAGTGTGGAGTCTTCTGATCACTTGGGTATTGGCATCGTCAGACGGCCATTTGAAGTTGAATACTTTGCCTCAGGACAAATGGCATACGGTCGGCGCACAATCCAACAAGGCCAGATCATCCTTTCTCAGCCGAACTCAGAGTTTGATGCGAAACTCAAAAGCCAAGGCGAAATCGAATATCTGGTGTTTTCCAAGGACCGTCTTTCAAACATGCTACCAACAGAGTTTGGGGAACTGACGGAGTTACCAGACGGATTGGTGTCTCGGCTACAATCAAATCTGCTCACAGGCCTCGTCTCGTCACTGCTCGATCGATTTAACAGCGGGGCGCATATGAGCGCGTTCTATGTCGAAGCAATCGCTGACGCTGTGGTTGCAGAATTATTGAGGGAAGTATTGGTCGAGAAAGACGGACCCAAGTCTGGCTCTGGTGCTTTGTCAGATGCTGCTTTGGAAAAGCTGGAACGATACATCAGAGACAACATGCAAGGAAAAATCGAGATCACTGATCTGGCAAACACTCTTGGCGTCACCCCGGCGATCCTTCGTAAAGGTCTGAAAGCACGAAAGGGAGCGACGCCTTACCAGTTCATTTTGGAAACCCGGATCCAAAGCGCACGGACTATGCTTACGGCCACGGACGCCTCCGCATCAAAGGTTGCATTTGACTGCGGTTTTTCTTCTCAAAGCCACATGTCGGACGTGTTTCGACAAAAACTAGGACGAACGCCGGGGCAGGTTCGTGCAAGTGCTTTTTAGGCGCAACGCAATCGCAGGTGTTTTCCATTGGACGCTGAGGAGTGGAATTGTGATCGACCTTGCGCACCGACCGTGTCACCGCTGTGACGCGCAGCTCTCCGGAAGACTATTTTCTCGATCATTTTTGGTTACCTATTAACATAAGATTGGCTCTCCGTAGTTGAGCAATGTCGGCTTTCGGGATGCTCCACGGCAATATTTGTTTTCATAGTCAAGGTCAGCACTGGACCGACCTTGCATGCGACAATGTCAGCAAACCGCGCGTCCCAGCCATCCATACAAGATGCAGAATTTTGCACTTTGGGCTCGTAGCGGACATCCGCCGCCTTACAACTTTAGCACTGAAAACCGCCCCTGTCCGGCCCGCGCGCGACTTTACAACACCACCGGGCGCCCCCAAAACATATCAGGAGCGCCCCAAAGCAACAAAACTTTCACAAACCACCCTTTCAGCGGCGCACCCGCTTGGGCGAAGCCGCCTCTGGTAGCGCCCAGCTTATCTCGCGTGGGCGCCTCAAAAAGGCTGTATAGAGCATGGTATCGGCTGCAATCTTGAACATCTTATCGTCTCCTGAGTGATGTCGTCTGATGCCAATATTGACTTCGCCACCCCAAATTGCGACTCATGGATAAATACAACATGTAAGTAAGGCTTACATATGGATTGGCGCAGCCTGCCTCCTCTTTCCAGCCTTCGGGCCTTTGCCGCCTACGCGGAAACCGGCAACCTGACCGCCGCCGCAGATGCGCTTGGCGTCAGCCATCCGGCCATCAGCCAGCATATCCGCGCGCTTGAAGCCCACTTTGGCACCGCACTGATGATACGCGGCGGGCGCTCCATGACCCTGACGCCCGAGGGCGAGATGTTGGCCCGCGCGGCCCAAGAGGGGTTTGGCCTGATGATCCAGGCGGCCCAAGCGCTCACCGGATACGATCAGGATCGCCCGCTGCACATAACAGCCACGCCCAGCTTTGCCGCCGCTTGGTTGATGCCACGGCTGGCCGAGTTCCGGGATCTGCACCCCGATGTGGGGATCATGATCAACCCGACGCCGCATATCGTGACGCTGGAACCCGGTGGGGTCGATGTGGCCATCCGGCACGGCACGGGCGGCTGGGCAGGCCTTGACGAAGAGATGCTGATCGCCTCCCCCCTTGTTTTGGTGGGCGCGCCATCGCTGGCGCGGAAACTCATAGGAAAACCTTACACCGAATTCGCCAACGTCCCCTGGCTGGAAGAGATCGGGCGCACCGAGGCGCAGAACTGGCTGGAAGCGCGCGGCGCAAACCTCACGCGGCAGGGGCCAGTTCTACGGGTGCCGGGAAACCTGTTGCTTGATGGTGCCCGCGATGGTCAGGGTTTGGCCGTGACCGTGCGTTGCTTTGTGGAGGCGGATCTGGCTGCGGATCGCCTGATGCTGCTGGATCAGGCGGATCTGGAAGGGGCAGGGTATTACGTTGTCACCCGGCCGGGCGCGATGAGGGCGCCTCTCAAGGCGTTCGTCAAATGGATCAAACGCGCCGCGGCTGAGGCGCATGGCGAGCCTTCATCTTAAGACGCTGGACCCACCATGAAACAGGTCAAATTGCGCGCCTGCAAGCGGCGGCACGCCAGATCGGCCGTATCGCGGGTCATGCCCATGAATGTCGCGTCATAGCCCCGACTGCGCTTGACCACCTTGCGCAATGTGCCATCCAGTGTCGACATCTCGACCAACGCCGTCTGCAACAGCACCTTTTCCGCCTTGAACCGGCTGGGATAGCTGCCCACGTTCACCCCCCAATGCCGCCCACCGGATGTGGAAAGCCGCGTCACGACCTGTGTCTGGGGCTCGTAGGGCTTCACCGGATCGGGCCGCACGGACGGCCGCACCGAAGCGATACGCTGCTGTTCCGGGGTTAGCTTGCGCACCGGCGCACTCTGCGCCAGGGCCACCGCGGTCGCGATATCTGTGGCGTCCACATTGGCTTTGTCCGAAGGCGCCACACCGGCCAACAAAACCTCAGGCCCGGGCTGATGTCCGGGTCGCAGCACCGGGCGTTTGGATTTCGTTGTAACCCCGCTCACACGCACCGTTTTTCCCGAACCAATCCCGGAATTGCCTACATAGGCTGGCAAATCCGGTTTCCGCAAAGGCGCGTTGGACGGCGCCCGCCGGAACCCAAGATCCAACAGCTCCGCCACCCGCGCGTTCCGCGAGGCTGAAGACTTGCCACCAAAAACGGTGGCAATCACCCGTTCGTTGCCCCGCTTGGCGCTGGACACTAGGTTAAAGCCAGCGGCGCGCGTGTACCCGGTTTTGATCCCGTCCGCACCGCGATAGCTTTGCAGCAACCGGCGGTTGGTATTGGTCACGTTGCGAATGCCCGCGCTCGTCGATTGGCGCGAGAAGATGTTGTAGTATTGCGGATAATCATACAGCATCCGCCGCCCCAGAATGGACATATCGCGCGCTGTCGAAAGATGCCCCGCCTCGGTCAACCCGTGCGCGTTCTTGAACGTGGTTCGCGTCATGCCCAGCGCCTTTGCGGTGCGGTTCATCCGCCGGGCAAAGGCCGCTTCGGAACCTGAAATGGCTTCGGCAATTGCAGTGGCCGCATCGTTGGCAGATTTCACCGCCGCGGCACGAATAAGGTAGCGCAACTTGATCCGGCTGCCGGATCGGAGGCCCAGTTTCGAAGGGGGCTCGGCGGCGGCTCTTTTGGAAATCTTGATCGCCTTGTCCAATGAAATCTCGCCTCGCTCCACCGCCTCAAAAGCAATGTAAAGGGTCATCATTTTGGTCAGTGACGCAGGGTGCAAACGAGTATCGGCGTTTCGGGAATGCAAGACTTCACCCGTGCGGGCGTCCATCACGAAAGCCGCATAGGGTGCCGCAACAGCTTGGACCGCGCAAAAGCACAGCCCGAATACGAATAAAAACCAAACGAAAGGCGCAATAGCCCTGCGTCGTGTCATGAGAAAACTGCCTTGTCTGCCTCAACCGCTGTTTGCGCGGCTTGTAATTATGCCCAATCGTTAACACACAAGGCCTTTTGCACAAAGCCGTTTGTTTCAGGGCGTTAGCAATTTTTGTAAAGGCGCCGATCAAAGATGTTGTGATGCTCAGCGGGTAAGCAACTAAACGTGCGATTGTGGCAAGAATGTGTCATCCATCCCGCAGCGCATCGACCAAATCACCCAGATGCGCCATCGCGGTGAATCGCGGGTGATCTGCAGGCACATCCGCTTTTTCAAAATCCCATTCCAAATCATGCGGCACATGCGCGGCCCAAGCCCCACAGGCCAGCGGGGGCAAAATATCCGACTTAACCGAATTGCCCACCATCACAGCCGCCTCAGGTGCGATACCCCGCGTTTTGAAAATCTGAGCATAAACCTCGGGCGTTTTGTCCGATACGATCTCAACCGCATCAAAAAGCTCTCCCAAACCCGATTGTGCGAGCTTCTGTTCTTGATGCAGCAAATCCCCTTTGGTGATCATCATCACCATGCCGCGCCGCTTCGCCGCTTCCACAGCGGCACGCGCATGCGGCAACAGCTCAACCGGATGGCGCAGCATATCCTGCCCGACCTCCAATAATTCCGCGATCACTGCGCCTGGCACAGCGTTGTCTGTCACCTCCAGCGCGGTTTCGATCATCGACAGCACGAACCCTTTGATGCCAAAACCATAGTGCCCAATGTTGCGCCGTTCCGCCGCCATCAGGCGCGCATCCAGGTCATGCCCGGGCGCGTAAGGCGCCAAAAGCTCTGCAAATCGCGCCTGCGTCAGCTTGAAAAATCGCTCGTTGTGCCAAAGCGTGTCATCTGCGTCAAACGCGATACATGTCACATGTTCTGCGATCATATGACCACTGCCCCTTTTCCCGGCCCGCCACTGCGTTATATAGCTCTGATCAAGCATCCACGTACGCGATTCCGAAACAAGGGCTGAAATGCTGCACCCTTTGCACATGATGGCGCAAAACAACGATGAAGACGGCGATACAACCGTCGTCACCGATGTGAAGCCAAAAACCAAGCGGCCACCGCTTTATAAGGTGCTGCTCTTGAATGATGACTACACGCCAATGGAATTTGTCGTGCATGTTCTTGAGCGATTCTTTGGCCTGAACCACGCCCAGTCTGTCGAAATCATGTTGACCGTGCACAAAAAAGGTCTCGCGGTTGTGGGCGTCTTTAGCCACGAAATTGCGGAAACCAAGGTGGCGCAGGTGATGGACTATGCACGTCGGCATCAGCACCCGCTGCAATGCACCATGGAAAAAGAAGACTGACCACATGATTGGCGCGCGCTTGGCTTTGCTCCCGCCCGAAGGCGGGCCGCTGGACGGGTGCGCCTCAGCCTTGGTGCTTCATCCCACTGCGGCAGCGGATTTGCCCGGATTTTCCCCATACAGCACCACCATCATGCAGCCTTTCAAACCGGCGCAGGATGCCTGGGCCAACCGTGGCTATGCCGTGGCCCCAACTGCATCAGATGATCTGCGCTGTGATGTGGCGCTTGTCTGCCTGCCCCGCTCAAAAGTCGAAGCCTTCGCGCTGATCGCGCAAGCGGCACAATCGGCAAGCCAAGTCCTGATCGACGGACAAAAAACCGATGGTGTCGAATCTGTCCTCAAAGCGGTCAAAACGCGGCACATCCCGGCGGGCGTTATCTCCAAAGCGCACGGCAAACTCTTCTGGCTGACCGATGTCGATTCATCGACATTTGCCGATTGGGCCGCCGGTCCCGCGCTCACAGATGGCGGTTTCTGGACTGCACCGGGTGTTTTCTCGGCTGACGGCATTGATCCGGCCTCGGCCATGTTGGCTGATGTTCTGCCCGACCGCATCGGCGCGCGCGTGGCGGATCTTGGCGCAGGCTGGGGTTTTCTCAGCGCGCATATCCTGACCCGGCCAGATGTCTCACATCTCGACGTGGTCGAAGCGCATCACATGGCGCTGGCATGTGCAGAGCACAACATAACCGATAACCGTGCCCAGTTTCACTGGGCCGATGCCACCACCTGGCGGCCCGATACGCCGGTGGACGCCGTGGTGATAAACCCGCCCTTTCACACAGACCGCAAACCCGATCCCGCCTTGGGGCAAGCCTTTATCAAAGCGGCGGCGCGGATGCTCAAACCCAACGGCCACCTGTGGATGGTCGCCAACCGCCACCTGCCTTACGAAGATGTTTTGTCTGAAACATTCACGAAAATCGTTGATTTGGGTGGCGATGCCCGGTTCAAGTTGCTGGTGGCGGAACGACCAAGGAAAACGCGCCGCTAAAAGCGAGCTGTGACCCAGGGGGCAGACCATGTCATTTTCCATTTCCGGCAAGACGGCGATCGTCACCGGATCAGCCAACGGGATCGGTCTGGCCATCGCACGTAACTTTGCCCAGCACGGGGCAAATGTGATGTGCGCCGATATGGATGAAAAGCGGCTGGCCGAGCAAATCGGCGAACCCAAAGAAGACAGCAACATGCGGTACTTTGCGGGCGATCTGCGCCAACGCCTCACCATTGCCAACCTGCTCTCGGCCACCATCGACGCCTTTGACCAGGTCGACATCCTGGTCAACGCTTCGCGCCAGGTGCTGCAAAGCGATCCGCTTGATCCCGAAGACACCAGTATCGAAACCATGCTGGAGCAGAATTTGATGACGTCCTATCGCCTGACCCAACAAGTGGCCAAGCGCATGATCAAGCAAGGCGAAGCCAAAGAAGAGGGCCCGGTGGGCTCAATCATCAATCTGTCGTCAATCGCGGCCCACCAAACCCGACCCGAACTGTTGGCCTATTCCATCGCCTCTGCCGGTCTGGAACAGATGACGCGCGGTCTGGCCCTGACATTGGCCCCCCATCGTATCCGGGTGAATGCGGTGGCCTTTGGCTCGGTGATGTCGGCCTCTTTGCAGGGCGCAATCAAGGATAACCCCGAACTGCGCCGCGATATCGAAGCGCGCACACCGCTCAACCGCATTGCCAGCCCGAATGAGCTTGTCGATGCGGTGCAATTTCTGGCCTCTGATGGTTCCAGCTTTGTCACTGGCGAAGTGCTGACCGTTGATGGCGGCCGCAGCCTGCTTGACCCGGTTGACGCACCTGTTCACTGATTTCGGTGCACAGGCTGTGCACAAGAGGCATACGCCTTGTGCATCGCGATTTCTGTCAATTTACCTGCGCGGCGTCCTGGACTAAAGTGTCAACCAAAGAGGACACATACAATGACCGAACAGTTTGATGCCCAGAAAACCCGCGCCGCCGCCTGGTTCCGCGAATTGCGCGACCAAATCGTTGCGGCCTTTGAAAATTTGGAAGCCACACACACCGCTGGCCCCATGTCTGACCATGCGGCAGGCAGCTTTGAAGTTACTGAAACAAAACGCACTTCTGACGACGGCAGCGATGCAGGTGGCGGTTTGATGAGCGTGATGCGCGGCGGGCGTGTTTTCGAAAAAGTGGGTGTCAACGTCTCCACCGTCTACGGCACGTTGGGCGAACGCGCGCAGATGGCGATGGCCGCGCGCAAGGGGATTCCCGGCATGAAGGATGACCCTCGGTTTTGGGCCTCAGGGATTTCGCTGGTGGCCCATATGCAAAACCCCCATGCCCCCGCTGTGCACATGAACACACGCATGTTCTGGACCCCTCACGCCTGGTGGTTCGGCGGCGGTTCTGATCTGAATCCCTGCATCGAATATGACGAAGACACCGCGCATTTTCACGCCACCCAAAAAGAGCATTTGGACCCGCACGGAACCGACGAATATCCACGCTTAAAAGCTTGGGCTGACGAGTATTTTTATGTCCCACACCGCGGGCGTGCGCGCGGCGTGGGGGGCATTTTCATGGATGACCAATGCTCTGGCGATTGGGAAGCTGACTTTGTCATGACCCAGGATATCGGTCGCGCCTTTTTGCCCGCATATTTGCCACTGGTCGAAAAACGGCGGGTGCAGGCGTGGGACGACGCAGACAAAGACGCCCAGCTGGTGCACCGGGGTCTCTATGCCGAATATAACCTCGTCTATGACCGTGGCACCAAATTCGGCTTGGAAACCGGCCACGACGCCAACGCCGTGCTGATGAGCCTGCCACCGTTGGCCAAGTGGGTTTAGGCAACGAAGTCTTAATCTACTTGTGGCAATGCAGAGGCTTAGAGCCCGCGTGACAGCATTGCCCTCTTGGAGATGATTTCCTGCATCCACCGCTATGTGAAACCAATGGCGCTGATGCGCTGCGCAGTATTGAATCACGATCAAACCCAGAAAGGTCTGCTGATCCCGCAAGACTTGGAAACGCCGCAAGACACAGTGCAAGACAAATAGATTTCATAAAACGAATCCTCCCGTTATGGGGGAATTTATTAACAAATAGTTAACGGTGTAAAGATGGCTTATTGGGCAACTCGGCGCGGCGGCACGCGCCTGAGCTGCATCCCAAACTTCTGATCGGCCCGGAATCCAAGCCGCTCGTAAAAACCTTTGACTCCAGTGTCTTGCCCGGTCAGCAGCATAATCTTGTAGGCATTCTCGGCCCAAGCATGATCAATCGCCGCCTGCATCACGGCACGGCCTGCGCCGCTTCCTTGATGGGCGCGCAGCGTCACGACATTTTCGATCAACCCGTAGGGCCGGCCCCCCTGCGTCACATTCGGCAACAGGTGCAGCGTCACCATCGCCACCACCTGCCCATCCCGTTCAGCCCCCCAGATCGTGGAACCGGAATGGTCTAAAATGGATGAAAAACGGCCGATATCAATCGGCTCATCGCCCACCAATTCCGCATAGAGGGTTTCAGCCGCCGCAGCATCCGCTAAGCCCAGCCTACGGCACATCAAACGTTGCGCCATCCGGCTTCCGTCAACGCATGACCATAGCCCGGCGCGATGTTCATCTGATCGCCAAAGCCTTTATCAATCAGGGCCTTATGCATCTTTGGCAAGCGCCAGCAGGGCACATGCATTACCATGTGATGCTCCAGATGATAGTTCACCCAATAGGGCGCCACAAAGGTCCGCGCGACAGGGCCCGCAAGAGTCGTGCGCACGTTTTTGAACGGGTCATCCGATTCTTCGGTGGCCCCATGTTCGGCAATGTTGCGCACCCGCAAAACAAACTGAAACCACGTCAAATACGGCAGCACCCAAAACGCCAATCCCCACCACCAATCGCCAATCAAGCTGATCACCAGCGCAATCCCGAAAAAGACCGGGAAAGACAGCCACAAATCACGCGCCTTAAACGCCTGCGCCGCATCGCTTTGCGCCGCTTCAACCGCCTCGTCATCGCCAGCTAAACGGAACGACATGACAAACTGCGCGAGCAATTGTTTGATGCCCGTCTGGCCTGTCAAATCGCGGCGGAACTTGCGGATCATCGACGCACGCGTCGTGGGAAATTTCTGGCTCAGGACCAGATCGGGGTCTTTGTCCGTTTGTGTGAACCGGTGATGGGTCAGATGGTAATGCCGATAGGCCTGCAGCTCAGCCAATATCGGTCGACCACACAGCCATTCGCCCGCAAAGTCATTTAATTTCCGGTTCTTAAACAACGCCATGTGCGCCGCTTCATGCATCAAAATGGCCAGACCCAATTGGCGCGAGCCGATCAGCATCACGGCCAAAACAAAGGTCACTACATTGGGAAAAAGCGCAAAAAGGCCAATGGCTCCAAAGATCACGGCCCAACAATGCAACAAGATAGCCGCGCCCATTGCATCGGACCGCTCCGCCAAAGTGCGGATCTCTTCGCGTGTGAGATACTGTGCGCCAGCCGTCATCGCATTAGGCCTCCTTGATTAAAGGTGGCCATGAAGACCCAATGCGTCAAGAAAGACCCTGCGTTGCGAGGCCTAGCGCCAGTCGAAGAATCCCTCACCCGCCTGCGCCAAAAGCGACTTAGCCAGATCTTCGCCCATCGCTGCAGCGTCTTCTATTGCGCCATCACGGGCGTCCGCCAACGCTTCGCTGCCATCAGGGCGCAAAACTTCACCACGCAAGCGCACAGTGCCGCCATCCAGCTCTGCCAGACCCGCAATTGGGGTTTCGCAAGATCCATCGAGGGTAAAGAGGAAAGATCGTTCTGCGGCAAGGCGTTGACCGGTCGGCGTGTCGTGAATCGCGGCGAGCATTTCAGCCGTATTGCTGTCATCCGCGCGACGTTCGATGCCGATGGCCCCTTGGGCGACAGCGGGCAACATGTCTTCGGGCGCGATTGGCGTTGCCGGCACATCCGCCATATCCAACCGGTTCAACCCAGCGCAGGCCAGAAACGTTGCTTCAGCGACGCCATCAGCTAATTTCTTCAGCCTTGTCTGCACGTTACCGCGAAACTCCACCACGTTCAGATCAGGCCGCCGCACCAGCAATTGCGCCCGACGCCGCAAGCTCGAAGTTCCAACGGTCGCGCCTTGAGCCAAATCCTTCAACCCGCTTAACGCAGGGGAGACGAATGCATCCCGCACATCTTCCCGCGGCAAATACGTGTCCAGCAACAGCCCCTCGGGCTGCACCGTTGGCATGTCTTTCATCGAATGCACGGCGATGTCGATCTTACCGGCCAACAGATCTTCTTCGATCTCGCGGGTGAACAGACCCTTACCGCCGATTTCTTTCAACGGGCGGTCCTGGATCGCGTCACCGGTGACCTTGATCACAACAATTTCAAACGCATCCAGCGGCAAATCAAAGGCCTGCGCCAAACGGTCACGTGTTTCGTAAGCCTGCGCCAAGGCAAGCGGTGATCCACGCGTGCCGATGTTGAGCGGCGTGGAAGGGGAAGGAAGTCGCACTGTCATATGTTTATCTTTAGAACTGTCAACTTATGTTGACAACTGCTATCCTGTTTGGGTGGAGTGAGGCCTAAGGCGGTGCGATATGAAAGATATGACACAAACAAAATCTATTTTGAAAGCCCTCGCAGGTGAAACGCAGGCCACGCCTCCGATCTGGATGATGCGCCAGGCGGGCCGTTATTTGCCAGAATACCGGGCGACGCGGGCGCAGGCCGGGGATTTCCTGTCTCTCTGTTACAATCCCGAACTGGCGGCAGAGGTTACACTGCAACCGATTCGCCGCTATGGCTTTGACGCGGCGATCCTTTTTGCGGATATCCTGCTGGTTCCACAAGCGTTGGGGGCGGACCTGTGGTTTGTCACTGGCGAAGGGCCGCGCTTGTCGACGATCACAAGCCAAGGTGAATTTGACGCGCTGAAACCGGCGGACGCAATTCACGACACGGTGGCCCCTGTCTATGAAACGGTGCGCATCCTGTCGCAAGAATTGCCGGCGGAAACCACTCTGATCGGGTTTGCGGGCGCGCCATGGACTGTGGCCACCTATATGATCGCTGGGCGTGGAACACCGGATCAGGGGCCCGCACACGCACTCAAGGCTGAGAATCGCCTTGTATTTGAGGCGTTGATGGATCGGATAACCGAGGCAACCATCGAATATCTGAGCCAACAGATCGAAGCGGGTGCCGAAGTTATCAAGATTTTTGACAGCTGGGCCGGATCGCTCTCGGGTGAGGATTTCCAACGCTATGCTGTCGCGCCTGCGAAACGGATCACGCAAGAGATCAAGGCGCGCCACCCTGGCATTCCGGTGATTGGCTTCCCGCGCGAAGCGGGTAACGGGTATGTTGGCTTCCATGCCGCAACGGGCGTGGATTGCGTGGCTCTCGACAATTCCGTTTCCCCGGATTGGGCCGCGCAAAACGTGCAGGTCGACGGCTGCGTGCAAGGCAATCTCGCGTCATCCCATATGGTGACCGGCGGGCATGCGTTGGTCGATGAAACACGGGCCATTGTGGCGGCATTTTCGAAGGGGCCGCATATCTTTAATTTGGGTCACGGGATCACCCCCGATGCGGATCCAGAGAACGTCAGCCTGATGATCGAGACCGTGCGCAGTTGGAAGCCATGATTCCCTCTTGACGCCTTTGAGGCGCTGGCTTACGTGACGCCCCTGCGTGGCGGAGTAGCTCAGTTGGTTAGAGCAGCGGAATCATAATCCGCGTGTCGGGGGTTCAAGTCCCTCCTCCGCTACCAAAATCCCCTTAGTTGGTCAGAATAGCCCTTGCGCCGGTCGCTGGGGCTTAGGGTTTTGGGCTGTCGCCTGCATCTTCGGCGACCTCGCGGGCCACCTTGTGCAGCAGGTCCAGCAATTGGTCGAAATCCTCATCGCCCAGGGCAGTGCGGAATCGGCGTGCGATGCGGCCTGCATCTTCTAAATGGTGCGCGATGATGGCCGCGCCCTTTTCTGTCATTGCGAGTCTCTGTTTTCGCCGGTCTTCCAAATCCGGCTCACGCACGAGATGACCATTGGCCTCCATCGCCGCGACGATCCGTGACAGGCTTGGGGCCAGTAACCCTGAGCGACGTGCCAAGGTGCTGGCGTCTTGGGGGCCGTGTTCATTCAACATACGCAGCACGCGCCACTGTTGTTCCGTGATATTCGATTCGGCCAACATGTCGCGGATAGGGGCCATCACCGCCTCGCGCGCCAGTATCAGTGCGATAGGCAAAGAGCGCGACGTGGATGGCAAATTTGATGACATATGATCCCCAACAGAGCCTGCGCCAAATAGCCAGCGCCTTGCCTTGACACATTAAGGCAGCTTCAATTAACATCGCAACAGTTAACATGTTAAAGGTTTTTGACATGCCGCATTTCCACATCGAGTACTCTGCCAATCTGGAGGACGTCGTCGACATGAGCGCCTTGTGCGAAGCAATCCGCGCGACGGCCGCAACGATTGAGACGTTCCCCACCGCAGGCATCCGNGTGCGCGCAACCCGGGTGGATCATGTGGCAATGGCCGATGGCGACGCCAAACACGGGTTTGTCGATCTGTCGGTACGGCTCCGCGAAGGACGCGCGCAAGACGTAAAGGAAGACGCGATTGCCCGTGTCTTCGTCGCCCTCAAAGACTTTATGGCGCCCGCGATGGAACAGCATTCCATCGCCCTCTCCGCCGAGATGCGCGACATCGACGCATCGCTTTCCCCGAAATTCGGAAATGTTCGTGACCACCTGAAGGAGCCCTCATGAGCGCACTCGACACCAATATTGAAAAGCTGAACGGGTTTCTTGACCGGTTCCGCACCACGGGTATCCCCAACCGGATCGCTGGCGCTGATGTGCCCGGATCAGGCGGTGTGTTTCAAACCACCTCGCCGGTCGACAAAAGCGTGATCTGCGATGTGGCCCACGGGCAGGCCGCCGATATTGATGCGGCCGCGCAGGCGGCACACGATGCCTTTGCTGATTGGCGCGACATGCCCGCCACGCAACGCCGCAAGATCATGATCAACATTGCCGAAGCGATTGAGGCGCGCGCCGAAGAGATCGCTTTGTGTGAATGCTGGGACACAGGCCAGGCGTATAAATTCATGTCTAAAGCCGCGCTGCGCGGGGCGGAGAACTTTCGGTACTTTGCCGATCAGGTGATTCAGGCCCGCGATGGCCAGCATCTGAAATCGCCCACCCTGATGAACATCACCACACGCGTGCCGATCGGACCGGTGGGGGTGATCACGCCGTGGAACACGCCTTTCATGCTCTCCACCTGGAAAATCGCGCCGGCCTTGGCGGCGGGTTGCACCGTGGTGCACAAACCTGCCGAAGCGTCGCCGCTGACGGCACGGTTGCTTGTGGAAATCGCGGAAGAGGCCGGGTTGCCTGCGGGTGTTCTCAACACGGTAAACGGCTTTGGCGAAGGCGCGGGCAAGGCCCTGTGCGAACATCCCAAGATCAAGGCGATTGCCTTTGTTGGCGAAAGCCGCACCGGCAGCCTGATCACCAAACAAGGCGCCGACACGCTCAAGCGCAATCATCTGGAACTGGGCGGCAAAAACCCGGTGATTGTGTTTGACGATGCCGATCTGGACCGGGCGCTCGATGCGGTGATCTTTATGATCTATTCCATCAATGGCGAACGCTGCACATCTTCTTCGCGTCTTCTGGTGCAAGACACCATCCGCGAAGAATTTGAAGCCAAGCTGGTGGAGCGGGTGAACAACATCAAGGTCGGCCACCCGCTGGATCCAAAGACCGAGATTGGCCCACTCGTCACGCAAGAGCATTTTGACAAGGTCACATCCTATTTCGACATCGCCAAGCAAGACGGCGCCACCATTGCCGCCGGTGGCGAAACCGTGGGGGACGCCGGGTATTTCGTAAAACCCACGCTGTTCACTGGAGCCAACAACGCCATGCGCATCGCGCAAGAAGAGATCTTTGGTCCGGTGTTGACCTCGATCCCGTTCAGCACAGAAGACGAAGCTTTGGCGCTGGCCAATGACACGCTTTACGGCCTGACCGGCTATGTCTGGACCAACGATCTGACCCGCGCGCTGCGCTTTACCGACAAGCTGGAGGCGGGGATGATCTGGGTCAATTCCGAAAATGTCCGCCACCTGCCAACACCCTTTGGTGGCGTCAAAGCCAGCGGCATCGGTCGCGACGGCGGCGATTGGTCGTTTGAGTTCTACATGGAACAAAAGCACATCGGCTTTGCCACCGGGCAACATAAAATCACCAAATTAGGAGCGCTTTGATGCCTGTACCGGCTCCCAATCTCTATCCCGACTTCAACACAATCCGCCTGAGCCACGTTTGCCTGAACGTGCGCGATCTGGAGGTGTCGACCAAGTTTTATGCCGACATTCTCGGCTTTCAGATCACCGATGCCTCGGACACGCATGTATATCTGCGCGCGATGGAAGAACGCGGGCATCACTGTGTGATCCTGCAAAAATCTGATATGCCCGGGACCGTTGAAGTGATGGGTTTCAAAACGTTTGACGAAGACGATTTGGACAAGGCGCAGGCCTACTTCGAAAGCAAGGGCCGCCCGACATCTTGGGTGGAACGCCCCTATCAGGGCCGCACATTGCTGACCTCTGACAACATGGGCATTCCGCTTGAGTTTTATCACAAGATGGATCGGCTGGAGCCCATCCATCAGAAATACGCGCTGTACCACGGGGTCAAACCGCTGCGGATCGACCATTTCAACGTGTTCAGCCATGATGTGGATGCCAGCGTCGCCTTTTACAGCGATTTCGGCTTTCGGGTGACCGAATATACCGAAGATGAAGAGAGCAAACGCCTTTGGGCGGCGTGGATGCACCGCAAAGGCGGTGTGCACGATATGGCCTTTACCAACGGCACAGGCCCCCGGATGCACCATGTGGCGTTTTGGGTGCCAACACCGTTGAACATCATTGATCTGCTCGATCTGATGTCATCCACGGGCTATATGGCCAACATCGAACGCGGGCCGGGACGGCATGGGATTTCCAATGCGTTTTTCCTCTATATCCTTGACCCCGATGGCCACCGAATTGAAATCTATTGCTCGGATTATCAAACGGTTGATCCGGATCATGAACCGATCAAATGGGACCTGAAAGACCCACAGCGCCAAACGCTCTGGGGGGCTCCAGCTCCAGAAAGCTGGTTCAAGCACGGAACAAATTTTGTGGGCGCTGAACCAAAAGACAGCGAACTGGCGGCGACGCCGATCATTGCACCATAACGAGGATCACGATGCGTTTTGCCACCTTTTCCACTGAGGGCGCGCGCCATTATGGCGCGGTCACGGATGACGGATTTATTGCGCTAGAGGGGTTGTTTCCTCAATGGCCCACGTTGCTTGATGCTGTGCAGGCCGGCGGCCTCGCCGCGCTGGGAGACGCAGCAAGTGGGCAATCGGTCACCCACAAAGAAGCAAGCTATGACATGGTCCTGCCCAACGCGCAGCGCATTCTTTGTGTTGGGGTCAACTTTCCTGATCGGAATGCAGAATACAAAGACGGGACCGCAGCGCCAAAATACATGTCCCTCTTTCCACGCTTTGCCAGCGGTTTTACCGGGCATAACCGGCCTTTGATCCGCCCGCCGGAAAACCACACTCTGGATTACGAAGGCGAAGTGGCCATCGTTATTGGCAAAGCCGGGCGGCGGATTTCTCAAGAAGACGCCTATGACCATATCGCCGCGTTGACTATCTGTAACGAAGGCACCATTCGCGATTGGCTGCGGCACGCGAAATTCAATGTAACACAGGGCAAAAACTGGGATAATTCCGGTGCCATTGGCCCTTGGATTGTGCCATTCACCGACGCAGGGCAATTGGATGATGCGCGCATCATCACGCGCGTAAACGGTGAAGAGCGTCAAAACGATACGCTGAACCGCATGATGTTCCCGATCCGGCGCGAGATCGAATACATCTCAACCTTTATGACCTTACAGCCCGGCGACATCATCGTGACCGGCACGCCAACGGGCGCTGGCGCGCGCTTTGATCCGCCACGCTATCTGGTACCTGGCGATGTGGTGGAAGTTGAGGTGAACGGCATCGGCACCCTGCGCAACACCGTGGAGGACGAAGCCGTATGACACCCGAAGATCACGCCGCAGCCGCAGCAGCCCTTTTGGAAGCCGAAAAGACCGGACAGCAAATTGGCATTCTCACGCTGGAGCACCCAGACATGGGGATGGACGATGCCTATGCCATCCAGAACGCGATCTATCGCGCGAAGATGGCCGAAGGACGGTCAGTCATCGGTTGGAAAATTGGTCTGACCTCCAAGGCGATGCAATATGCGCTAAACATCGACATCCCCGACAGCGGCATTCTGTTTGATGACATGGCCTTTGACACGAGCGCGGTTGTACCGAAGGGCCGGTTCATTCAGCCACGGATCGAGGCCGAGATTGCCTTTGTGATGAAATCACCCTTGGGCGGTGCCGACGTAACCCGCGATGACGTGATCGCCGCCACCGATTATGTCGCGCCGTCGATTGAAATCCTCGATACCCGGATCGTGCGCAAGGATACGGCGACCGGTAAGGCGCGCACGGTCTATGATACGATCAGCGACAATGCCGCGAATGCGGGCATCGTTCTGGGTGCTGAAAAACACGCCATTGATGCGTTTGATCTGCGCTGGGTCGGGGCCATCACATCGCGCAACGGTGAAGTCGAAGAAACCGGCCTTGGGGCTGGCGTTCTGAATGATCCGGTAGAAAGCGTCGTCTGGCTGGCGCGGCGTATGGCCGGTTACGGGCAAAGCATCGAACCCGGACAGGTCATTTTGTCAGGCAGCTTTATCCGCCCCGTCGAATGCCCGTCAGGCAGCGAAATTCACGCCGATTTCGCAGATTTTGGGCAGGTGCACATCTCATTCGACTAAGGCGGGTGGATCTGGCACCTTCCGAATATTGCGCTTGCCATATATTGTAACTTACATAATAGTTCTCTGAAAGGTTTCGAAAGCAAATGGGGGCTAGATGCACGAGGCTTTGATCCCTTCGGATGATGTGGACGACTTCTTTGTGATTAAGCTGCGCGCCATCGCGTCTGCGTTTCAACGTACTATGTTGCGCAATGTTCTGAACGAACGCGGTCTACCCTTGATCGAATGGCAATTGATGTTTTCGATCGCGCGTTTTGGCACAACCCACTTGGCCTATATCACCCAACACACATCCATTGACGCCGCACACGGCAGCCGTGCCGCGGGTAGCCTTGAGAAAAAAGGGCTGATTGAGCGGCACGACGATCCAGAAAATCGCCGTCGAAAGCTGATTTCGCTGACTGAGAGTGGCAAATCGGAAGTCTTAGCGATCTGGCCACGGGCGCAATCCATGGTTTCAAATGTCATGGGGGATTTCACGACCGCTGACGCCTCAGAAATCAAACGGCTGCTAGTTCAACTGCACGCCGCGACAAACCTGCTGCAACAAACAAATCAAGACATCGAAACCACGTCAGCGCAGGAGGACGCACCCGTCAGTCTTTCAGCGTGAGACTGGCTTTGGAATTGAACATTCACGAATTGGTTCAGATATCAGGGAGGATACATTGAAACCGATGAAGCACGTATTGGCAGCGGTCGCATCCGTGGCCATGGCAACGGGCGCGTTTGCGCAAGCCAATTTGACAGCGGAAACCGCAAGCCCAGGTGGCGCGGTGCACCTGTCACCAGCACACTTGACAGAGATTGCAGGTACGCAAGGCATCGCCAACATCCAGTTGGCCGATGGGCAGACCCTCACAAACTCGATCCAAAACGTTGCCGAGGGCAAAACAGATATCGCAGGCACACCCTATATCCTGCCATTCCTGATGAGTCGCGGCGTTGGGCCTTACGGTTCATTGGGCGCGGAAAAAGGCGCAGAGCTCGCAGGCAACCTGCGCGCGATCACACCTGTAACTTTGGGTGTCTTCTTTCTCTTTGCCTATGACGCCAAGAACATTGGTGGCTGGGACGATCTGAAAGGTCGCAAGGTCTATAACGGCCCACCACGCGGCGGCGCTTTGACCAATGCGCGCAGCATGATTCAGATCATCACCGGCCTGAAAGACGGTGAAGGCTATGAAGGGATGCAAGCCAACTGGGGCCAGGCCTCTTCCATCATCTCCAGCGGTGAACCAGATGCGGTTGTGTTGCCTGAGCTGTTCCCAGGTAGCCGTCTGACAACAGTCGCTGCAGCCGGTAAAATGACAGGCTGGTCTATGCCGAAAGAGGTGTATGAAGGCGAAGCCATGCAGAAATACATGGTCGCCCCGGGCAGCGCGCCATTCACGATGCCAATTGCCGAACTGAGCGCAACCATGGGCGAAGACTGGACGTTCAAATCCGAAGACGACACGTTCCGCGCGTTCTCGACCGTTGGCGGCATGGTTGTGCACAAGGATATGGACGATCAGCTGGTCTATGATCTGGTCTCCGCCTATGTGGCCACGATGGACGACCTGAAGGCCAAAGCGCCGTTTGGTAACACCGTGGCGTTTGACGAGCCTATGCAGGGCATGTGCGGAGCCAACCCGGTTCAGTATCATCCAGCAGCAGCACGTGCTTGGCGTGATGCGGGCTACAAGCTCGATGACTGCGCCGTCGCAGGCTAATCCCCTGACGTAATGTCTTTTGGCGCCGCCCACTGCGGGCGGCGCTCATTGCGCCTATTTCAGCTGAGAGCAAGGTCATGACTGCTTCACCGGACACCCCCAAAGAGGTCCGCCTCTTTCCGAACGCGACCCTTTACGTTGTTGCATTGATTTTCGTGGCAATCGGCCTCGTGAACAGCATGCCTTCCATTCCCGGCTGGGAAGATCTGTTGCGATCAATCACAGGTGTTGAAAAGCTGAAAGTGCGGGCGTTTTCGACCGAGTGGTTCTATCCAATCGTATTCTTCATCATGATGCTGATTGTGGCGTTGAAACATTCGATGTGGCGCGCCTGGAAAGGCACGGCTCGTGCATGGTTTGGCGGATTTATGGACGCAGCCCTTGTGGTGGCCGCTGGGGTGGTCTCTCTGACCTACCTCATCGAAATCGACAGCGTGTGCTTGATCGACACCATTACCGGTGAGCGCGCCCGGATCATGGCGGAAACCTTGAAAGCCGAAATCGACTTTGCCGAGACGATGGGCTTGCCGATCCCTGACACTGTCGAAGACCCAATGCGTCGCCACAACGGGTGTGGGTCTGGTCGCAATCATGGGTATCTCGATCCTGATTTTCCTGGGCTACAACATCAAGGTCTGGGGGCTGCCTCTGGTCGCGATTTCAATTGCGGTTGCCCTTTACACTATCGGCACTGTTCTGGTGTGGTATTTCCACGGGCCAGACGACATCAACAAATACCTGATGACCAAGTTGGGCGGCGAGCCTCGGACGTTCCTGGATGGCGTGCCTAATGTGCACGACGCGCTGGTCAACAACGCATCGGGCATTCTGGGCCGCTTCATGAATGTGATCATGAACGTCGTTTTTCCGTATATTATTCTTGGCGCCCTGTTCGGCAAATCCGCAGGCGGCCAAACACTGATCAAACTGGCATTCCGTTGGACCCGAAAGCTGCGCGGTGGCCCAGCCCACGCCGCCATTGTCAGCTCTGCCATGTTTGGCACCATCACCGGCGGCCCCGTCGTCAACGTGCTGTCCACCGGCGTGCTGACGATCCCGATGATGATCAAACGCGGGTTTTCCAAGGTGTTTGCGGGCGGCATGGAAGCTGCTGCATCATCCGGCGGCTCAATCATGCCTCCGGTTATGGGGGTGGCGGCCTTTATCCTCGCGGCAATGACGGGCGTGCCTTACCGCGATGTGATCATTGCCGCCACGTTGCCAGCGATCGCATATTTCTTGTGTCTCTTCCTCAGCGCATCGTTCCAATCGCGCAAACAGGGCATCGAGGCCATTGGCGAATTAAACGAAGATATGCGCATCACGCGCGCAGACGTACTGCACCTCAGCCAGATTTTCTTGCCGATCCTTTTGATCTTGATCCTGTTGTTGACGCCAAAAGACTTGGTGGGCTGCGGCCCGCTGGCATGGATTCTGGGCGCGGATGCCGCCATGCAAGGAGACCGGTGCGTGGTGAACAGCTTGCCGTGGGTTTTACAAGTGTTCCAGAACGCCGCCGGTGACGCGGGCGCCACAGGATGGTGGGCCGCAATCTTTGTTCTGGTCTTGCTGTTTCTCGACAAAGAATTCAGAGCCAAGCCACGCAAACTACTGGATGCGCTCGCCGAAGCTGGGATCACCATCTCGACCCTGTATTTGATGCTGTTGGCTGTGACCGTGATCGACGTATGCCTGAACTTTACCGGGCTGTCCGATTTTGTGGCCATCGACGTTTTGAAATTCCTGACCACATTCAACCTGGGTGGCAGCGGCTCCGTTATGTTCCAGTTTGTCGCCTTGGGCATCACGATGCTGTTGGCAGTGTTGTTGGGCATGGGGATGCCTGCGGTGCCCGCTTATCTGAATGTCGCGTTGCTGATGGGGCCGTTGTTGATCGGGCTTGGCATTGCGACCTTCACGGCGCACATGTTCATCTTCTACTTTGCAATCGCATCAGCGATCACGCCGCCTGTGGCGCTCGCCGCATTTGCCGCTTCAACTATCACCAAGGCCGAACCAATGGCCACAGGGTTCAGCGCGGTACGATCCGGTATCGTGATGTTCGTGATCCCGTTCATCTTTGCCTTCTACCCCGAGCTTCTGTTGGTGGATCAGGCTTTGATCGACCCCTCCAGCCCTTCACGCGCACCTTTGCCCGGTTACGAAAACGGCGTACAGCTTGGCACGCTATTGTGGCTGCTCGCACGCCTAGTTCTGGCGCTGTATCTGGTTGCAAGTGCCTTGGCTGCACATGATGCAAAACCGCTGACACCCTTTTGGATCGCTGCGCGTCTGGCCACAGCCGCCGCTATCATGGCGCGGCCGGAGATGATCCAATTCGGGGGCATCGCAGTCGCTGTCACAATACTGGCGGTGCACCACATCGGACATCGGCGCACCAGCGCCGCATAGCGGCAGAATTCTGAAAAGAGACCGTCTATGGCAAAACAGCCGAACTTTCTGTTTTTCATAACAGATCAACACAGGGCCGATTGGCTGGGGTGTTACGGGCATCCGGTGGTGAAAACGCCCAACATCGACGCCATCGCCAAGCGCGGCACCCGGTTTGACAGGTTCATGACCGCTTCGCCTGTTTGTATGCCAAATCGCGCGTCACTGCTCACCGGGCGGTATCCCACGTTGCACGGGCTGCGCTACAACGGGTGCGTGATGCACGAGGGCACGCGCACATTTGTGGATGTGCTGGCTGAAGCGGGGTACCACACCGCCGCCATCGGCAAGAGCCACCTGCAGCCTTTCACAGGCAGCCCGCCGCGGGGCTCAAATTTGGAAGACATTCTGGCCGTGCCCGAAGCACGCGAGACAACCCGACAA
Organism: Paracoccaceae bacterium; assembly: GCA_013214665.1. Taxonomy (GTDB): domain Bacteria; phylum Pseudomonadota; class Alphaproteobacteria; order Rhodobacterales; family Rhodobacteraceae. The sequence continues at coordinate 33,702 of JABSSA010000022.1, forward strand.
GATCACTATGCCGAAGAAGCCGAGCATTACAAAGGCGCAGACAGGCATGATATCCCCACACCGTATTATGGCTATCAGCATGTCGATTTGGTCACCGAACATGGCGACAAATGCGGTGGGCATTATCAGCAGTGGGGTCGGGAAAACGTGCCAAACTGGGAAGAGCTGCAAGATCCAGAAAACGAACTGCCGCACGAATACACCTGCCCGCAGGCGTTCCGAACCCCTGTGCCCGAAGACGTGTATCCCACAGCTTATGTGCGGGATCGTGCGATAGACTATCTGCATTCCAGATCAGATGAAGACGCACCCTTCTTTGCCTTTGTGAGTTTCCCGGATCCCCACCATCCTTTTAATCCCCCCGGCAAATACTGGGACATGTACGATCCAGAAGATTTTGAGGTGGCACTGCCATTTGAGGCGCACACAAACCCAACCCCACCGATGCAGTGGCTTTATGACAGTTGGAAATCAAAAGCCGAGACGTTTTCACCCCAAACCGCCGCACTATACGACACCCGGCACATCAAAGAAGCGATGGCGCTGACGGCGGGCATGATAACCTGCGTAGACGATGCGGTGGGCGAAATCATGAAGGCTCTCGAGGCTTCCGGGCAGCTGGACAATACAGTGGTCTGTTTCAACGCCGATCACGGTGATTACATGGGTGACTTTAACATGATGCTGAAGGGCGCCCTGCCCTTTGACGCCATCACGCGTGTCCCCTTTATCTGGGCCGACCCGGAACAGACATCTCCTGCCCAAACTTCGACCTTGTGCTCTACCGTGGATTTGGCCGCGACAATACTTGATCGGGCTGGGCTGACCCCGTTCAATGGCAATCAGGGCGTAAGCTTTTTGGATGCAACACGCGGGGGCGACGGACCGCGCGATGAAGTATTGATCGAATTCAACGATCCGGCAAAGCGCCTTGGCTTTACCTCGCCCGCACGCGTACGCACGCTGGTGACGGAGCGGTGGAAATATACAGTGTACCACGGTCAAGATTGGGGCGAATTGTACGACCTGGAGAACGATCCAAAAGAGACACGCAATCTTTGGGACAATACCGCCTACACCCAAACGCGCGGACGCCTCGCCGAACGATTAACCCACCATTTGATCGCTCAAATGGATGAAAGCCCATTGGCGGACCGCATCGCCTAACACTCACCTTATGAAATGACGGAAAGGTCAGGATCATGGAGACCCAGACCCAACACGCATTTGTGTCTGCACTCAAAGACATTCTTGATCCGCAAAGCATCGTGCTTGCAGATCAAGCAGAACCCTATCTGAACGACATCCAGAATATGGGCGCCCCCTGTCTGCTGGTAGCTCGCCCTTCAACAACCGAAGACGTGTCTGCGGTCGTCAAGCTTTGCCACGCGCATAACATCGCGATTGTGAGCCAAGGAGGGAACACAAATGTCTGCGGGATGGCTGTGCCGCTGGAAGGGCAAACCGCGATTGTTCTTTCGCTGGCACGTATGAATCGGATCATCGACATCAATCCATCTGGCTTTACCGCAACCGTCGAAGCGGGTGTGGTGATGCAAAACCTGCAAGATGCGGCGCTGGCCGTTGATCGAGTCTTTGCACCGGATTGGGGCGCGCGCGGCACTGCAACGCTGGGCGGTGCTGTTGCAACAAATGGGTCGGCCAAAATGTCTTGCGCTATGGCACGACGCGCGAACAAGTTTTAGGGATTGAGGTTGTTTTGCCGGATGGGACCATCTGGAACGGGCTGCGGAGTTTGATCAAGGACAACTCGGGCTACGATCTAAAACACCTGTTCATCGGCTCCGAAGGCACTTTGGGCATCATCACCAAGATCACGTTCAAACTGCACCCTTATCAACCTGTTTCGCAATCCATGATGGCGGTTCTAAGCGATATGCACCGACTGCCCGAATTCTTTGAAACGACCCGTCGTATCGGCGGCGATCGTTTGGTTGCGTTTGAGGTTTTGCCCGGCTTGGGCGTCGAAAAAGCGTTGGACCG